>NZ_JAASRO010000001.1:5432787-5749181 GCF_011761605.1 Kribbella shirazensis | reverse complement strand
CTGCCGCCGGTGGAAGTCGAAGTGCTGGGTAGGGAAGTGGTAGACGTCGGCCAGGGTCATGTAGTCCTTGAAGAACGGATCCCAGCGGGTCGGGTAGTGCATGCCCCGGGCCAGGTCTGTGTCGAATTCGGCGTCGAGGCGTCGGTGGAGCTTGTCGATGACGTGGTCGAACATCACGAGCATGCGTTGCGGGCTCACGGTGCGGCCGGCGGCGTACGAGCCGCGGAAGTTCACCTCGTCGAACGGTCGGGTTGCTGCATTCAGTAGCCGCGCGTACGTGCGACTGGCTCCGCGCGGCAGGCGGCCGAAGACACGGACCAGCCTGAGCAAGGCGCGGATGATCAGGTAGCCCAGCAGCATGTGGAAGAGCAGTTGCTGGTTGTTCCATCGCGTGCCGTTCGAGGGTCGGCGCAGGGCGTCGGTGTCGGCGTGTTCTACCAGTTCGTGGAAGGTCAGCCGTGCGCGTTCCAGCTCCTCATGCACCGCATTCCGATCCACACCTCATCATGCGCTCCCGGCGCGTCACTGGAACCGGTCTGGCCGGCAGCCGGCGAGCTCGGGGGCCGGTACCCCGGTGAGGATCTCGTCAGCGGCAAGGCGGCCAACGGCGGCCGCCAGCGTGATCGCCGAGTGCATCACAGCGACGTACAGGCCCTGGGTGCCGGCGGGCCGGCCGATGATCGGTTCGCCGTCGGTGGGCATCGGTCGCCAGCCGATCTCGACGGAGACGACCTCCGTGTCGCCGGCCCCGGCGAAGGAAGCAGCGAACCGGTCGCGGACACGTCGCGCGGTTTCGAGTAGCGCGGCCTGGTCCGTCTCTCCGCTGTACGTAGTGGGAGCCAGAATCGTTCCGTCGTCGAGCTGCCGGGCCTCCAAGGAGGGCGTCGCGACGATCGCTCGGACCAGGCCCGGCGTCGCGCGCAGCCGGACGAGAATTGCAGGGGACGATTCGACGGGCAGGGTGACGCCGATCCCGGAGCACAGGGCAACCGTGCCGGTGCCGGCAGCCAGGACGACGGTCCCAGCGGAAAGAACTCCGGCGGTCGTCCGGACACCGCTCACGGCGCCCGCTTGGTGGTCGAGGGCGATCGCCGGCGTGCCCGTCAGCAGTTGCGCGCCCCGATCGCGTGCGGCGGCGACCAGGAGTTCGGTCGTCGCGAGCGGGTCGAACGCCGCATCTTCCGGGCGATGGCCGGCCTCGGCCGGGGGATTCAGCAGGTGCGGCTCCAGCGACCCGGCATCGCGTGTAATCGCCCCGGGGGTTTCGTCAAAGCCGTCCCAGCTGAGGGAACCCGACCAGCGGATCGACAACTCGGGAAGCTCTGTTTCCAGCCGCCGATACTCGTCCAGGGCGAGGTAGCGCAGCGACGCTGACGGCAAGTCACTGGAGACCGGTCGCCCGATCCAGGCGAAAGAAGCCCTCGTGGCGCCCGAACCAGGAAGTTCCGCATCGATGAGCGTGACCGGCCGCTCGCGCCCCGCTAGGTGGTACGCCAGCGACGCCCCAACGATGCCGGCCCCGACCACGACAATGCTGCGATCCGCCATGCCAGTGTTCTAGCAGGCAGGGCATCGTCAAGACACCGAATATTGTCATCCGCCGCGGCTCTTGCTGGTGGCTCGGCGCGGCCGCATGCTCGGAGTGGGGCTACGCGCCGCGGGCCGGGTCTTGGTGTGTGCGTCACCTCCGACCACCCGTGGTGGCGACTGTGGGAGGCGGCATGGACGAGGCACAGGCTCTTCGGCGGGCGGGATGGGCGGGTGCTGCTTCGATTGGGCTGCTTGCCGGCGGAGTGGCGCTGGGCTACCTGGTCGGCGTCGACGATCCCGGGATGTCGGACTCGGAGATCCTCGCGAGGCTGAACGACGACGCGCGGCAGGTCGCTGCCGGCATCGGGATGCCGGTGCTCGCTGCGGGGGTCGCGCTGCTGCTGTGGTTCGCAACTGGTCTGCGGCGAGTGCTGGACGGGTTGTCGGGCGGCGACCCGCTCGCGCATGCGATCGTGCCGGCCGCGGCGCTGTTCGGCGGGCTGCTGATCACTGGTGTCTCGCTCGATGTGGCGAGTGCGCTCGCGGCATGGTCTGGCGAGTTCACAGCTGACCCGGACACCGCCCGCGCGCTCGGCACGGCGGGGCTGGTCCTCGCACTCACCGGGCTGATCGGATGCGGTGTGCTGATCGCTGTCACGACGCGGATCTGCCAGCGGGCGCGGGTCCTGCCGGCGTGGGCGACCTGGCTGTCGTACGCCGTCGCCGCGCTGTGCCTGTCCGGCTTCTGGAGCGGCGGTATGGCGTCCGCGGCCTTCGCGCTGTGGCTCATCGGCGCCGTCATCGGGGTGCTGCGTGCGGCGCGGCGGACACCGGCCGTCCCGGCACAGCGTGCACCAACTCGTGACGCGGCCGGTACGCCGCCGACGTCGGAGACCGAGGCGCCAGCCGGCGGTCCACAGTCGGACTGACGACCCCTCGCTACGGGGAGGTACGGCGCGAGAGCGGCGTACGCGTCACTCCCCGAACAGCAGTGGAGCGGTGCCGGGCTCGGCTGCGTGGCGGAAATAGAGCGGGTCTGTGAAGGTGGCCGGTACCTTGCCGAGGCCCTTGATGACCGTGGCAGCGCCGTTCGCGTGGCCGACGGCGTAGAGGTAGCCGGACTGGGTGTCCTTGTCGATGCCGAGCAGCAGGGTGCCGTACTGGCCGCACTTCTCGGCGATCAGGGCGTCGAACGCCTGCCAAGTGGAGTCGCGCACTCTCTTGACGACCGGCTTGATCGGCGACGTCAGGGGGAGCCGGATCGTGTAGAGAGCGCCCCCGCGCGTGGTGGCCAGGAAGGTGTCGTACGTCGCGGTCTGGCTGATCAGCGTCATCGTCTTGACTGCCGAGAAGCCGCCCGCGGATTGTGGGTTGGTCCAACCGAACCCGCCCTTGGAGTCCCATCGGGTGAGCGTGCCGTTTCCGCGCAGCGCGTAGTGGTTGACCAAGGCCCAGGGGTTCGTGTCGTGCGGGTAGCTCTTCTCGAGGAAGGTGGCGTCACCCCAGCCGCCACCGATCCGGAAGTTGTGTGACTGCGACCGGTCGACCTCGCCGCCTTCCGTGAGGAAGTACGTGCTGCTGTACAGCCCCGAGCCGATCACCACATGGCCGGCGTACGCACCGCCGAAACCAGGAACGACCGGGTCGTTGAAGAACAGGCTGCTCAACCTGGGCAGTCCCTCAGAATAGATGTCGGCGTACCGCGCCTTCTCGTGCACCGTTGACGGTGAGCCGGCGGTGATCACCCGGTGCGTGTGATCGCCACCGGAGGTCACCGACCCGGGCTCGATCTTGCACGCCGCGGTGGAGGTTGTGTCAGCAGCCAAGGCTTCGCCTGGAGCCCCGGCCAGCATCCCCGTCGCCAGCGCAGCGGCAGCAGCCACCCGCCCCGCAGTACTGAGTCGTCTCGACATGTTGACCATCACTCTCCAACAGCATCCGGGGTACGAAGTCGCACTCCTGCCTAGCTCGATACTCGCCAGACCCGAAAAGTTGCGTGGTGAGGCAACGACAGGGTGCCCGGAGTCTTGATGACTCCGGGCACCCTGCGCTCTGCCCTACTGGAGGGAATGCGGGCAGAGCGTCCTGCTACGGGTCGATCACGATCGTGCAGGTGTAGGTTCCCGGCGGCAGGTTCGTGGCCGAAGCCGAACCGTCACCGTTCGCACCTGTCGTACCGTTGGCGACCGTCCCGCCACCAGGACCGGTGCAGGTGATGGTCGACGCCGTACCGCCGTCGATCTGCGAGTCGACCGACACCGACAGGTCGGTGAGCGGTGTGTTGCCGAAAGCGACAGTCTCGCCGACGTACGGCGAATCGCTGCAGCCCGCCTTGTTGTCCACCAGGACTGCCTTCGTGGTGGCGCCGTCGGCGACGTAACCGGCCGGAACCGTCTCGGTGACGTTGTAGCTCCCGAACAGCAGACCGTCGAAGCACGCCTGACCGTTGGCGTCGGTCACCTTGCTGGCGCCGTTCACGGTGAACGTCACCCCGGCGTGCGGATGCGATCCGGAGCCGGATGCCGCGTGTTTCCTGGTCTTGGTGATGAGGATCGCGCCACGCTGCCGTGGGTCAACGAACGTGACTGTGGCGGTTTGACCGGTCGTTACCGTGACGAGCTGGTACGGCGGACTGGCCAGATCGTGCCCGGCCGGTGCAACCGTCTCGACCACCCAGTACTGTCCCTGCAGGACCTGGTTGCCGAACGAACAGGTGCCGGTGGCGGCCGTCGTACACGTGCCGACGGTGGTGTCCTCCGCACCCGGTGATCCGCCGAGCGGTGCGTTGTCCTTGCGCAGCTGGAACACCGCGCCCGCCAGAGGGGCTCCTGGCGTGGCGTCGTCGGTCTTGACGACGTTCACCGTGCCACACAGGTTGATGTTGGTCGGCTCCGGGGCGATGAAGTCCTTCAGCGCCGAGGTGAAGGAGTCGGACGAACGGCTCTTCAGGTAGGCACTTCCGAACCCGACGCACTGGTCGCCGCCGACAAGAGCGTTGAAGTCGACCGACGCCTCGCCGAACGTCCGGGCCGAGATGCCGCCGAGCCCGTCCGCCTCGCCGGCAGGGATCGCCGTGGTGTTGATCGAGCCCGTCGCGTCACCCTGTGCGGTCAGGTTCTGCTTGTCGCTCCAGCACGGCAGCGAGTTGGAAGCCTCGCACTGTGAGGTCGCGCCGGTGGTGACCCATCGGGACAGGAACAGCACCGGGTTGGTGCCGCCCTGGGACAGGTCGTACTGGATCAGTACGTCGCCCGCGGTGCGGACCGGTGTCACACCGTTGGCCGTCAGAGTCGAGGACTGGTTGAACTCGAAGTCCATGTTGGTCGTGCCGGACGGCTCCTGGACACGATGCCAGTACATGTGCAGGAACCTGTCCGTACCGACCGTCTCGAGGTAGACGCCGAAAGTCAGCAGATCGCTCTTGTTGGGCGGGATGCTGCCGTCGACCACACTGGGTACGGCGGTGTCCTCCTTGGTGCCCTGGCCGAACGAATCGTCGGTGGCACCCGTCGGCTTGTCTGCCTTGCGCGACTCGGTGACGCTCGCCCAGTCGATCGACGGCGCCGCGTCGTCCACCTTGAGGTTCGCGTTCGTGTCGATCTCGAAGTTGCTGCCCGCCAGACTGACCTCGGGATGCGCCGCGAGCGCCGGAGACCCGGCCAGCCCGCTACCTACCAGTACCAGGATCGCGGCAGCGATCAACGGCCGCCGCGTCCTCCGTTTGCCGGCCCATGGGCCGGCCCCCAGTGAAGACGTCATTGTCTTCCCCCTCCGGAGATCGAGTGCCCGGTCCGTGTCTCGGGCCGGACGGTCTCCTCACGGCGAGGCGCGCGCGTAGTCCATCCCTACGCGGCTCGTGTGTTCCCAATGCCCCCCAGGCGAGGTCGCGCACCAAGCCCCCCAGCCGGCCGCGTCGCCAGAATCCGATGCCGACGCTACGCCCGGATCCCCTGCTGTACAACGCTTCGACCGCGACTACCGAACCGGCCTGCGTGACGACGCATCGTGCAACAGAAGAAGAATCCGTGGAGTAGGTCAATTGTGGCGCAGGGCAACCGTCTCGGAGGTCTCTAGGCGAGGTGGGTCTGGTGGCGTCGGTAGAGCCACATGCCGGCGAACGCGATGGCGGCACCGCCGAGGCCTGATGCGCCGGCTTGGAGTGCTTCGGATGCGGTGTCGTCCGAGGCGACAGTGGAGGCGGTGATGTCGGACTGGGCCGGGACCGCCGGGACCGGCTCATAGTTCGGGTAGGTCGGTGGGCCGGGTTCGGGAAGGATGGCGGCAGCGGGGGCGGGGTCTACGGGGAGGACCTTGGCGTTCGACTCCGCCGCTGTGAACGCGAGAGCGGCAACGGCGAGGACGGGCGCGGTGAGGATGAAACGCTTGTTGTTCATGACTTCTCCTTGTGGAGTTCGGTGTTTCCATCAGAGTCCGTCCGCTGGCGGGTTCAGCACATCGGGCATCCGCGCGCGGGTCGTCGCGGCGTTTCCTTAGACGGCCGTGGCCGATGCCTTACCGGGCCAGGTGTACGGGCGCATGATGGTGGAGTGGGCGGGGCGATGATCGGCCGCGAGAGGGAGCTCGCACTGCTGGGGGAGCTGACGGCTGGACTGTCTGGACAGTCGGCCGTCGCGATCGTGCGCGGTGACGCGGGAATCGGGAAGACGACGCTGGTGCGTGCTGCCGTGGCGGATGCCGCTTCCGACGGTCTGAGAATCCTGAGCGGTGCCTGCGCGCCGTTGTCCGGTGCGGTGGCGTACGGCGGACTCGACGCCGCGCTCGGGGTGGGCCGGGATCCCGACGGCGAGGTGTTCACGTCGGTTGCGGCGGGGCGAGCGTGGGCCGTCGAGTCGATGATGCGCACGATGGGCGAGATCGCCGAAGGCGGCGCGGTGCTCGTCGTCGAGGACGTGCACTGGGCGGATGCGTCGACTCTGGATTTCCTGGCGCATCTGAGCCGCAACCTCCCCGCGTCGGGTCTGCTGGTCCTGCTGACCTGGCGCGACGAGGACCCTGACCCCGAGCACACGCGGTGGCTCGGGGAACAGTTGCGCATCCTGTCGGTCACCGACGTACCCCTGCGCCGGCTGACACTGGAGGAGACCGCTCGCCAACTGCCGGAGTGTTCCGCTGAGGTCGTGGCGGCGGTGTACGCGCGCAGCTCCGGCAACCCCTATCTCAACGCCGAGCTGGCCGGCGGTGCTGCCGAACCGTCGGAGTCGCTGCGCCAGGTCTTGTTCTCGAGGCTCGATGCCGTCGGTTCGCCGGCCCGCATGGTGGTCGCCGCCGCCGCGACCCTTGGCCGCGGTTTGACCGACGACGAGATGCTCGCCGCGGCCTCCGGTTCCGCGGACTCCGTCTGGGAGGCGTGCGCGGCAGGCCTCGTCGTGCGCGAGCCAGGGCACGGTGCGACGGCACGCCACCCCGTGCTGGCTGAAGTCGCGTACGAGGGCCTGCTGTCGCGTGATCGGCGACGGCTGCACAGCAGGCTGGCGAGGTGCTTGGAGGCGGTTCTGCCCGACCGGCCGAGCGCAGCCGCGGTCGCGGAGGTCGCTGAGCAGTACCACCGCGCCGACGACGCCGACGACGGACTCGTCTGGTCGGTGCGGGCTGCTGTGGCGGCCGAGCGGGGGTACGCGATTGCCGAGGCCGGTCACTGGTACGCCGTGGCCGCGTCGTTGTGGGGCTCCGCCCGCAGAGACGCGTCCGACGTACCCGAGAAACTGTCGCTGCTCGTGTCCGCGGCGACACACCTGGCCTCTGTAGGTCAAACGGTCAGGGCCATGGCGCTGCTGGAGGGCGATCTGACGGCGATGTCTACTACGCGCGAGGAGGTGCTGCGCGCAGCGTTGACGCGCTGCTGGCTCGGAACCACCGTCGGGGATACCGAGCAGGCACTGCGCGACGTGGAGCTCGCCCAGCGATTGGCGTCCGCCGACGACGAGCCGACGTGGGCCAGGATCTGCGCCTGCCAGGCGATGGCGCTCGGCACCTGCTCACGATGGGACGAGGCGGAGGCACCCGCGCAGGTCGCGCTCGATCTCGCCACGAAGTACGCGGACACCCGGACGGTCGGCAAGGCTCACGCCCTGCTCGGTCTCAGGGCGACTCTCCAGGGACTGTTCGCACAAGCGCTCGGACATCACCAGACGGCACTCGCGATCGCGCACCAGCTGGCCGAACCCGAGGACCTCGCGATGGCCGGCGTCGTCCTGACCGATACGTACCTGCGACTCGGCGACCCGGACCGGGCCGCGCAGGTCGCCCGCTTCGTCGGGCGGCGGGTACGCCGGCTGATGCTGGGCCGGCACTGGCTCGAGGACATCATGGACGGCAACGTCGTCCAAGCGCTGTACGAGTCCGGTCGATGGGACGAGGCTGTTGCCTGGATGTCCGAGCCGTCGGCCCCGTCCGATCTGGGCTTCTTCCAGGCGATGGTGGTCCATGTGCACCTGGCGCGCGGTGACATCGCGGCGGCGGAGCAGTCGCTGCGTCAGGCGGCGTCCCTGAGTGAACGCGATCAACCCTTGTTCGTCGGGTCGTACGGCGAAGGTCGAACCCGCCTGTTGTTGCAGACGGGTCGTGCGGAGGAGGCGCTCGAGCTGGCGTTGTCAGTGGCCGGCACCGTGCACGCAAGCGCTGATCAGGAAATGGAGGCCGGGCTGCTCCTTGCTGGTCTCGAGGCGGCTGCGGCCATTCGTGCGCCTGACCGCCTCGAACGGTTGGTGTCGCGCCTCGGCGGCGTCACCAGAGGCCGGACCCGAGCGGCCGTGACTGCCGTAATCGACGGCGAGCGATCGCGCGCCGCGGGCACCTTCGACCCGGATCCGTGGCTGCTCGCGGCGCGGGAATGGTCCGCGCTCGGTCGGCCGTACGAGGAGGCGCAGGCGCACCTGCGCGCCGCCGAGGCGGTCCTGACCAGTCTCCCCGGCGCCGCCGCCCGACGCGCAGCCGCCGAACAGCTCACCGCATCACGGCGCCTTGCCGAACGCCTCCGCGCGGAGCCGCTGCTCGAGCAGATCGGCGTACTCGCACGACTTGCCCGCATCGACACAGGACAAGGCGGCAGCGCCGACGAGCCCGCGGAGTCGGTACCGGGGCCGGCTGGTCCGCCTGCTCTGACAGCCCGCGAACAGCAGGTCCTGGCGCTGCTAGCTGACGGACTGACCAATCGCGAGATCGGCGAAGCGCTCTACATGAGCCCCAAGACCGCAAGCGTCCACGTAACCCACATCCTGGACAAGCTCGGCGTACAGACCAGGGTGCAAGCCGCCGCCATCGCTGCCCGGCTCGGCCTGAACGAACCACCGCCGACGTAGTTGGATCTCGGCGTAGACCGCGGTGTGGTGTCTCAGCCGACGGGCGACTCGACGGTCCCGAAGGTGCGGGAACGCAGTGGCGAGCGCCAGGCGAGAAGCGCGCTGACGAGTACCGCCGAGGACATCAGGGCGTAGGCGTATCTAGCGCCTGCGGCCTCGGCCAGTAGCCCGCCTGCCAGCGCGCCCAGTGGTGTGCCTCCCCAGGCGAGCATCCGGGCAGTAGTGTTCACGCGCGCTTGCAGGTCCAACGGTGTGACCACCTGTCTGGCGGCGATGCCGTTGATGACCGTCAGCGTGTTGGTGAAGCTCCACAGCAGCAGCGGACCAATGGCCCACGGATGTGACGGTGAGACCGCGGTCAGCAGCAAGGCGACCGGATTGGCCGAGAGCGCGGCGATGGTGATCCACCCGATCGGTACACGATCGGTCAGTCTCGGCAGGGCGAGCGCGGCCAGGAAGGCGCCGGCTGCCGTGACCGCTATCAGGAGGCCAATACCTCTGCCATCCTCCGACAGCCCGAGCTCGCGAACGCCGTACACCACGAGCAGCGCGCTCACCGCGCCGCCGGTGATCGAGTTGCCGACGCCCAGCAGGGTGAGGGAGCGGACCACCGGTTGCCGCCAGACGAATTCCAGCCCTTCCCGGATGCCGGCGCGCAGTCCGCCCCGACTCTCGGCCCGTGCTCGGCCCGGGGCGTCGAACGATCTCCCGATGAGGGCCAGGAGCGCGCCGGCCACGACGTACGAGGCAGCGTCGAAGGACAGCGCAGGTGCGGCGCCGGCCACGGAGACCAGAGCACCGCCGATGACCGGTCCGCCGAGTCCGGCCAGCGTCGTCACGCTCCAGATCATGCTGTTGGCCGGTACGACGTACTCCCGGCCGACAAGTGCCGGCAGGGCTCCGAAGGCCGCGGCGTCGAACCACACGAAGCTGGTGGCGATGGCGGCGGCGACCAGGACGGCATGAACCGCCGAGAGTTCGCCGACCCAAGACGCGACCGGAACCGAGAGGAGCGCGACGGCCGACACCGCCTGACAGCTGAGCATCAGCCGGCGTCGGGGAAACCGGTCAGCCATCGCGCCCGCGATCAGTCCGAAGAACAGGTAGGGGACCACTTGGACCGCCGTGACCAGGGACGTCACCAGTGGTGAAGCTGTCACCTGGAAGACGAGGAGTGGCAGCGCGACGCTGGTGATGGCCGAGCCCAGTACGGCGACGGTTCGGGCGAGGAGGAAGTAGACGAAGGTCCGGTCGCGCAGGAGGAGCGTCCCGGCCGGGCGTGACACGGTCGGTCAGCCCCGCGGGTGCAGGCCGTCGGCGATGGCCGAAACGCCCTGGATCGACGCCAGCGTGCCAGGTGCGAACGTGGCGTTCCGTACGCCGACCAGCCGGCCGTTGCGCACCGCAGGCGTGCTGGCGAACGTGCGCTTCAGGTAGTCGACTGTCTGCTGCTCGTGGGTGTCGTCCTGTACGGCGAACACGAAAGCCTCCGGGTTGCGTTCGAGGACGACCTCGGCGTTGACCTCGGCGGCGTAGAAGTCCGCGAACCGCTGCTCGGTCGCGGCGAACACGTTCTGGCCGCCGCCGAGGCGGAGCATGTCGACCTCGATCGCAGCGCCGATCGCGTAGAGCTTTCCGCCTTCGTAGAAGACCTGAGCGGTTTTGACCGGCGTACGCCCGGCGATGCGTTCGGTCACCGCGGAGAGGCCGGCGCGGGCCTGCTTCTCGAGTTCGGCGGCCTGCTCGGCGCGGCCGAGCACCTTGCCGAGCGTTCGCACGTCCGTGAACGCGTCCTCGACCGTTCCGGTCGATCTCCGCTGCGCGCAGCCGGCGGTCGCGACGTACGGCGTTGCCCCGGCTTTGACGAGCTCGTCCTTGCCGGCGAAGCCTTGTTCGGTGTTGAACTCGTACTCCGTGCCGCTGTAGACGAGGTCCGGCGACTGCGCGATCAGGACCTCCTTGCTCGGTGGGGTCTTGGCTCCCAACGACTTGATCGACCTGATCTCGTCAGCCAGCTCCGGATCCGGTTCTGACGCTGCCTCCTGCGCCTGCGCGATGATCCGGTCCTTCAGGCCGAGGCGCAGCAGGATCTCCGTCTGGCCGGGCGAGAGACTCACGATGCGCTGCGGTTCCTTGGCGATGGTGAACTCGCGTCCGCAGTTCTTGATGGTCATCGGGTACTGCGCGCCGGTGGACTGACCACCGGGCGAGGGCTGCGGGCCGGCGGACACGGTGCCGCAGGCAACCAGACTGGCGAGCGCCACGGCCGTTGCGAGGAGAGGGCGGGTCGGTCGGTTCATCATTCGACGGGTTCCTTTGCGGGGGATTCGGCCTGGGTCAGTGCCAGCAGCAGTCGCCCGGTCCGCGGATGGACCAGTACGTCGCAGGTGATGCCGTAGACGGCCGCGACGCGCTCGGGCGTCAGTACTTCGTCGGGCGCTCCGACGCTGACGACGCGGCCTTGCTCCAGGAGGACGAGCCGGTCACAGTACGCCGCTGCGAGAGTGAGGTCGTGCAGTGCGACGATCGCTGTGACGCCGCGACGTCGTACCAGGCTGAGGAGTTCCAGCTGGTGGGCGATGTCGAGGTGATTGGTGGGCTCGTCGAGCAACAGGACCTTGGGTTGCTGGGCCAGTGCTCGGGCGAGCATGACTCGCTGACGTTCGCCGCCGGACAAGGTGGGGAGCATTCGCTCCTCGAGGTGGAGTGCGTCGACCTGGGCGAGACAATGGCGCGCCAGCGCGATGTCGTCCCCGGCGCCGCGTCGCGTCAGGGAGCGGTGCGGGATGCGACCGAGGAGGACGACGTCGAGGACGTTCAGCTCCACCTCGGTGACGTTGTCCTGGGTCAGTACGGCGCAGTGCCGCGCCACCTCGCGCGTCGTGGAACGCCATACGTCGAGATCGCCCAGCTGTACGACGCCGTCACGCGGACGGATCGCACGATAGATCGTGCGGAGCAGGGTGGACTTGCCGGAGCCGTTCGGCCCGAGCAGACCGACCACTTCGCCGGCGCGGACCTCGAGGTCGACGTCGCTGAGCACCGGCCGGCCGGACAACTCGACTGTGATGTCCTGCAGTTGCACCTTCACCCGACACCTCCGGCGGGCCGGCGGCGGAGCAACCAGAGGAAGAACGGAGCGCCGACGGCGGCGGTGACGATGCCGATCGGCAGTTCCTGCGGGGCGGCTGCTGTCCGCGCCACGATGTCGACGAGCACGAGGAAGATCGCTCCGCCGAGCGTCGCGACCGGGATCAGTCGCCGGTGATCGGCGCCGACCACGAGCCGGCAGATGTGCGGGACGACCATGCCCACGAAGCCGATGCCGCCGCTGACCGCGACCACCGCGCCGGTCAGCAACGAGGTGGCGAGCAGCATCTCGATACGGAACCGCGAGACGTCGATGCCCAAGGAGGTCGCGGTCTCGTCACCGGTCATCACCGCGTTGAGCGGTCCGACCCGCGCGAGGGCATGGACCACGCAGACGAGCACGATGATCAGCGGGATCACCAGCATCTTCCACGTGGCCGTCGACACGCTGCCGAGCAGGAAGAAGACCAGACCGGGAAGTTTGCCGTGCTCCGCGGTGACGGTGATCCAGCTGGTCGCGGCGCTGAAGAGGTAGGACAGCGCGACGCCTGCCAGAACCAGTCGCAGAGACTCGACGCGGCCGCCTCGTTGGGCCAGCACGAAGACGAGCAGTGCTGCGACGGCGGCGCCGGAGAACGCGGCGCCGGAGACGACGACGCCGGGCACCACTGCGCCCGCTGCCAGCGCCGCAACCGCACCCAAGGAGGCCCCGGAGGAGGCGCCGAGGACGAACGGATCAGCGAGTGGGTTCCTGATGACTGCCTGCAGGACCGTGCCGGCGACTGCCAGCGCAGCGCCGACGAGAGCTGCGAGCAGCGTCCGCGGGAGCCGGAACTGCCACACGATCTGGTCCTGCGCGAGGGACCACGTGGCGATGTGTTCGCCGGGGGCGAGATGGGCCCACAGGATCCTGGCCGTCGTACCGACGGGAACGGGCACCGGTCCGATCCCGGAGCTCAGCACGACGGTGACGGCCAGCACGAGCACCAGGCCCGCGACGATGGGCCGATGGCGACTGGTTGATGGCCTGGGCTGAGCTTCGCGGAGGACGCGAGCAGGTGGGGCGGAGGATGGACTGACTGACACAACAGGAAACGATAACCGTTTTCATTGCTGCCGTCATGTCGCGTGTCAGGTCCTGCCGGGAGGTGTCGGGTTAGTGGGTGGCTGGTTCGTGGTGGTGGGCGAGGGTTTGGTGTTGTCGGTCGCCGGCCTCTCCGGCGGGGCTGAGGTGCACGGTGGCGGAGACGAGGCGGGGGACGCCGTGGAGGAGGGCGTGTTCGGCGTCGACGGCGATCGCGTGGCCGGTGACCATGTCGAGTTCGGGGTCGACGGTGACGCTCGTTTCGGCGCGCAGGCGGTGACCGGTCCAGCGGAGTTGGAGGGCGGTGATCTCCCGTACTCCGGCGACGTCGCGCAGGGAGCGTTCGGCGGCGTCGACGAGCTCGGGTTCGACTGCGTCCATCAGGCGGCGGTAGATGTCGGTGGCGGCGCCCTTGAGGACGACGAGGATCGCGGCCGTGATCGCGAGGCCGATGATCGGATCGGCGAGCGGGAACCCGGCGAGGACGCCGAGCGCGGCGACGACGACGGCGAGGGAGGTGAAGCCGTCGGTGCGGGCATGCAGGCCGTCGGCGACCAGTGCGGCGGAGCCGATCTTGCGGCCGACGCGGATGCGGTACACGGCGACCAGTTCGTTGCCGGCGAAGCCGATCAGGCCGGCGGCGAGTACGACGTACGGCCTGGAGACCGGCTGCGGGTCGATCAGGCGGTGGATCGACTCGTACCCGGCGACGATCGCAGACAGGGCGATCATCGCGACGATGAAGACACCCGCGAGGTCCTCGGCGCGGCCGAAGCCGTAGGTGTAACGGCGGGTCGCCGCGCGGCGGCCGAGGACGAAGGCGATCCAGAGCGGTACCGCGGTGAGCGCGTCGGAGAAGTTGTGGATGGTGTCGGCGAGCAGGGCGGTCGAGTCCGTCAGGAGTACGACGACCAGCTGGGCGATCGCGGTCAGGCCGAGCCCGGCCAGGCTGATCTTGAGCGCCCGGATCCCTTCCGAACTGGCCTCGAGCGCCGAGTCCACCGAGTCCGCCGCATCATGGCTGTGCGGCCGGAAGACCGACAACAGAAACCCCTTGATCCCACCCGGATGCCCGTGCCCGTGCCCGTGCCCGTGGCCATGCCCGTGCCCGCGTCCATGTCCATGGCTGTGTTCGGTGGGCTTGTCGGGCGGGTTGTCGGTGGGGGAGGCGTTAGGGTCGGAGCCCTGGCCGGCATGGGAGTGCGTCATGAAGACCTCGCGAAGTAGGCGTCACGGTGCGTCGCACCGGCAGTTCAGGTTAGCATGTCGCATGCGTATATGCGCATGGATGCATGCATGAAGTCCGACGAGGAACTCGGCGCACCGACCGACGACCAGGTCACCGTGGCCGTCGACACCTTTCGGCTGCTCGCGGACCAGACCCGCCTGCGGTTGCTCTGGGCGCTCGCGGACGGTGCCGAGCTCGACGTGAGCACCTTGGCGGAGACTGTGGGCATGTCCCAGCCGGCGACGTCGCAGCATCTCGCGCGTCTGCGGTTGTCCGGCGCGGTCGACGTACGGCGTGACGGCCGCAGGTCGCTGTACTCGATCCGCGGCGTGCACCTGCGCCGTGTCCTCGCCGAGGCACTGTTCCACGCCGACCACACCGTCACCGGCGAACCGCCGCACAACTGAGGAAGAACGTTGGCTGGCCCAACAGACTGACGGTGAACGCGACGGGTCAGACCAGTGAGTTGCTGACGGCGCGGCAGTAGGCGCTGATCAGGGCTGCTGTGTCGGCGCCGTCCGGTGGGACCGCGCTGTGGGCGGCGCGGGAGAGTTCGATGACGGCCCAGTGGCTGTTCTCGTCAGAGGCCATCGCGGTGAGCTGCTCGTCGAGTGTGGCGGGGTCGGCGATGGCCAGCAGTTCGGTCAGGGCCTGCTGGAGTTCCTGGCGGGCCAGGAGGATTTCACGCGCGTTGTAGCGGCCCAGGTTGCGGTAGGCGACGAAGCTCGCCGTGTCGAAGAACTGGTTGAGGGTCGACTCCCGGGGATAGGTCGGGTACCGCTCGTGGAAGGCGAGGAGGGCCGCGGGCATGTGCTTGGCCAGGCCGGGCTTGGCGTACCAGAGGACTCCGACCGGGGTGTCGTCGGTGAAGGTTCCCGCGCCTTTGGTGAAGAAGCCGACGTTGACGGTTCGCGGCGAGTACGCCGGGACGCGTGAGCCGCTGGGCGCCGCCCGCAGGGGATCGAGACTGATGTCGATGCGGATGTCGCATTCGCTGGGCGCGATCGCGATGGCCTTGCCGAGGGAGCTGGTCGCGTCGCCCGGCCCGGAGTCGGCGTCGACGCAGACGATCTCGGTGACCTCGGAGATGCGGAGCAGTTCGACCAGCCCGGTGTTTTCCCAGTGTCCACCGTCGGTCAGGTAGAGGTAGGGGTCGTCGAGGTCGTGGACTCCGAAGAACTCCTTGAACAGATAGCCCAGCCCGGTGCGTGCGTAGCGGAGGTTGGCCTGGTCCTGCAGGCCGGCGGCTTCGAGTTGGGTGATGAAACGTGGGTTGGCGATCCATACGCCGAGCCGGATGTTGAAGAAGGTCAGCAGCATGCTGGTCGGCCCGATCTGGTACCGCCCCATCGCCGGGGAGACCGCGGCACTGGAGATGGCGACCGCCATCATCGTCGTGATCCGTTTGTGCAGTTTGTTGCCGAGCCGGTCGAGCACGCGGGTGGATGCGGCGAACTCGAGGGTGTTGCCGCGTCCGTCCTGGGGCAGATGCAAGGTCGTCCGCTCCGGGTCGAACGTCACGCTCAGAGCCGGGGTGCCGTAGTGGGTACGGACCGCACGCGAGCTCACGGTGCTGGTCGTGCACACCACCAGCGGCGTACGCGTCGCTGTCCCGTCGTGGTTGAAGGCGGACAGGCCAGGTTCACGCTTGGCCTTGTCCGTGCCGGCGACGTCGTCGTTCTCGTACGGCTTCACCCGTTGCTGATCCTGCGCGTCCCCGGTCCGATAGGTGGCGTAGGCCAGACGCAACTTGCCACGGTAGAAGGGGGCCAGGGCCCAGCTTTCGGGACTGGGCCCCAGGAGCGCCGCGGCCACGATCACCAGCGCGAGCACCCAGTTCCAGCCGGACTGCCAGCTGACCAGGTCTTGCCCTGACCAGCTCACCCCGTGCTTGGCCGCGGTCCACGTTGCCAGCGCTGCCAGGCCCAGCGCGACCACGATGAAGGCGAACCCGCCGAGCATCGGCGCGAAGCGCGCTGCCGGCTTCCTGAGGATACGGACGACCGAACCCACGACACCGGCGCCGGCTGCGGCGGTAGCGAGCAGCGCGGGCAACGACAGATAGGCGACCGCGCCGACCAGTTCGACGAAGGCCCACACAGTGATCGCGAGCAACGCTCCCAGTGCGAGCGCGGCGTACGCCGCTCTCTTGAGAGTCTGCAGCGTCAGCCGCGCCCACTGATGGTTCTGGGCGGGGCCGATGAGAAGCCGGCCGGCCAGGACCCAGAGCATCAGAACGGCGAATCCGACGAGCAGGAAGATGATCCCGGGCAGTGCGAGCGAGTGTTCCTCGACGAGGTCGTGCATCGCGCCCTTCCGCAGGGTGCCGTCCTGGTCCGTGAGGCTGCGCAGTGCCCAGCCCACAGGCCGGGAGATCGCCCAGAGCATGCTCAGCATCACCACCACGTTGACGGTCAGTCCGGCGATGATCGTCGCGAACACCGCTGGACGGTACGACGACTTCGCGGAAGCCTGCTCGTCCTCGCCCCTCCTGATCGCGTTGGTGGCGGCCGGGTCTGTGTCGGATCCTCGGGGCTCGTTCGACGCGAGGTAACCAAGGTTGTCGACCAGGTGCCGCTCTTCGGGGGTGAGCGATCCGTTGTCCTGCCATTCCCACGGTGCAGGGTTGAGGTCGCCGGGCTCCACTCGAGCAGGGTTCCCGCCGTCGGCGGTCTGGTAACCGGACCGCGAGATGCTCCAGCCCGCGGCCAGGTTCGAGCCGCCGGACACGGCGGTGACAGCACGAGCTCCGGACCAGCCGAGTACGCCGTCGTCGAGCGCCTGGAGTGCGCCGAGGCTGATCGACGACGCACGGATACCGCCACCGGACAGGGCGATACCGTACCGAGATCCCTCCGGCGGGGGAGGAGCGCCGCGTTTCGTCTGGGTGCCGGTCGCCTCCTGGGAGACCTCCTGTGAAGGCGGCGCCTTCGGGACCGTCGCGGCCGCTTTCCGGGCGTACACGGGCAGCGCCCAGGAGGCGAGCCGGACCCAGCGCGGCGTCGACCACCATGCGAACGCGCCGGCCGTGACGTAGACGACGGTCACGAGCAGGATGGCGAACTTCGCCCACGCACAGATCGCGGCGAACCGCCAGGGACCGTCCGAGGCTCCCCCGGCGAGCATCAGGATGTTCTCGGCGACATCGAGTACGCCGGCCACGACGACGGCGATGGCCACGGTGACGCGTGCCCGTCGTAGCGCGGGCAGCCGGAAGTACGCGCCGGCCCACAACGCCAGAAGAACGAGCAGGAGAACGTAGCAGGCGATGAACCAGAAGTCCTGCTGTACCGCCCTCGTGAAGGCGTCGTCGCACGCGCAGTCCGTCCACGCCTTGCTGCTGCCGGCGAGTTCGATGTCGACGATCGACTTCGACTGGCCCTCGAGACTCGCCGCGGCACCGAAGTGTGCGGCGGCGACCGACGCGAAGACGAGCGCCGACCACCGCAGTACGGCGAGCCAGTGGGGGAGCCGCGCGATGCGCGCGAGGAGCCGCTCGGCCCACGGGGGGATCTGACGATCCCGCATGCGTGCGACGGCGACCAGGAGAACCAGGCTCAGCAGGACGGCGAACACCAGGAAAGCGATGCCGACCGCCTGCGGCAGGAAGCCGTCCCCGCCGCCGTTGCCGAGAATCAGTGCGAGCAGCACAAAGACGCAGACGCCGACGACGAGCCACAGCACTCGACGCCCGTAGTGAAAGGCGACGTCCGTTTTCGCGTCCAGTCCGCCCGTCGGCGGATCCAGGAAATTCGTCATCTGCGCTACCCCCATTCGTCGGCACTGACTCGCGCCGACTGATCCGTTCGCCTATAGGAGGCCTGATCGGGGTGGCTGATACGCCTCCGCCAAGTCGTCACCAACTCGTTTCGGAGGCGGCCGCGTCTGCATTCGAGCAGTGCCGCTTGACCTTGACGCCGCGTCAACCCTCCATCCTGTGTGCGGTCGTTCCCCCACAGGAGGCAGATGATGACCGTTTCGCCGAACACCGAGCCCGCGATCCGTGTGCGGGGTCTGGAGAAGTCGTACGGGAAGCTGGAGGTGCTTCGGGGTGTGGACTTCGACGTCGGGCGGGGCAGCATCTTCGCGTTGCTCGGGTCGAACGGTGCGGGCAAGACCACGATCGTGAGGATCCTCGCCACGCTCCTGAAAGCCGACGCGGGGTCGGCGGGCGTCAACGGGTTCGACGTCGCCACGAAGCCGTCGGACGTGCGGGCATCGTTCAGCCTCACCGGGCAGTTCGCCGCCGTCGACGAGATCCTCAGCGGGCGGGAGAATCTCGTGCTGGTCGCGAGGCTGCGCCACGTGAAGGACCCGGACGCGGTCGCCGACGACCTGCTGCGGCGGTTCTCGCTGACAGAGGCGGCGCCGCGCAGAGTGTCGACGTACTCCGGTGGTATGCGCCGCCGGCTGGACATCGCGATGAGCTTGATCGGGGATCCGCCGGTGATCTTCCTGGACGAGCCGACGACCGGGCTCGATCCCGAGGCTCGCGTCGAGGTCTGGGAGACCGTGCGGGGCCTCGCCGGACGCGGTACGACGGTATTGCTGACGACGCAGTACCTGGAGGAGGCCGAGCAGCTCGCCGACCGGATCGCGATCCTCCACCGGGGCCGGATCATTGCCAACGGCACCCTCGCCGAGCTCAAGCAGCTGCTGCCGCCGGCCAAGGTCGAGTACGTCGAGAAACAGCCGTCCCTCGAAGACGTCTTCTTCGCGATCGTCGGCGACCCCGGCAGTGACAACCCCCGGACCACGTCGGAAAGGAAGTAGGGAGCAACCATGGCAACGCACTACGTCGGCGACACCGCCGTGCTCACCGGACGGACCCTGCGGCACGTCACGCGCAGCCTCGACACGATCATCACCACGGCGATCATGCCGATCGCGATGATGCTGATGTTCGTGTACGTGTTCGGCGGCGCGATCGACACCGGGCCGGTCCGGTACATCGACTACCAGCTGCCCGGCATCCTGCTCATCACGGTCGCGTCAGGTATCGCGTACACGGCGTTCCGGCTCTTCATGGACATGAAGAGCGGGATCTTCGAACGGTTCCAGTCCATGCCGATCGCGCGGTCGGGCGTGCTGTGGGCGCATGTTCTGACCTCCCTGGCCGCCAACGTGATCTCGCTGGTGGTCGTCGTGGGCGTCGCCCTGCTGATGGGGTTCCGGTCGGGGGCCGGCGTCGCGGCGTGGCTCGGTGTCGCCGGCCTCCTGTTGCTGTTCACGCTGGCTCTGACGTGGATCGCGGTCATCCCGGGCCTGTCCGCGGACTCCGTCGAGGGCGCGAGTGTGTTCTCGTATCCGCTGCTCTTCCTGCCGTTCCTGAGCTCGGCGTTCGTGCCCACCGAGACGATGCCCGGCCCGGTGCGCTGGTTCGCCGAGAACCAGCCGGTGACCTCGATCGTCAACACGATCCGCGCCCTGTTCGCCGGCGCCCCGGTCGGCGACGACGTCTGGATCGCGCTGGCCTGGTGCGTCGGAATCCTGGTGGTGGCGTACGGCGCAGCGATGGTCGTCTACCGCCGCAAGATCGCCTGAGGCAGTCTGGGACCCATGCTCACCATCAGCCAGCTCGCGTCGTACGCCGGGGTGACGGTGCGGGCTGTCCGGCACTACCACCAGGTCGGACTGCTGCCCGAGCCCGAACGCGATCGCTCCGGATACCGGTCGTACGACGCCTCGGCGGTGGTGCGGCTGATCCGGATCCACACCCTGGCGGATGCCGGCGTACCGCTGGCCCGGGTGCAGGAGCTCCTCGACGCGAGCCCGGAGGAGTTCGCTGCCGGCGTCGAGGAGATAGACAAGGGACTGCGCGCGGAGGCCCGGCGGTTGCAGGACACCCGCAAACGGCTCGCCAGGCTCGCGGCGGGGGAGCACCTGGCGCTGCCGCAGAGCGTCGTGGGCTACCTGGACCGGCTGCGCGGCCTCGGTGTCCAGGAGCGGTACATCGAGCTGGAGCGGGACGCCTGGATCATGATCGCCGCGCAGGTGCCGCATCTGGTCGACGATGTCATCGCCAAGAAGCACGAGGCGCTGGAGCACCCCGACATGGTGGAGCTCTACCGGATGGTCAACGAGGCACTCGACTGGCCGGACGACGATCCGAGGATCTACGAGATCGCGGACCTCCTGGAGCGTTTGATGATCGCTGCCGTGAAGGCCGGTGAGACGGGGAACGGGTACGTCGACGACCAGCTGGTCAACCTGATGGACACGTCCGTGATGGAATCCGCACCGGGGGCCGAGCGGCTGTTGGCGATCCTCGAGGAGCGGGGCTGGAAGGGCTGGACCCGCATCGAGCGAGTGCCCGCCGACAGACTCGACGCCCATCCCGGCGCGGAGGAGTAGCCCGACTGTTCCAACCGGCCGCGGGTCCACGTCGGCTGACGCCCGTCGTTCAGGTGCTAGTGGGTGCGTGGGTGGCGATCGCGCGGCGCAGACCGGCGCGGATCAGGGCGTCCAGGCGTTCCCAAGCGGGCGAGGACGCGTTGATCGAGGACTGGACGAGCCGGGGGAGTTCGGCCTCGGCCGAGTCCCGGGCGAGGTCGTCGAGGCTGTAGCGCTCGATCGCGGCGTCGACGACGCGCTCGGCGAGCTCGGCCAGGGCCGGGTCGTTCGGGTCGAGATCGTGAGCCCGGTCGTACTCGAGGTACAACCGGCCGAGGACGGGATCGGCCTGTGCCGCGGTTTGGTCGGTGAAGAAGCGGTGAGCGGTGTCCGGTGAGGTCGCGAACGTCAGGATCCACAGGTCGCGTTCCAGCCCGATCCACCGGTCGGAGAACCCGAGCTCGTGGAGACGCTCGAGATGCCGCTCGACCTCGCCCGGCAGGAACGGACTATGGCCCGCGCCGAGCTCTCGCAGCCGGGCCCGGGTGGCGACCAGTCGGTCGATGCGAGTGGTGAGGTCCGCCTCGAGCTCGCCGGCCGCGGACCGGAGTTCGGCAGTGGACCCCGAGGTCAGCGTCGCGATCCGGGCGAGCGGTACGCCGGCCTCCGCGAGGGTACGGATCTTGATGAGCTCGACCAGGTCCTGGGCGGAGTACCGTCGATACCCCGCTGCGTCGCGCGGGGGCTCGGGCAGCAGTCCTTTCGCGTGGTAGACCCGGATCGTCTTGGTCGAGATCCCGACGTACTGTGCGAGCTGGCCGATGGTGATCACCTGCCCAGGGTCCCGCATTTGACCTTGCCCCTGGGACAAGGTCGCAGCATGGCGTCATGACGAGTTTCGAGACCGACCGGGAGACCCTGCGCGCACTGGCCGACGAGGGCAACGAGCGCGCCCTGGACCGGCTCGCCGACCTCGCCGACGAGCGTAACGACGTCGACGAGCTGAGCGAGCTCCTCGACGAGGGCTGCGTGCGCGCGGGCGAGTTCCTGACACGACGAGCAGCCGCTGCGCACGACCTGCGCGAGCTGCAGCGGATCGCGGACGCCGGGTACGACGAGGCGGCGGACGTCCTGGACCGCCTCCTCGCGGGCACCTCCGACTGACGGACGACCGGGCGTACCACCCTTCGTGAGCATGCCGGGTGGGTACCGGTAGTCAGCCGCTTGCTGCGGAAGGAGTCACCATGCCTGCGAAATCACTGGGCGACAAGCTCGGACGACAGGTCGAGAACATCAAAGGCGGACTCAAGGACGTCGCGCACAAACTCACGGAGGCGGATCCGGAGCCACGCACCGACGCCACGGCCGGCCGGATCAGCGGCGCGAGGGCAGGCAGTTCCTCGAGGGCCCGGAAGCGGACGCCGTCGAAGGACGAGTTGTACGCCGACGCCAAGCGCCTGGGTATCAAAGGACGCTCGAAGATGACGAAGGACGAGCTCCTCAAAGCCCTCCGGCGTGGCTGACCGCCGTTCGGTCCGCTTGCTTTCGGTACGGGGGTACGGTATCAACTAAGCTATACATGAGTGTATAGATTAGGAGAGCCGTGATGAGCCATGTGCAGGTGGAAGCGCCGCGTCGGGTAGGGGCGCGGCGGTGGTTGACGTTGGTGTTGCTGGCGTTCGCGCAGTTCATGTTGATCGTGGACATCACGGTGGTTCAGGTCGCGCTGCCGAGCATCGGTGACGATCTCGGCCTGGAGCGCGCGGCGCTGACCTGGGTCGTCACGACGTACACGCTGGTCTTCGGCGGCCTGATGATCTTCGGTGGGCGGCTGGCGGATCTGCTCGGTGCGCGGCGAACCCTGCTGGCCGGGCTGACCGTCTTCACGCTGGCGTCGCTGGCCTCCGGGCTCGCGCAGAACGCGGAGGTGTTGATCACCGGGCGCGCCGGGCAGGGGATCGGGGCGGCGTTGATGTCACCGGCGGCGTTGTCGATCCTGACCACGACGTTCCACGGCCGCGAGCGCAATCGCGCGCTGGGCGTCTGGGCCGCTATCGGTGGCGCCGGCGCCGCGATCGGCGTACTGCTGAGCGGTGTGCTGACGGCGGGCCCCGGCTGGCAGTGGGTGTTCTACGTGAACGTGCCGATCGGCGTCGTGATCCTCGTCCTGATCCCGCGCCTGGTGGGCTCGGACGGGGCGCGCGAGCGGCAGAATCTCGACGTATCGGGTGCCTTGTTGGTCACCGCTGCCACGGCGGCGCTGATCTACGGGTTGGTCCACGCGGGCGACGCCGGCTGGGGCTCGGTGGGGACGCTGACCGCCATCGGGGGAGCGGTTCTCGGGTACGGCGCGTTCGTGCTGACCGAGGCGAAGGTCGCCGTACCACTGATGCGGCCGCAGACGCTCGCCCGTCGGCCCGTGGTGTCGGGAACGTTCTTGATGCTGCTGGCGACCGGGGTGCTGCTCGGCCTGTTCTTCGTCACGTCTTTGTACTTCCAGCACGTGCTCGGCTTCAGCGCACTGAAGACGGGCCTGCTCTTCCTGCCGGTCGCGCTGGCGATCACGCTCGGAGCCCAGTTGGCGGCGCACCTGATCAGCCGCGTGGGCGGCCGGGTCATCGCGGTGGCGAGCTTCGCGCTGGTCGCGGGCGGTGCGGCGATGCTGACGCAGGTCTCGCCAGGTGACGGCGTCACCATGTCCGTCCTGCCGGGGTTCGTGATCGCCGCGCTGGGTCTCGGGCCGGTGTTCGTCACAGCCACCACGACGACCCTGGCCAACGTTCCCGCGGCGGAGTCCGGGGTCGCCTCCGGAGTCGTGAACACCTTCCACGAGCTCGGCGGCAGTATTGGTGTCGCGGTTGTCTCGACGATCGCCGCCGCGAGCCTGTCGCGTGCGGGCGCGCCGGACATCGGTGGCTTCACCGACGCCTACCTGGCCATGGCGGTCGCCGCGGCCGGCGCCGCACTCGTCGCCCTGGTGCTGGTGCCGGCGGGCAAGCCCCAGGCCGTGGCCGGTCATGGTCATGGTCATGGGCATGGCCACGGTCACGGCCACTGATTCGTCGTCCGGGTACGGCGGTTCGTACGCTTCTGGGATGGCCACTGAACAGCCGCGCCGGCGCGCGGATGCCGAGCGCAACGCCGAGACCATCCTCAGCGTCACCCGCGATCTCCTCGTCGGCGGTTCCGCGCCGACGATGAGCGAGGTCGCGGCCGCCGCGGGCGTCACCCGGATGACGCTGTACGGCCACTTCGCGACCCGTGAGGTGCTGCTGGAGGCCGTCGTACGGCGTGCCGTCGCCGAGACCGACGACGCGTTGATCGCGCTCGACCTCGACGCGCTCGACGTGGACGAGGCCCTGGACCGGCTCGTCCGGACGTCGTGGCCGATGCTCGATCGCCACCGCAAGGTGCGGCTCGCCGCGATCGACCAGCTCGGACACGCCGCACTCCGCGATCAGCACGACGCCGCGTTCCGTCATGTCGACCAGCTGATCGCACGTGGCCAGAAAGACGGTGTCTACCGTGCCGATCTGACCCGCGAATGGCTGGTCGCCACGTTCTACGCCGTGCTGCACGCGGCCGCCGACGAGGTCGACGCAGGCCGCCTCACCTCCGAGGCCGCGCCGACCACTCTGGTTGCTACTTTGCGCTCACTGCTTCACGCTCAGTGACGCTCGTGCGCTCAGGCTGGTCAGAGTGTGTGGAGCTTGGCGAACGGTGCGACGACCCGCACCAGCCTGCCGGCTCCGAAGTCGATGATCACCGCGCCGTCGGACTCGACGGAGTGGACCCGGCCCAGCCCTTCCCGGTCGTGTGACACCCGCTCACCGACGTCGAAACTCTTGAGATCGTCGGAAACCTTGGCGGCGAAGGGGCTGGTGGACAGATGACGACGCGTCGTCGCGCGATAGGTCTGCATCAGAACTCAAGTATGCGCCGGATTTCCCGGCGCCGCGACAAGGGGTTGCCCATCCGCCCGGAATCGTGACCAACCAGCCGCCGGCCAACCGGTCGGTCGCAGGCTGTCGCGCGGCGCTGGGGTCCGATGGTTTGATGAAGGCCCCACCGCCCCGAGGGAGCTGCTCATGCGTCGCGTGCTGGTGTTGTTGCTGGGTCTGGCGATGGCCGGTCTGACCGGGGCCGGGGCGAGGACCGAGGCGCAGGCGGCGCCGGTGGGGGAGCGGGACGTGATCGTCCAGCTGTTCGAATGGAACTGGGGCTCGGTAGGCCGCGAGTGCGGCCGGGTGCTCGGGCCGAAGGGGTACGGCGCGGTGCAGGTCTCGCCGCCGCAGGAGCATGTCGTGCTGCCGGGATCCGGGTATCCGTGGTGGCAGGACTACCAGCCGGTGAGCTACAAGCTGGACAGCACCCGTCGCGGCACCCGCAGCGAGTTCGTTGCCATGGTCAACAGTTGTCACGCGGCCGGTGTCAAGGTGTACGTCGACGCCGTCGTCAACCATATGACCGGAGGCTCGTCGGGCGGCACCGGCAGCGCCGGGTCGTCGTACACGCACTACGACTACCCGGGGAGGTACCAGACGCAGGACTTCCATCACTGCGGGCGTAACGGGAACGACGACATCGTCAACTACGGCGACCGGTACGAGGTGCAGAACTGCGAGCTCGTCGACCTGGCCGATCTGGCGACCGGGTCCGACTACGTGCGCGGCCGGATCGCGGCGTACCTGAACGATCTGCTGGCGATCGGCGTCGACGGGTTCCGGCTGGATGCGTCGAAGCACATGCCGGCCGAGGACATCGCCGCGGTCAAGGCGCGGTTGTCGCGTCCGGCGTACCTGTATCAGGAGGTCATCTACGGCGCGGGCGAGCCGATCACTCCGGAGGAGTACGTCGGCAACGGTGATGTGCTCGAGTTCCGGTACGGGAAGGACCTCGCCAAGATCTTCGACACCGAGCGGCTCGCGTACCTGCGGACGTTCGGCTCGCCGCTGGCGTCGGATCGCGCGGTGGTGTTCACCGACAACCACGACACGCAGCGCGGCAGCGGCGTCCTGACGTTCCGCGACAACGGCCGCTATGCGATGGCGAACGCGTTCATGCTGGCCTGGACGTACGGTACGCCGAAGGTGATGTCGAGCTACGAGTACAGCTCGAACGACCAGGGGCCGCCGTCGACGAGTGCCGGGCAGACCGTGGACGCGACGTGCTACAGCAACCGCTGGCGGTGCGAGCACGCGTGGCGGGTGATCGCGAACATGGTCGGCTTCCACAACGCCGTACGAGGGGCCGCGGTGACCGAGTGGTGGGACAACGGCAACGACGCGATCGCGTTCGGCCGTGGGGACAAGGGCTACCTCGTCCTCAACGACGAGAGCTCGCCCCTCGCCGGCCGGAGCTTCCACACGAACCTTCCGGCCGGCGTGTACTGCGACGTCTTCCACGGCGACTACTCGCAGGGCAGCTGCTCCGGTCCGACGTACACCGTCGACTCGTCGGGCTGGTTCCGCGCCGACATCGCGGCAACCGACGGTCTGGCGCTGCACGCCGGAGCCAGGATGAGCTAGCAGTTGAACTTGAAGTCGTCCGGGTCGGTCGTCTCGTACTTGCTCGTCTGCCACGTGACAGCCGCGGCGGCGCGGATCTTGAAGAAGTGGTCCTTGAACTTCTCGTGGACGTCCGCGTCGATGATCCGCAGGATCACGTCGTCGTTGTGCCAGGGCGACTTGCGGTTCAGGTTGTGGCTCCCGGTGAAGACGACCTTCTGGTCCGGCTTCCCGGCGTAGTTGCCGTCGATCAGGATGTTCTTCTCGTGCGTTCCGCACTGGTTGGTGCTGAACTCGCGGACCTCCGGCCCGTGGAACTTGCCCGTCGGCGCGCGGAGCAGACCACCGCGGAGCGGCCCGTCCTTGGCCTGGCTGACGTCCGTGCCGACGACGTCGACGTAGCAGCCCTCGTTGTCGAGCCGCCACAGCTGGGCGGCGACGGCCGCGCCACCGCCCTTCGCGATCTGGGCCGCGGCCACCCGGACGATGGTCCGGTGCTCCTTGTCATTGGTGCCGCCGGTGGAGTTTCCGTCGCATTTCACGCTCTTCAGGATGTTCGCGAAGGTGACGTTGCTGCTCGACTCCGGGCGCGGCGAGACATACAGCTTGTACTTCGCGTTGGACACCGGCCCGTGCTCGTCGATGAAGTGCTGGTACTGGTCCTTGCGCTTCTCCTCGGTGTTGAGGTCGAAGAAGTACTCCTGGTATTTGTTGTACAGCCACTCTCCGTCGTTGCCCATGGCGGTGAACGCGGTGTTCCACATCTTCGGACCGGAGTGCTCGCTGAGGTTCGAGCTCGTCTGCACGACCACGTTCGACTGCCCGCGGGTCTTGCTGAACAGGTAGAACTTGTTGTGCATGATGTGATCGCCGATGCACGAGGTGCGCTTGTTGGCGCCGCCGGAAGTGCCCGGCGTGCAGTACGTGATCCACGAGAGTCTGCTCTCGTCGGCGGCGTATTTGACGTCCCGGTACGGCTTCGTCGCGCGATGCTCCGCGTCGACGATGATCTTCACCGTCACACGGTGGGTTTTGATCTTGGCGATCAGGGCCTTCGCGATCTCGTAGTCGTCGAACCGGTACGACGCGATCGTGATGACCGAGTCTTTCTCAGCGCCGTTGATCAGGTTGACGAGGTAGTCGCGGATCCGGTACCGCTCGCTCGTGGAGCCGTTCGGATCGTTGTCGACGAACATTGTGGGTTTGTCGGGCGCGGCATTCTCCTTCTGCTCCGCGGTGCCGGCCGCTTGCGCGCCCCCGCCGTACACCAGTGCGCAGGTCGTCGCGGCGACCACGAGTCCTTTGACCAGATCCGAAGGTTTCATACCGGCGACGGTAGGTACGTCGGCTATAGGCCCGTTATCGCGTGGGGATAACCGACGTATAGCGGGTCCTCCTAGTGTCCTGGAAATCAGCCATCCAGGAAGAGGAGTTCTGATGGGCACGCGACTTGTGCTGACCTCGGCGGCGACTGCCGTGCTGATGGTGGGCGGTGTCAGTGCGGCCGCGATGGCGCCGAAGACCGGGCCCGCGGTCAAGACGGGGGCAGAAGCTGCGCGGGAGAAGGACTGCCGGGCGACCGCCAACAGTTTGCCGAGCAGTGACAACCACATCTACCTGTACACGATCTCGAACTGCGAGAACGGCCACGACGCCAAGGACGATTCCACCGCGGACCGTGACTACGGCGACGGAAAGGGCCAGATCAAGGACTTCGACAACCGGGCCGGCTCGCTGATCAATCACAGCGACGCGACCGTGGAGTTCTACACGCGGACGGCGTACAGCGACAAGGGCGACCGATTCTGCGTCCGTCCCGGTCACTACGTGACCAAGCTCTACATGTACGGCGACGGCAAGGACGAAGCGGGCAACTGGAGCAACAGCATCAGCTCGCACCGCAAGGTCGACCCGTCGAAGTGCAAGCGCTTCTTCGGGTGGCGCATCAACTAACTGGAGGGGAAATGGAAATGCGTTCAAAAACAGTGGCTCGACTCGTGGCGCGGGCCTGAGCACCAAGCAGGCGCAGGAGTTGCAGCGCACGATCGACGCGCGGCTGGCGCAGATGGAGATCGCGGCGCATCAGGTCGGCTTCAACGAGATCATGACCGACGACGGGAGTGCCAAGGTCACCCTGTCCGTACCGGGCACCGCGGCAGAGGGAGACCGCACTTGCACGAGCGGACGGCTCTGCTTGTGGGCGGGCGACTACTACGACCACGACAAGGTCACGCTGTACTACTGCAAGTTCACCAACCTCGGCAAGCTGAGGCCGGCGTGGAACGACCGCCTGACGTCGTACCTGAACCACCAGACGGAGGGCACGCGGGCGAAGTTCTACAACTACAAGAGCGGCGGGTGGCAGTTCACCAGCGTCGCACCACATCGGGAGCCTGATCTGGCGCGCTACAACGGATTGAACAACATGATCGACGGCGTCAGGCCCTGCTAGGGGCGTAAGCCTGTTCACTCGGGGAAGGACCCGACCATCGCTTAACCTGAAGCGATGGTCGGGGACGGGGTGGAGATCCGGGTGCTCGGCCCGGTCGAGGTGATCGTCGGAGGGACACCGGCAAGCCTCGGAGGGCAGCGGGCCCATCAGGTGCTGGCCGCTCTGCTGATGGAGGCGGGCAGGGCGGTGTCGGCCGACGAGCTCATCGACGCGGTGTGGGACGACTGTCCGCCGGCGTCGGCCCGCACGCAGTTGTCGATCCAGGTGTCCACGTTGCGCCGTGCGTTCGCCGAGGCGGGGTGCGCGCGCGAACTGATCGAGACGACACAGTACGGCTACCGGCTGAACGACCAGGAGGTTCGGATCGACCTGGCAGAGGCCGAGCGGTTGCGGGCCGAAGCGCAAGCGGCGTCCGATCTCGAGGACGCGGCCGACCGGTTGCGCGGCGCCCTCGCGCTGTGGCGCGGTACGGCGTTGCGTGACCTGTCGACGCGCGCGCTGAGTGCCAGCGCCCAGCGGCTTGCCGAGCTGCGGTTGACGATCGCGGAGCAGTTGTACGACGTGGAGCTCGCGCTGGGACGGCATCGCCAGGCGATCGCCGAACTGAGCGCGCTGGTGACCGAGCAACCATTGCGCGAACACCTGCGCGCGCAACTGATGACGGCGTTGTGGCGTTCGGGACGCCCGGCCGAGGCCCTCGAGTGCTACCGGGACGGCCGCCGCCTGCTGGTCGAGGAGCTCGGAATCGAACCGTGCCGAGAACTGCGCGAACTGGAACGTGCGGTCCTGACCGGCACACCGCAAGCGGGTGCGGAGCCGAGCGAACCACGTGCGGGACCAGAGACCGTAATACCTGCGGAGCTGCCGCTCGGCGTGCCGACGTTCACCGGACGGGATGCCGCCGTCCGCCGGCTCCGCGACCAGCTGACCTCGGACGACCCTCGGCCGACCGCGATCGCGGCTCTGGCGGGACCTGGTGGCGTCGGCAAGTCCGAACTCGCAGTGCACATGGGGCACCTGGTCGCCGATGCCTTTCCCGACGGCCAGTTGTACGTCGACCTGCGCGGGTCGACTCCGGACGTCGCGCCCCTGGAGCCGGCCGACGTCCTCGGACGGTTCCTGCGTTCGCTCGGGGCCGCCGACGGGACGATCCCGGTGGAAACCGATGAGGCTGCCGCGAGGTTCCGGTCGATGACGAACGACCTGCGGCTGCTGGTGGTTCTCGACAACGCGCTGGACGTCGGGCAGGTCGAGCCGCTCATCCCTGCCGGGCAGAACTGCCGGACGATCGTCACCAGCAGACGGATCCTGGCGACCCTGCCGGGAGCCGTGCACGAGCCGCTCGAAATGCTTCCCGAGGACGACGCGATCACCTTGCTGAGTCGCCTCGTCGGTCCGGATCGCGTCAACCTGGCGGATCCGGCGCAGCGTCAGGCGGCGGCCGACGTCGTACGACTGTGTGGATCCCTGCCGCTGGCCGTCTCGATCGCGGGGTCCCGGCTGACGTCCCGGCCGTCGTGGACCCTGCGAACACTGGCCGATCGTCTCGCCGCCACCGAGCAGGGCGCGGGTTCCCGGCGGCTGACCGAGTTGCAGACCGAGGACCGCGGGGTGCGGACCAGCTTCCAGGTCAGCTATCAGGAGCTCGGTGATCCCGAGCAACGACTGTTCCGGCGGATCAACCTGCTGGATGCTGCCGACGTCGGCGTCCCCGTTGTTGCGGCGCTGGCCGAGACCGATACAGCTACCGCCGAGGACATGCTCGAGAGCCTCGTCGACATGCAACTGCTCGAGAGCCAGCGGCCGGGACGGTACGGAGCGCACGACCTGCTGCGCCTGTTCGGTCGCGACCGTGCCGGTGAAGCGGACGATGTGGCGAGCCGTACGACCGCCGTACGGCGAGCGCTACACTGCTATCTCGCTACCTCGCGTACTGCGTGCCGGCTGCTCAACGCCGACGCTGCTTGGAGAACCGAGGTCGGGCCTGCGGCTCTCGAGGCGCCCGGCATCGACCTTCGGGGCCGCGACGAGGTCTATCGCTGGCTCGACACCGAGGTCGGCAACCTGTCCGCGATCGTCCGCCAGGCCGCGATGCTCGACCCGGACGTAGCGGCTGCGATCTGTTCGGCAGTCGGTCTCGGGCTGACTTTGCGCGGCCGGCATCGCGACAGGCTCCGGATCGGGGACCTGCTGCTGGCTGCGGCGACCGAGCCGCACCATCACGCGGTCGCCCACGAGAACATCGGTGCCGCGCTGCTGCGCTGGGGCGACTACGGTCTCGCGCTCGAGCATCTGTCGCTTGCCCTCACGGGCTACGAGGAGATCGGCAACGAGGCCGGCCAGGCGGTGCAGCTGGCCGCGATGGCGTCGACGTACCGGCTGCTCGGCCGCTACGACGAGTCGATCTCGCATTCGCGCGCGGCCATCGAGCTCAACCGGCGTACCGAGCGACCGACCGCCTTGGCCGACAGCCTCACCAGCCTGGGCCTGACGTACCGCCATGCCGGCCGGCCCGCCGACGAGGTCGCCGCGCACACCGAGGCCTTGGCGATCGCCGAACCGCTCGACGAGACCAACTGGCTCGCGAACATCCTGTGCAACCTGGCCGAAGCCACCCGGCTGGCCGGCGATCCGGAACGGGCGCTCGCACACTTCGAGCGGGCGCACGACGCGAGCCGGCAGTCCGAGGCCACCCAGACGCTCCTCGACGCCGAGATCTGGTGGGGCCTCGGCCGCACTCGCGCCGATCTCGGCGCGGCCGGCACCGCCCGCGACTGCTGGCGCCGCTCCGCGGCCATCCTGCACGAACTCGGCCTGATCTCCGCCGCGGAGAAACTCGAGATCTTCCGCTCCGACACCCCCGACGCACCTGACCTGATCGGCCGGAACACCTGACCAGGCTGGGCGCCGGGGGTCTGAAGCAGTGTCAGTTGCAGCAGCCCGACTGGCTTGCGGGCTTGTCGTCGATGACGGTGAGCAGGCCACCGCTGATACCCGTCGCCAGGCCACGCCCTGCGGGCACCGTGATCTCGACGGCCTGTGGTGCGGGGCCGCAGCAACCGCCGCCGGCTGCGTTGTCGGCTTCGGTGTCGGATTCGCCGTACGCCAGGTTGGAGGAGCAGACCCCGGTCTCGGGAAGGTTGAGCTGGACGTCGCGCGCCGCGTCCCAGTCACCGGCGAGCGCGGCGGCCACGGAGCGGGCCTGTTCGTACCCGGTCGCCAGCAGGAACGTCGGTGCGCGGCCGTACGACTTCGCGCCGATGGCGTAGTACCCGGGCTCGGGGTGCGCGAGTTCGTCGGCGCCATGCGGTGGGACCGTGCCACAGGAGTGCTGGTTCGGGTCGATGAGCGGTGCGAGTGCGCGGGTCGAGCCGAGGATCGGGTCGAGGTCGAGGCGCAGTTCGCCGACGATGTCGTGGTCGGGGCGGAACCCGGTCGAGTTCACCACCGTGTCCGCGACCACCCGCCGGTCCCTGGCCACCAGTTCGATGCGTTCGTCCGTGCTGATCGCCTCGATCCGGAACGAGCTGACCAGCTCGACCCGACCCGACTGCACCAGCGCGCGCAGCCGGCTGCCCAACGCGCCGCGCGCGGGCAGTTCGTCGGCGTCGCCACCGCCGTACGTCCGGGCCTGGTCCGCACCGCGCACCACCCAGACGATCTCGGTACCCGGCACCTGCTCGGCGAGTTCGCCGAGGTCGAGCAGTGTGGTGGCGGCCGAGTGGCCCGCCCCGACGACCGCCGTACGGCGGCCCGCGAAGCGCTCCCGGTCGCGGCCGAGGACGTCCGGAAGCGCCCGGACGACGAAGTCGGCGGCCTGGTCCTCGCCCCGTGCGGGGATGCCCGATGCGCCGAGGACGTTCGGGCGGCGCCAGGTCCCGGCCGCGTCCACGACCGCCGACGCGAGCAGTTCGGTGCCGTCGGCGAGGCGGACGAGGAACGGCGCGTTCTCGCGTCCGGCGGTGCGGATCCGGTCGAAGCCCACCCGGGTAACGGCGGCGACGGGGGAGTTGTACCGGATCTTGTCGGTCATGGCCGGGGTCTTCGCCAGCGGTGCGAGGTAGCCGTCGATCAGGTCGCCGCCGGTGGGCAGCGTGTCGAGGTCCGGCTCGGCCCAGCCGCCGGCCTGCTCCAGCAGGCGCCGGGCCGCGGAGTCGAGGTCGTACCGCCAGGGGCTGAACAGCTTCACGTGCCGCCACTCGTCGATCGCGGCCGCGACCGAGGCGCCGGCCTCCAGGACCAGGAAGTCCAGGCCTCGCTCGGACAGATGGGCGGCCGCGGCGAGGCCGATCGGGCCTGCGCCGACAACGACGACCGGCAGGTCGGACGCGGTGGTGTTCATGGTCTTCTCCAGGTGTACGGGGTGGTCGTGGGCGCGGCGGGTGCGAGCATGGACGGCGCCGGCCTTGACTCGACGTTCATCTAATCAACAGTGCCCACCTTGCCTCTTGATTCGACAAGAGTCAAGATAGATCTATGTCAAAGCAGGAGATCGTGCTCGGGACCGGCAGCGGATGCTGTACTCCGATTTCGGAGGCGGCACTGGACCCGGTCGCCGCCGCCGACGGCGCGGCCGTCTTCAAGGCCCTTGCCGACCCGATCCGGCTGCGACTCATGTCGATCATCGCCTCGGCGGGCGGCGAGCTGTGCGTCTGTGACATCACTCCGCAGTTCGAGGTGTCCGGCCCGACCATCTCCCATCACCTCCGGGTACTCCGTGAAGCGGGTCTGGTCGACTGTGAACGCCGGGGCACGTGGGTGTACTACTGGCCGATCCCCGAGCGCCTGCGCTGGATCGCGTCGCTGCTGGCCGCTCCTGAGCCGGTCGCTGCTTCCTGATGAAGGTCGTCGTCGTCGGTGGCGGGCAGGCCGGCCTCGCCACCGGGTTCTACCTGCGCCGCGCCGGGCTCGTCCCGGGGCGCGACTTCGTCGTTCTCGATGCGGCCGACCGCGCCGGTGGCGCCTGGCGCCAGATGTGGCCCACGCTGCGCACGTTCTCGCCGACGCAGTACTCGTCGCTGCCGGGCTGGATGATGCCGCCGTGGACCGCCGACCAGGGCTATCCGTTGGCCGAGCATGTCGTCGATTACCTGACGCGCTACGAGGAGCGCTACGAGTTGCAGGTACGCCGTCCGTTCCGGGTCGACTCCGTGACGCGTGCCGACGGAGGTCTCGTCGTACATGCGGGGCAGACCACCTGGCACGCCGACCACGTCGTGTCGGCGACGGGGACGTGGACGCGTCCGTTCGTGCCGGCGTATCCCGGGATGTTCCGTGGGCAGCAGTTGCACACCTCGCAGTACCGGCAGGCCTCCGACTTCACCGGGCAGCGCGTGCTGATCGTCGGTGGCGGCAACTCGGCAGCGCAGATCCTGGCGGAGGTTTCCACCGTCGCGGACACGTCCTGGGCGACGCTGCGCCCGCCACGCTTCCTGCCGGACGCTGTGGATGGCCGTGTCCTGTTCGAGCTCGCCAGCGCGAGACAGCGAGCCCGCAGCTCGGGCGAAGGTGCGGCCGGGGTGTCCGGTCTGGGCGACATCGTCATGGTCGAGTCCGTCCGTCGAGCGCGCGATCGCGGCGTACTGCGGGCGCGCGACATGTTCACGCAGCTCGACGCGCGCGGTGTCCGCTTCCGGGACGGATCCCTGCTCGAGGTCGACACGATCATCTGGTGCACCGGCTTCAGGCCGTCACTCGGTCACCTGGCCGCGCTCGGACTCCGCGGTGAGGACGGGCTGATCGCCACCGACGGCGCGACGCAGGCCCTCAAGGAACCACGCCTGCGGCTGATCGGGTACGGCGACTGGACCGGAGCGGCCTCCGCCACACTGGTCGGCGCCGGCCGAACGGCCCGCGACCTGGTGCGCTCGCTGACCGATTGACAGACCGCATTGACTCAATGATCATTGAGTCAATGAATGCTGAGCGAGCTGGGCTGGCGAACCGGGCGCGGGTGCATGCGGCGCTCGGTGATCCGGCGCGGCTGGCGATCGTGGACACGCTGGTCGCCGGCGACGCCGCTCCGAGCGAGCTGGGCGCGGCGCTGGAGATGCCGACGAACCTTGTCGCGCATCACCTCAAGGTCCTGGAAGACGCGGGCGTCGTGGTCCGTGCGCGGTCCGAAGGGGACAGGCGTCGTACCTATGTCCGGCTGCGGCCGGAGGCGATCGCCGCGATCGCGACCCCGGCGCTGGCGGCGGCGAAGCGTGTGGTCTTCGTGTGCACGCAGAACTCCGCGCGGTCCCAGCTGGCCGCGGCGATCTGGTCGCGCCGCAGCGAGGTCCCGGCGGTGTCCGCGGGGACGGAGCCTGCCGGGCGGGTGCATCCGCGGGCGATGAAGGTTGCCCGCCGCCACGGCCTGGATCCGGCCGGGTGGCGCACCGCGCGGATGCGGGACGTCGTACGGCGGGACGATCTGCTGATCGCGGTGTGCGACAACGCGTACGAACACCTGGCGCCCGACCACGTAGCGCCCGAGCACCGGCCGCGGCTGCACTGGTCGATCCCGGATCCGGCACCGGCCGACACCGACGCGGCCTTCGAAGCCGCCTACACCGAACTCGCCGACCGGATCGACCGGCTGGCGCCCGCCCTGACGCCGACCGCGCCGGACACCCAGGAGAGCACACCATGACCGAACTCGGCGGACCGGTGGGGCGCGGATGACGGGGTCGTTGTGGCGGCGGGCGCTGGCCGAGGCCCTCGGGACCGGGCTGTTGGTGACCGTGGTTGTCGGGTCGGGGATTGCGGCGGCGGAGTTGTCGCCGGGTGATACCGGGCTGCAGTTGCTCGAGAACGCGTTCGCGACGGCGTTGGGGCTGGCCGTGCTGATCCTGATGCTGGGACCGGTGTCGGGTGCACATTTCAATCCGGTCGTGTCGGCGGTCGATTGCTGGTTCGGCCAACGACATGGTGGCGGGCTCGCGGTGCGGGACCTGGCCGCGTACGTTCCGGCGCAGGTTCTCGGTGCGATCGCTGGTGCGGTGCTGGCGAACCTGATGTTCGGGGAGCAGGCGGTGTCCTGGTCGACCTCCGATCGGTCGGCGGGGCACCTGTGGATCGGCGAGACGGTCGCCACGGCCGGGCTGATTCTGTTGATCTTCTCGCTGGCCCGGTCGGGACGGTCCGCTGCCGCGCCGGCGGCGGTGGGTGCGTACATCGGGGCGGCGTACTGGTTCACGTCGTCGACGTCGTTCGCCAACCCGGCGGTGACCATCGGGCGGGCGTTCAGTGACACCTTCGCGGGGATCGCACCTGGGTCGGTCCCGGGCTTCGTGGTGTTCCAGGTGATCGGCGCGGTGGTCGGCGCCGTCCTCGTGCTGGTGCTGTATCCAACGGCGGGCGACGCGGCGGACGAGGTCGTCGTACCCCACACAGAGTCTGGAGTTACTTCGTGAGCAAGCCTGTGGTTCTGTTCGTGTGCGTGCACAACGCCGGCCGGTCGCAGATGGCCGCCGGGTGGCTGCGGCACCTGGCCGGCGACTCCGTCGACGTCCGCTCGGCCGGTTCGGCGCCGAAGGACCAGCTCAACCCGGTGGCGGTCGAGGCGATGCGCGAGGTCGGCATCGACATCACCGGTACGACGCCGCGGCTCCTCGACACCGACGACGTACGGGCCAGCGATGTCGTGATCACCATGGGCTGCGGCGACACCTGCCCGACCTTCCCCGGCAAGCGCTACGAGGACTGGGACCTCACCGACCCCGCCGGCCAACCGATCGAGGTAGTACGGCAGGTCCGCGACGAGATCCGCACCCGCATCGAAAAACTCGTCGCCGAACTACAGCTCTCACACAGCTAGCTCATCCCCTCACCGTCCAGCGCCCGCGGCGAGCGAAGAAGCGTGCGCGTGCACCCGCCAGGCGAGCGGAAGGGCGATCAGCACTACCGCCTGGATCGCGAGCAACGCCGGAACGATGCCCCAACGGTCCGCCACCAGGCCGGCTCCCAGGGCGACGAGCGCGTAGAGCACGCTGCCGAGCAGCGACGCAAGCGAACCCATCGTCGCGCGTTCCCGGTCGGTGAACTCGCGCTGCAGCAACGTCTGCTGGGCGATTGTCGACATGCCGTAGGCCGGTGACCCAAGCAGCACGGGCGAAATTACCGTCGGCTTGACCAGCGCCACGAAGTTCGCCACGTTGTCGAACAGCTCACCGAACAGCAGAGTGCGGGCCGCGCCGACCCGGCCGATCACCCAACCACTGACGCGGAAGCCGACGAAGGCCACGCCATGGCCGAAGGTCCGCCACAGGCCCAGCGCCCAGAGCGGCCACAGCCCTGCCACGAAAACAGGCGACAACTGGGCCGCGCTTTCGCTGCTGTAACGAAGCGCCGACACCAGAGTCATCCGGCGCAGCACCGGACTACGGCGGATGCCGCGCAGGGCCGATCCGAGATGCACCAGCACGTTCGATTCCACCGGGCCGTGCACCCGCGGTTCCCGGACCCGCAAGGCGACGAGCACACACAGCACCTGCGGCACGACCGACAATACGACCACCACACGCAGCGACCACGCGCCGGCGACCACGCCACCTATGGCTGCCGCAAGTGCGAGCGCGATCTGGAACATCGAGTTCACCCGGCCCGAGTGCCGGGGGAACTCCTCCTCCCGGCCGGCTTCGAGCAACGTGTCGTAGAGCAGAGCCTCGTTGTTGCCGCTCCACAGCGAGGTCGCCAATCCCTCCAGCACAACAGCTGCCAGGAGGAGGCCGTAGCCGGCAGCGCCGGCGTACCCGAGATGGGCGGCCACCATGACGACGGCACCGGCGATCATCGTGCCGCGTCGGCCGAGGCGGTCGGAGAGCACCCCGGTAGGGACTTCGAACGCTGCCGAAGACAGCCTCTTCACCGCCAGGAGGCTGGCGGCAGCGGTGTACGAGCCGGTGACTTGCGCGAAGTAGATGAGCATAATCGGCCCGTACATGCGGAAGTCGCCGAAGAAGTTGAACCAGCTCAGCAGGCGGACATTCCGGATGACAGTCTGATCAGCGGAGTTCGGAGCAGGCGGAGCTGACCTCGACCGTTGAGATTTCCTGCCGAACAGGGCAGCGATCAGGCGTTCGACCAGGACACGTACACGGAGCAGTGAGGAATGACGAGCGGACACAGCAGAACTCCCGGAAAGGCGAACGGAGACGCCAAACAGCGCCAAGGGCCGGTGACACGTGTCACCTCGCCCCGGCGACCGGGATGTGTGCTGACTTTGCTGCTACCCGCGCGGCGTTACAAGCCTGCGACTGCGGTCACCAAGGGGCGAATGGAAGCTCCGGTCATCGCTGTAGACATCAGTGCTCCTCAATTCCCCAAGCGGACGGGTTCCGCAACAGCTTCAACTCTAGCGACCGAACGGCCCACGCGTGGGACTATCTCGCTAACGGTGTTTCCGGCGGTTGATTAGTAGGTTTCGGCGGCCGGGAATCGGTCGCCGAAGGTGATCGCGAACGCGTTGAGTGCTGGTTTCCACCGCATCGCCCATCGTGCCCGCCCGGTGCCGGTGGGGTCCAGCGACCGGGTCACGAGGTAGAGACACTTCAGTGCGGCCTGTTCGGTCGGGAAGTGGCCGCGGGCCCTGATCGCGCGCCGGTAGCGGGCGTTCAGGGACTCGATCGCGTTCGTGGAGCACAACACCCGGCGGATCTCGACGTCGTAGTCCAGGAACGGGATGAACTCCTCCCAGGCGTTGTCCCACAGCCGGATCACCGCCGGGTAGCGGTGCCCCCACTTCTCGGCCAGGTCGTCGAACGCGGCCCGGGCGGCGCCTGCGTTGACCGCGGTGTAGATCGGCTTGAGGTCGCGGGAGATCTCCGGCCAGTACTTGCGCGAGGCGAGCCGGATAGTGTTGCGGATCAGGTGGATGATGCAGGTCTGCACGATCGCCGGCGGCCACACGTTCGCCACCACCTCGGGCAGGCCCTTCAGCCCGTCGCACACGACGAAGAACACGTCCCGCAGGCCGCGGTTCTTGAGGTCGGTGAGCACGCTCATCCAGAACTTCGCGCCCTCACCACTGCCCGCGGTCCCGGCCCACAGCCCGAGCACGTCGCGTTCCCCGGCCAGCGTCACACCGATCGCGGCATAAAACGGCCGGTTGGCGACCTGCCCGTCGCGGACCTTGACCACGATCGCGTCGATGAACACCGCCGCATACACCTGCTCCAGCGGGCGGCCCGCCCAGTCGTTCATCTCCTCGACCACCTTGTCGGTGATCCGCGAGATCGTCTCCTTGCTGACCGACGCGCCGTAGATCTCGGCGAAGTGCGCCGAGATCTCACCCGTGGTCAGGCCCTTGGCATACAACGACAACACCACCTCGTCGACACCGGACAACCGGCGCTGGCGCTTCTTCACGATCTGCGGCTCGAACGTTCCGGCCCGATCTCGCGGCACCTCCAGCTCGACCGGGCCGGAGTTCTCGGTCAGCACGGTCTTGGACCGGGTGCCGTTGCGGACATTGCCCGCCACCGGCCGGCCGTGCTTCTCATGGCCCAGGTGCTCGGTCATCTCCTCGTTCAGCGCGATCTCGAGCACCACCTTGTTCAGCTGCTTCAACAGCCCGTCCGGGCCGGTCAGCGACAACCCCTGCTCCTTGGCCAACCGCACCAACTCAGCCGCAGCCTGCTGCTCGGCCGACTCCTTCATCTGCTTCTTCTTGCCTGCCACATCCGGCAGTGTCGCGGTCATCGCCGCACCTTCCCCGCCAACCACCACAGTCGGCGCGTCGGGCCGGAAACACCGTTAGATCCACAGTCCCCCCACGCGTCGGCTGAATTTCATCGTCAGGTGATCGGGAGGTCGAAGTACGTGTCTGGGTACGGTTCGTCGCGCAAGGTGTAGTGCCACCATTCGTAGGCGTAGCGCTCGAAGCCCGAGGCTTCCATGACGGTGGCGAGGGTTTCGCGGTTGTGGGCTTCGAGTGCGGTGACGCCTGGTGCGCCGTGGTGCGAGATCGGGTCCATCAGGTCGTGGTCGCCGCCCATGGGTGCGAGTTCGCCGGTGTCCAGGCAGAACAGGGTGAGGTCGACGGCGCTGCCGCGGGTGTGGCTGGACCGGGCCGCCACATAGCCGTTCTCGAACATCTTGGCCCGGTTGAGGTTCGGGTAGTGGCGTGGCTTCGTGCGACCGTCCTCGGGGAGTTCCGACCACCGGAGGAAGCAGTCGACGGCGCGCTGCGGGCGGTAGCCGTCCCAGAGCAGCAGCCCGAAGCCGAACGGCTCGGCCTTGTCCCGGGCCGTTTCCAGAGCCGCGCACAACTCCTTCGTGCCGAGGATGCGGTTTGTCAGGTACCCGTCGACCGGCCGGCCGGTGAAGTTGTCCGGGGTGGCGTACTTCGCGTCCCAGTGGATTCCGGGCACGAACTCGTCCACGAAGACGAGCTCGGTCGTCATCGCGACGTCCCGGTCAGGGTCAGCGTCACCAAGCGGTCGATCACCTCGCCGAGCGGCAGACCGGCAGCCGCCATCATCCGCGGATAGCGGCTGTACGACGTGAGGCCCGGGAAGGTGTTGACCTCGTTGAGGACGACCTTTCCGTCCTCGGTGAGAAACAGGTCGACCCGCGCCAGTCCGCTGCACCCGAGGGCGCGGTAGATCGCCTTCGCGGTTTCCTGGACGAGCGAGCGGGCCTCCGCCGAGATGTCGGCCGGGACGATGAACGTCGAGTTCTCGGAGCCGGTTTCCGGCGAGTCCTCCTGATGGATCTTGAAGAATCCGTGCGACAGCGCGACACGGTCCACCTCGCCGACGGTCAGCTCGGGATCGTTGCCCAGGATCGCGCAGCCGATCTCGCTGCCGGCGACGGCCTCCTCGATCAGGATCTTCGCGTCGTACTGCGCCGCCGCCGCGATCGCGTCGGGCAGTTCGCTCTTGTCGGTCACCTTGCTGACGCCGAACGACGAACCGGAGCGGGCCGGCTTGACGAACACGGGATACGTGAGCTCGGCGGGGTCGATGAGCTCGTCGCGCGTGACGGTCCAGAAGTTCGGTGTGGCGATGCCGGCGCTGCGGGTGACGAGGTACGTCAGCGTCTTGTCCATGCACAAGGCCGAACTCTGGATGTCGCAGCCGACGTACGGGATGGCCGAAAGCTCCAGCAGGCCCTGGATCGCGCCGTCCTCACCGCCCTTGCCGTGCAGCACCGGCAGCACCAGATCCAGGCTGATCGTCCGGTACTGCCCCTGCCGGATACGCGAACCGAGCCGGTCGGACTCCTGCACGATCAGCCCGTGGACGCTCCGGTCAGGTGAGAGCGCGACGGGCACGCAGGTGCCGTTCTCCCAGTCGGGGGCCGGAGCGTCGCAGAGCTTCCAGGCGCCGCTCTTCGCGATTCCGATGTAGTACGGCTCGTACTTGTCGGTGTCCAGGTGTTTGGCCACCTCTTGCGCGGACTTCACGGAGACGTCGTGCTCCTCCGAGGAGCCGCCGAACAAGATTCCGAGTTTCAGCCTAGCCATGCTGGTTCCTGCTTTCGAAGTTCAGGCAATTGATGATGGAGTTCTCGACGGTGTCGCTGAGGGCACGGTCGGTGTAGTAGGCGGTGTGCGGACTGATCAGCACGTTGGGCAGCCGCTGCAATCGCAGCAGTAGCTCGCTTTCCACAGGTTTGTTGCTGTGATCGGCGTAGAAGATTCCTTCCTCGCCTTCGAGGACGTCCAGCGCCGCGCCGCCCAATCGATCGCTTTCCAAGGCGTTGAGCAGCGCCCGGGTATCGAGGAGAGCGCCGCGGCCGGTGTTGACGACCACCGCATCGCGCTTCACCATCTTGATCCGCCGGCGATCCAGCAAGTGATGCGTTTCCGCCGTGAGCGGTGTGTGGAGCGTGACGATGTCCGACTGCTGCAAGAGTTCGTCGAGCGACACGTACTCGGCGGACGTCTTGGACCATTTGTCGGTGGCAACGACCCGGCAGCCGAATCCGCGCAAGCGGTCCATCACGGCGGCACCGATGCGGCCCGTGCCGACCACACCGACGGTCAGATCGCGCAGCTCGCGTCCGCGGACGTCGTTCAGCCGGTAGTCGTGAAGCTCCGCGCGCCGGACGACGGATTGTGCGTTGCGCACCGCCATCAACATCAGCATCAGTGTGTAGTCGGCGACGCTGTCGGGGGAGTAGCTGACATTCCCGACCGAAATCCCGAGGCTTTCCGCGTACCGCACGTCGAGGTGGTTGTAGCCGATGCTCCTCGTGGAGATGTAGGCAACGCCGTTCCGGCTCAGGGCACGGAGCGTGGAATTCGTGACGCGGGTCTTGTGGCCGATGCTGATACACCGGTTGCCGAACGCCAGCTCGGCATTCTCTTCAGAGACCGCGTCCGGAACGAGAGTCGGCAGTACGCCCAACCGCGGAGCCAGTTGCTGGAACAGGTTGGCCTCGTCCGGCTCGCAGCCGAAGATCGTGATTCCCAAGGCCGGGACAGCGGTCGTGGCTGCGGAGGCCAGCCATTCCGGGCGGTGGTCCGCCGTTCGTGCTGGTTCGCTGTAGGTCATGCTTTCAGTCAATGCTGAGCGGCGTTGCCGGCGCGTATCTGGTTTTCGATATGCCGACGACATACTCGCCACCATTTGCGCGACGCCACCGCGGCCAGTCCGGCACCTGCCGTGTTGAGCAGTACGTCGTCCACGGACGACACCCGGTCGAGTTGGAGCACGTACTGCGCCGTCTCGACCAGGATCGAGCAGCCCGCCGCGAGCGCGAGCACCCGCGGCAAGGACGCCACCGCACGAAAGCGCAGCGGCGCGAGGAACCCCAAAGCCGCGAACACCATCAGGTTGCCGACCAGCTGACCCGTGCCCATCGTGAGTAGATCGCGTAGCGGCACCAGGCTGACCCGCCCGGGAACCTCACCGGCCCGACTGCCCGGCAGCATGGTCATCCATACCCACGGCACCGTCCCGTAGACGATGCCGACCTCGGTCAGCGCCGAACGCCACGCCCAGGCCGACGTACTACCCGCGGCAGTCCGCGGCCGCGCCAGAGCCCACGCGCACACCGCGGCCAGGGGCAGAGCGAGTATCGCCAGGAGGGCAACGCCGTTGTACGTACCGAACCAGCCGTGCCAGCCCGTGATCCTCACGCTACCTCCGCTGTCGTTGCCCGTACGCCGAACCTCATCGCCCGCGCCGCCGGAGCTGCTCGCGCTGCCTCATGTAGAGGTCGAACGCCCGATACACCATCGGGCGCAGCGGCAGGTCCCACTCGCCGACGTACCGCACGGCCTGGCCGCCGGTGCCGACCTTGAACTGGATGAGCCCGAGGTGCGGGTCGTCGGCGTCGAGTGTCGGCGTGATGCCGCGGAGGCTGTACACGTCGCAGCCGGCCGCCAGCGCGTCGAGGATCATCGCCCACTGACACGCGTTGGACCCGCGGACGTCGCGCTTCTCGGTGGAGGAGGCGCCGTACGAGTACCACGCCTGGCCGCCGACGCGGACCATGATCGTGCCGGCGACGAGCTCGCCCTGGTGGTGCGCGAGGTAGAGCCGGATGCGGTCGGGATCCTCGGCGCGCATCGCCGCGACCATGGTCTCGAAGTACGGCAGCGGGCGCGGCGTGAAGTGGTCGCGCTCGGCGGTGTGGACGTACAGGTCGTGGAACGCCTTGAGATCGTCGCCGATCGTGACCTCGACACCTGCCTTGACCGCCTTCTTGATGTTGCGGCGCCACTGCTGGTTCATGCCCCGGAGCAGGTCGTCCTCGGTGCGGCCGGCCAGCGGTATCTCGAAGGTGAACTGCGGATGCCCGGTCCCGAACCCTTCCTCCGGGTTCTGCGGTAGCCAGCCGGCCGCTCGCAGCCAGGCGGTCACCTGGGAGCCGGCCTGCTCGCTCGGCAGATCGGTGAGCCGCGTGACAGCCGGATCGGCGATGCCGTCCTTGACCTGCGCAGCGCTCCAACTGCCGGTGCGAACCGGCGGACCGAGCCGGACCGCGAACGCCCCGTGCGCCTTGAGCCGGCTCGCCAGCGGAGGGAGCCACGCGTCGAGGTCATCGGTCCAGTCGATGACCGGTCCCTCGGGCAGGTACGCCAGCGTGAAGCGTTCGAGGCGGGGGACCGGGCGGTGCAGCACGAGCCCGGCGCCGACGAGGTTCGCGCCGTCGTACCAACCGAGGGACTCGCTGCGCCATTCGGTCTTCACGCGGGCCCATGCCGGGGTTTGCAGGAAGCTGACCGACCGCTGTCGCTGGACGAACGCCAGGTGCTCCGCGGCGCTGATCGGACGGACGGCCAGGCTCACCTCTGCATCCTCGGGTCGTGCGTGGGGTCGGGGTACCTGGGCGGGCAGCCGTGCTCGACGGCCTCTGGGCGCAGTTCGTAGTGCCAGGGCTCGTTGTCGTAGATCTGGCACAGCCCGTACGCCGCGCCGTACGTGGACAGCCAGGCTGTGGCGTCGGAGCGACCGATGTCGATCGCCTGGCCCGACACGTGCGGCGAGGTCTCGGGTGTGGCCACCCATCGCGCCGCCTCCTCCGCCGAGCCGTACCTCGAGACCGCCTGACGGAGCAGGTGTTCCTGGTACGCCGGAGAACGCCAGCCGCTGTTGACGTAGAAGACGACGCCGTCGCCCGCGGCAACCTTCGCGGCCGTACGCAGCGCGCTGAGCAGCGCGGGATCGAGGTTGACCACGGCAGGGACCTCGTCGTCGAACACCGTCACGCCCTGGCCGACGGCGCCGTCCGCCGCGCCGAGTGTCCGATCCTGAGCGCCGCCGGTCGACGCGACCGGTGCGGAGGAGAGCGCCAGCGACTGGTGGATGAAGACGCCGGCGACCGCGATGTTGGCGAGCAGAAGGGCCGCGCGGATCGTCGATTTCGTCCGGCGACTCGCCGTACGTACTGGTTCGCTGGCAGGCATGCTGCCAGTCAACGCAACCCGGTGTTGCCGGCGCGTATCACGAATTCGATACACGGACGATATGGTCCGGCCCGTAGCATCGAGGGTGTGCGTGTACTGATCGTCGAGGACGAGCCCGAGCTGGCGGGCGCGATCCGCGACGGCCTGCGCCTGGAGGCGATCGCGGCCGACGTGGCCGGAGACGGTGACACCGCGCTCGAACTGCTGAGCGTGAACTCCTACGACATCGCCGTTCTCGACCGGGACATCCCCGGCCCGTCCGGTGACGAGATCGCGGAGCGGATCGTTGCCTCCGGCAGCGGTATGCCGATCCTGATGCTGACCGCGGCCGCCCGGATGGACGACAAGGCGTCCGGGTTCGAGCTCGGCGCCGACGACTACCTCACCAAGCCCTTCGAACTGCAGGAGCTGGTGCTGCGGCTCCGGGCGCTGGACCGCCGCCGGGCCCACAACCGGCCGCCGGTCCGGGAGATCGCCGGCCTGCGACTCGATCCGTTCCGCCGCGAGGTCTACCGCAACGGGCGGTACGTCGCCCTCACGCGCAAGCAGTTCGCCGTACTCGAAGTACTGGTCGCGGCGGAAGGCGGCATCGTCAGCGCCGAGGAGCTGCTGGCGAAGGCGTGGGACGAGAACGCGGACCCGTTCACCAACGCCGCGCGCATCACCGTCTCCGCCTTGCGCAAACGGCTCGGCGAACCGTGGATCATCGCGACCGTGACGGGTGTCGGGTACCGGATCGACACAGGCGTCGGGGGCGAGGACGGGCATGGCTAGGGCGCCCGGGCTGAGCGTGCGGCTGAAGCTCACGCTGAGCTACGCCGGCTTCCTGATGCTCGCGGGCGCCTTGCTCCTCGGCGCCGTGTGGCTGTTCCTGCTGCGTTATGTCCCGGACCGCTTGATGATCGTCCCCGGCAGCACCGGCGGGGAGATCACCGGACCGTTCCCCATCCGGTCCAACCTGCTGCAGGTGTTCGCGCCCCGGGCGGCCGCCGTCCTGGGGATCCTGCTGATCGTCGGCCTCCTCGGCGGGTGGATCCTCGCCGGCCGGATGCTCGCCCCGCTGACCCGCATCACCGAGGCCACCCGGCTGACCGAAAGCGGTTCACTCTCGCACCGGATCGAGTTGTCAGGGCCGAGCGACGAGTTCCGGGAACTCGCCGACGCCTTCGACGCCATGCTCGCGCGGCTCGAAGCGCACGACGCAGAGCAACAGCGCTTCGCCGCGAACGCCTCGCACGAACTGCGCACCCCGCTGGCCATCACCAAGACACTGCTCGACGTCGCCCGGAACAACCCGGACCGCGACGACGGCGACCTGGTCGAGCGTCTCCGCGCTGTGAACGCCCGGGCGATCGACCTCACCGAAGCTCTGCTCCTGCTGAGCCGTGCCGACCAGCGGTCCTTCCCGCGCGAACGCGTCGACCTGTCGCTCCTCGCGGAAGAAGCCGTCGAGACCCTCCTGCCGCTCGCGGAGAAGCGCGGTGTCAGCATCGAGACCGCCGGTGACGTGAGCTTCACGTGCGGATCGCAGGCGCTGCTGCTACAGCTGACCACGAACCTCGTCCACAACGCGATCGTGCACAACCTGCCGGCGAACGGCACCGTGTGGATCACGACGCGCGCCGATCGCGACCGTACGGTGCTCACGGTCGAGAACACCGGCGAGAGGCTCGGCCCACGCGTCGTTTCGACCCTGACAGAGCCGTTCCAGCGGGGCACGGAACGCGTTCACAGCGACCACGGGGGCGTCGGTCTCGGTTTGGCGATCGTCAAGAGCATCACGCAGGCCCATGACGGCATCCTGACGCTCACGCCCCGCCTCACCGAGACCGGCGGTCTTCGCATCACGGTCGATCTCCCGGCTGCGCACTGACATCAGAGCTCGAGGTGGATGTGCGTCCCGCCCGGTTCGCCGGGGTGGCTGAGCCACAGGACGCCGAGTTCGCCGTCGTACCGGACATCGAGATCGCCGGCGTTCGCCGGCTCCTTGGGCACGCGGAGGGCAGTTGTCACCCGGACGCCGCGGGGTGCCTCACAGATGAAGCGGATCGTGGTGTCGTCCTGATGCCAGTCCACGATCCGGCCGGCGGAGGCGAGAAGCGGTACGTCGTCGTACGTGAGATCACGGAGCCACGTGAGGTCGCCCGGGCCGAGCTCGCGGCGGCGGACGATACCGAGCCGCGGGTCCAGCAGGTCGAGATAGGTGCCTTCGACAACCTGTGAGCCGCCGGCTTCCTCGAGTACGGCGCCGATCAGGTACGGACCGCGCTGCACCGACAACCAGTTCGTGGGCTCCCAGGTGTGGCCGCCTGCCTCGGCGAGCTCCCGGATCGCGGCGACCAGTTCGGCGGCGCGTGCGGGGGACTCGGTGAAATCGGCGGGCCTGGACGGAAGGAAGCGGACGCGGCCGTCACCGACCGGCTGTACGTCGTCGCGCTTGCGGTCGGCGCCGAGCGCCTCGGCCAGGTGGTCGGCGCAGCTCTCGTAGCGGCCGGTCCACCACGAGCGGATCTCGTGGTACGGGTCCGCGCCGTTGCCGACGTACAGCAGGCTGCCACCGCGGTTGACCCACCCGGCCAGCGCGTAGTGGATGCCCGGTGCGAGCGGCTTCTGGAACTCGTAGCTCAGGACGAGTACGTCGACATCGTCCAGCGCGTCGGGGGTGTCGATGAGGTTCTCGAGTTGGACGGGGCAGACGCGCTGGCCGTCGTACAACGGTGGGAGGGCCAGGCCGTAGAAGTCGGAGAAGTGGAGCTGCTCGCGGCCTTCCAGTGCGAGGGCGTCCTGCAGGCCGTCGTAGTGCCCGCTCTCGCCGCCGGGGGACCAGCGCTGGAACATGGCCGTGTCCGAGAGTGCGATCCCGATCCGGGGTCCTTCGTTGGTCTGGCGCACCTCGGGCTGGTCGAGGTCGCGCAGGGTGTTCATCGCGATCAGGTAGCTGGTGGCGGTGTCCGGCGGGATGAGCTGACGTTCGGTGGATCCCTCGCGCAGGTACGGGCGGTTGAAGATTCGGTGCGGCCATGGCGCGACCTCGTACCGGGAGACGCCCGGGTGCAGCAGCGAGGCGATCAGTGTGCGCTGGTAGTTCGCGAGGTAGTCCTCCCAGGTGCGGTCGGGGTGGTCCTCGATCGGGTCGTGCAGGAACCACATCCGGCGGTCGGTGCCGCGGGTCAGGTCCTGGGCGATGCCGTATTCCAGGTACGCCGTTTCGAAGGTGCGCTCGGCGATCTTGCCGGCGTACACGTTGGGGGTCCGCGAGGTGCCGGTCCACACCTGGGCGATCGCGCCGTCGATCGAGGGCAGGATGCGCAGGCGTGATTCGGGGCTGATGATCTGCCACTGGGTGTAGTTCAGCAGGCTGTGCGTCGGGACGTAGAAGCGGACCTCGCGGCCCTGCTGGAGGGCTTCGTCGCGCAGGACCGACGTGACGCGGTCGAGGCTGCGGGAGAGTAGGTGCTGCTTGAGTTGGCCGGAGCGGAAGTGCGCTTCGGGTGTGCTGTGCGGCGGCTGCCACGGCTCCTTGAAGAAGGCCTGCCATTCCCGCTTGAACGCCGCGGAGTACCCGGCGCGGGCCCAGAACTCCGGCTCCTCCAGGTGGATCCCCTCGACGCCGAGCTCGATGACCGGACGGAGCTTCTGCAGCAGGTACTCGGTGAAGCCGAACGTCGGCACCATGTACGGGATGTCGGTGCTCTCACCGTGCAGGATCGGCGACCCGTCGGCCGCGGTCTGCGCGTCGTCCCAGTGACCGGAGCCGTCCCACCGCCCGTCCAGGTAGTCCTGGTAGGTGCCCCAGGAGATACCCGTCATCAGGTGCACCCGATACCCGGCCTCCCGCCACCGCGCGATCCGCTGCGCCGTCGTGTCGTTCAGCCCGTACACCATGACGAAGTCGGTCCGCAGATCGATCGACTCGTCGTACGCCGCCTGCTCCTGAAACCCGGTCGCCTCACGGTCCCTGTCGGTCATACCCACCAACCCTGTCGACTCACCCAGGACACCGCCAGCCCAACGTCAGGAACTGGACAGCTCGGATCCTCCGCGAACCTCGAGGGTGACGCCGGGGGTGATGCGGTAGGGGTGGGTGGAGATGAGGGCGCCGGCTGTGCGGCGGAGGCGGGAGATTTCGGCTCGGATGGTGATTTCGTGGTGTGGGTCGCCGTAGAGGCGGGTGCTGAGCTCGGCGGCGGTCAGGCCGGTGGGGCCGGCGGTGGCGAGGGTGGCCAGGAGCTCGGCGTGGCGTGGGGTGAGGGACGTGCGCCAAGGGTCACCGTCACGCAGTACCTCCAGTCGCGGCTCGGGGCCGCGGTGCAGGCGGGCTCGGACGGTGGTGCCGGGCTCGCGTGGGCGGATCAGCCAGCCGTCGGCCAGTCGCTCCGGCAGGCACAGGCCCAGACCGGGTACGGCGACAGCGTGGTCCGCGCGCGGTACGTCGATGCGGTCGCGCGCCGCGATCCCGGCGTGGTGCGCGACCCACCCGTGGTCGTCGACGACCAGGAGCGGACCGTTGGTGGAACTCACCACCGCCTCGGTCGAACGGCGGAGGCTCTCCAGCCGCTCCTGGTGATGCCGCCACAGCGACGCCTCGGCGAGCCGGACCGCGCTCTCCACCAGCGCCGCGATCGCCGGATGCAGCGTCAGCGCCGGCCCGCTCACGTCCACGACGCCGAGCAGCTGCCCGTCGCGAGGATCGTGAATCGGCCAGGCGGTGCAGTACCACGGGTGCTGATGGTTCTCGTAGTGCTCGGCCGAGAACAGCTGCACCGGCGCCGCCTCCGCCAACGCCGTACCGATCGCGTTGGTGCCGACCACCTGCTCGGTCCACAACATCCCCTCGAGGAACCCGAGCCGGTCCGCGGTCAGCTGCACCCGCGGCGACCCCTCGCGCCAGAGCACCACCCCGTCCGCATCGCACACCACCATGAGGAAGAGCGAGGCGTCCGCGACACTCGTGAGGACCCGGCGCAGTTCGTCGATGACGAGCGACAGCCGCGACGTACCGCGCCGCCGTACCAGCTCGTCGTGGCTCATCGGCCGGCGTGCGTTGACGTGGTCCGCGGCGAGTCCGAGATTCATCACCCGCGACCACGAGCGGGCGACCAGCGCGCGCGGCCGTTGCGGAGGCCGTACGCCGCTCAGCACCGCGTCATGAATCCGTACCAGCTCACGGGCCCGCAGCGAGAGGTCCGTCCCGGGCGGGATCGCCCCGTACGCGGCGCTGGTTCTCGTCATCGGACCTCCCTGCCTGGCCCGATCATCGTAGGCCGAGTCTGTGACCGTCGCCACGGTGCAACGTGGTGCAACCCTGGTCAGCACGGGTTCGCGAGCGGTGTCCTGACCTCATGACCCAGACCGAGGAGAAGCCGACCATCCAGCTGTCGGCAGACGACCGGGCGACGAACTGGTTGACTGCGTTCGAGGACGCGCTGCGGGCGCGCGACGTACCTCGGGCCGCCGGCCTGTTCGCCACCACCAGCTTCTGGCGCGACCTGGTCGCGTTCACGTGGAATCTCAAGACCGTCGAGAACCCGGGCGGCGTCACCGACCTGTTGACGCACACGCTCGACTCGACCGATCCCAGCGGGTTCAACCTCACGGAGCCCGCTGCCGAGGCCGACGGCGTCGTCACCGCGTGGTTCGAGTTCGAGACCGGCGTGGGCCGCGGCGGCGGGCTCGTCCGACTCGTCGACGAGGACGGACAGGACAAGGCGTGGACCCTACTCACCACCCTGCGTGAGCTGAAGGGCCACGAGGAGCCGCGCGGTGTAAGGCGTCCGATGGGCGCGCAGCACGGTGTGGACCGGAGCCGGCAGACGTGGAAGGAGAAGCGGCAGGCGGAGGCGGAGTCGCTCGGATCGGTCGAGCAGCCGTACGTGCTGGTGATCGGCGGCGGGCAGGGCGGGATCGCGCTCGGAGCGCGGTTGCGGCAACTCGGCGTACCGGCGCTCGTGATCGACAAGCACCCGCGACCGGGCGATCAGTGGCGGAACCGGTACAAGTCGCTGTGCCTGCACGATCCGGTCTGGTACGACCACCTGCCGTACCTGAAGTTCCCGGACAACTGGCCGGTGTTCGCGCCGAAGGACAAGATCGGCGACTGGCTCGAGTCGTACGTGAAGACGATGGAGGTGCCCTACTGGTCGAACACGGTCGCCCGCTCCGCGTCGTACTCCGAAGAGACCGGCGAATGGACCGTCCTTGTCGAACGCGAGGGGCAGCCGCTGACGCTACGGCCGCGGCAGCTGGTGCTCGCGACCGGGATGTCGGGGAAGCCGAACGTGCCGTCGCTGCCCGGTCAGGACGTGTTCCGCGGCGACCAGCACCACTCGTCCGCGCATCCTGGTCCGGACGCGTACGCCGGGAAGCGGTGCGTCGTGATCGGGTCGAACAACAGCAGCTTCGACATCTGCGGCGCACTGTGGGAGCACGGCGCGGACGTGACGATGGTGCAGCGGTCCAGCACGCACATCGTGAAGAGCGACTCGCTGATGGAGTACGGCCTTGGTGACCTGTACTCCGAACGCGCGCTGGCCGCCGGTGTGACGACGGAGAAGGCGGATCTGATCTTCGCGTCGATCCCGTACCGGATCCTGCACGAGTTCCAGATCCCGGCGTACCAGGCGATGGCGGAGAAGGACAAGGCGTTCTACGAGCGGCTGGAGGCCGCCGGGTTCCGGCACGACTGGGGTGATGACGGGTCGGGGCTGTTCATGAAGTACCTGCGGCGCGGGTCGGGCTACTACATCGACGTGGGCGCCGCGGACCTGGTCGCGAACGGTGACGTGAAGCTGGCCCACGGTCAGGTCTCGCACCTGACGGAGGACGCGGTGGTGCTCGAGGACAGGACCACGTTGCCTGCCGACCTTGTCGTCTACGCGACCGGGTACGGGTCGATGAACGGATGGGCCGCCGACCTGATCTCACAGGAGGTCGCGGACGCGGTCGGGAAGTGCTGGGGCCTCGGCTCCGACACCACGAAGGACCCTGGCCCGTGGGAGGGCGAACAACGCAACATGTGGAAACCCACCCAGCAGCAGGCCCTCTGGTTCCACGGCGGCAACCTCCACCAGTCCCGCCACTACTCGCTCTACCTCTCCCTCCAACTCAAGGCCCGCTACGAAAACATCCCCACCCCCGTCTACGACCTGCAGGAGGTGCATCACCTCGAGTAGCCGGTGCGCGAAGTATCGTGAGGCCCATGAGTGTGCAGCGGCGGCCGACGATGTACGACGTGGCTGCCCTGGCGGGGGTTTCGCATCAGACGGTTTCGCGGTACCTGCGGGCGGATCCGACGGTCAAGGTGGCCACGTCGACGAAGATCAAGGCGGCGATCGACGAGCTGGGGTACCGGCCGAACCTGACGGCGCGGGCGATGCGGACGCGCCGTACCGGGGTCGTCGCGATCATCCTGCCCGGATGGACCGGGCCCGAGCGGACGGTCGAGGCGGCGTGTGCGGAGGCGCAGCGGCTCGGGTACCAGGTGGAAATCGTGATCGGGGTCGACGAGGACCCGGCGGCGCTGAGCCGGCTCGCGGACGACATCCTCGGGCGCGGTCAGGTGGACGGTGTGCTGTCCGTGACGCCGTTGACGGTGACGGCCAGCGGTGTCGTCGTACAGACCGACGAGTTCGACGACCGGCTCCGCGCGGTCGAGGCGGTTGCCGCGGACGAGGCCACGATGGAGGAGATCGTCGAGAAGCTCGCCGCACTGGGGCATCGCGAGTTCTTCCACGTCGCGGGGCCGCAGGACTGGAGGTCGGCGCAGCTGCGCAGGTCCGGATATCTGAAGGCCTGTGAGCGGCTGGGGTTGCGGTCGCACGGTGTGTACGACGGGCCGTGGCATCCGGACACCGGTGTGGCCGCGGTGCAGTCGCTTCCTGATGACACGCCCGTGACGGCTGTGGTGGCGGCGAGCGATCACATCGGGGTCGGGGTGCTGCGCGCGGCGTTCGACCGCGGATGGCGGGTGCCGGACGATCTGAGCGTGACCGGATGGGACGACCTGACGCTGGTTCGCTACGGTACGCCGGCGCTGTCGACCGTCCGCCTCGACCGCGAGACCTCGGGCCGGCACGGCATGCGCCGCCTCGTCGCGGCACTGCGCAACGAGCCCGAGCCGGAGCCGTTGCGTGCCGCCCCGACCGAGATCGTCTTCCGCGAAACCACAGCCCCACCCCGCTGACCGCTACGGGGCCGCGGTGAGGACCAGGGCGCCGAGGTGCCAGAAGCGGTCCGGCTCGCTGTCGAGGGTCAGGTCGGCGGTCCGGCCGGTGGGGCCGCCGTCGAGGTCGGCGTGGATCCAGGTGAAGACGCCGCCCGGGAGATCGGTCGACGCGGCAAGGACTTTGTTGCCTTCGGCGATGATCGTCGGAGGGCAGTCCGGACCGCCGTCGCCGACGAGTGCCGAGAGGCGGACCGGGCCGGGCGGCAGCGTGACGCGGAGCGTCCGCGCGGGATAGTCGCCGACGAAGTCCCGGCGGAGGGCGTCCCAGGTGCTGCCGCGGTCCCGCCCCTGCGGCGCGGTACCGACCCAGCCGTAGCCCCGGGTCGTGCTCCAGGTGGTGCTGGGGGAGACCCGCGCGTAGCCCGTCACCAGCGGGCTGTCGGCGGTGCCGATGTCCAGCGCGAGGTGGCACTGCGCGGCGTCCGGCGTGATGACGAACGTCTGGTTGCGCGAGCTCAACGCCGTCTGGGCGGGCGTGATGTCGATGTCCAGGTCGACGAGCCCGGCGATCAGCGGCGGGATGACCGGCAACGCGACCGTCGCCGATCCGCCCGCACCGACGGTTGCACCGACCGAGCCGACCTGCCAGCTCGAGTCCACCGGACGGACCGCCGCGGTGAACGACCGCTCCGCATCAGTCGCGTTGGTGACCTGAACAGCAAGGCTGTTGGCCCGGCCGCCGAACAGCAGCTGCCCACCCGGATAGGCGAGCTGTAGCCAGCCCCCGCGCGCCGACACGGTCCGGGAGAATCCGTAGAAGTACGAGACGATCGTGTCCCGCCAGCGTTCCGCCTCGACCACGTGCGCGTCGAACGTCGCCGCGATGTCGGCGTACCGGGCCGCGTCCACCCTCCCTGCCAACTGGCCCCACCCGCTCCGGAACTCCAGCACCCGTTGGTACCCGTTGAAGTGGCTGTCGTAGATGTGCTGGATCATCGTCTTCCCGGACTGCAGCACATGCGTGTACGGGACCCAGTGCATGAACAGGAGCAGCTCGTCCGGACAGTTCTCGAGGGAACCGTAGATCTCCTGCCAGTGCGCGGCGTACAACCCGGTGAACCCAGTGCCCGTGGCAGCCGTGCGGTCGAACCCGGTTCCTGCGGCCGTCGTGTGATGGGACAAGTTCTGCGTGGTCGTCGGCGCCGGTGCGAAGTGCGAGCCGAGCGGGTAGGTGAGGTAGCCCATGCCGAGCGGCGACGTGTAGCTCTCGTACGTCTCCCAGGACTGCAACATGATTGCCTTGAGCACCGACCCGACCTGCCGATCGAGCCCGAACGTGAGCTCGATCCACTCGGTGACGATCTCGTCAGCGGACAGCCGCGGGTTCCACGCCAGTCGTGCGAAGCCGTGCGTGTTCGCGGCTCCGAGCTGGTAGCCGGTCCAGTCCCGGTCGTCGCCGATGTTGACGACGCCCGCCATCCCGACGTTCTCCTGGTCGTACGCGACTCCCGTGACGATGTCGGCGACGGTCGGTCCGCTGCCGGAACCGGTGTACGTCGGGAAGCCGAGGACCGCCTTCCACTCCGGGACGAGGTAGCACAGGTGCGTCGAATGGCCCGTGTATTCCTGCGTGATCTGCAGCTCGACCATCTGGTTCGTCCGCGGCAGACCGCCGAACAACGGATTGACGGGCTCCCGGACCTGGAAGTCGATCGGTCCGTTCTTCGTCTGTACGACGGCGTTCTCGTGGAACTGCCCGTCGAGCGGATGGAAGACGCGGTACTGGTACTCCGCCCAGTCGTCGAACCCCTCGTGCACGAACGACCGCCAGACGATCTTCCCGTCGTACGGCGCCAACCGGTCGGCCAGCATGTTCGCGCCGTCGGCGTGCGTGCGCCCGTAGTCCAGCGGTCCCGGCTGCCCTTCGGAGTTCGCCTTGACCAGGAACCCGCCGAAGTCCGGGATCAACCGGTAGATCTCGTCGATCTTGTCCTGCCACCACTGCTGGACCCGCGCGTCGAACGGATCGGCCACGGCGATCGGCGCCGGCCCGCCCTTCGTGAGCGTGATCGGCGACGCGTAGTTGGCCGACAGCCACAACCGCACGCCCCAGGACCGCAGGACGCCGGCCAGCGCCGCGAGGCCGGGCAGTCGTTCGGATCGCAGGAACTCGGCGCTCGCGTTCACGTTGTTGACGACGGTGTGGTTGATCCCCACCGAGGCGAGCACTCGCGCGTAGTCGACGTACCGCTCGCGCAGACCCGGCAGCTCGTCCCAGACGAAGATCGACTTGCCGGCGTACCCGCGCTCGATGCTCCGATTGAGGTTGTCCCAGTGGTTCAGCATCCGCAGTGGCGAGGCCGGCCGGTCGGTCGTGTTCAGCTGCTCGACGGGCCGCTGACGCTGCACCTGCTGCAGCAGCCGGAACGCGCCGTAGAGCGCGCCGCGCTCGCCACCGCCGGTGATGTCGAAGCGATCGGCCCGGCGCCGGATGGTGAAGCCCTCCGGACCGAGGGTGTCGTCGGCCTTCGCGCTGACGACGACGGCGCCGTCGCCGATCCGGTCGCGCACCGGTACCGAACGACCGAGCAGTCCGGACAGTCCGCGGGACAGTTCCGATCCGGCGGACCGCAGTACGGCGTGATCTCCGAGCACCACCACGTGGGTGAAGGCCGCACGATAGTGGGCGAGTACGTCGCGATCTGCGACGAGCCGGTACCGCATCCAGAGGTCGTATCCGTCCTCCGACGGCGGTACTGCGAACGACGGCAATCCGGGCAGCAGACCGGCGGCCAACGCACCTGCTGCGCCACTGGCCAAGAGGGTGCGGCGAGTGATCGTCATGGGGCGGTCCTTCATGACTCGTAGGTGCGGACGTAGTCGAACCGCGCGGTCGTGCCGGTGCCGCCCATGGAAATCAGCCCGAGCTTGAGCGGTCCGGCGTCGGCGGGCAGGTGCCAGTAGCTACCCCACTGCCAATGCCGTCCGTCGAGGCTGGTGGCCGCCTGGAAGAGGTGCTCGCCCGTGTCGGGCTGCGTGGTGTGGCGTAGTCGCAACCACATCGTGTCGGCGCTCGGCCCGAGCTGGATCGCCTCCGCCCACGGACTCGGATCCGCGCCCGGCCACAGGAAGGCCTGCCGTACGGCGCCCGTGCGGGTCGGCGCGAGCTGCACCGACTGAGTACGGGATGCCCACGCGATCAGGCCGGCCCGCGCATTGCCGGTGCTGCCCTGGAACGGCAGGGTGAGACGGGTCTCGACGGTGTAGTCACCTTGCGGAGCGTCGCGCAGCAGGACAGTGGCGTCCGTGCTGAGGTTGGTGGCCTGGGTGTCCCAGACCAGTTGGCCGTTCTCCACGCGTCCTTGGTTCGCGCCGGTCCACTGCCAGTTGGTGTCCGCGCTGTCGAACTCGTCGCTGAAGCCGGTCAGCAGCTTGCCGGTCGGCGGATCGGGGAGCTTCTTCGTCACCGGCTGGTAAAGCTTGGTCAGGCCAACGTTGTCTCCCTGTCCGGACCCAGCGAGCCCTATCTGCGTCGGCCCGGCCAGTCCCGGCGCCAGCCGTACGTCGAGCCGACCGAGCGGGTTGTCGCCGATCGAGGGCGCGACCTGGATCGTTGCCCGATCTCCACGGACTTCGACGCTCACGGCATGCCAGGTGTCGTACCGCAGTCCCTGGTAGAGCGGGACTTCCGACGTACCGACGACCCGTCCGGCAACTCGTTGCTCGACGCGCAGCGCACCGCGCTCGGGGTCGAGCCAGGCGACGGCGTAGTTCAGCGGCGAGTGGTAGCCGAACACGAGTCCGGTCCTGCCGGTCGACGTCCTCAGGTCACCTTCGACCCGGTAGTCGGCCGGGCCGCTGGTACGGCTGACCAGGAACGACGAGGGGGACGCCGATTCGACGTACCCACCGCTCGTGGGGTCCTGGCCGACGGTCCATCCACCGCTGACGGTGCGCCAGGCGGACAGGTCCGTGGAGCCGTTGAACGTGCTGCCGACGGTCCAGGCGGAGTTGGGCGCGGTCTCCGGCTGGTCGGAGGTCCAGCGTCCGGCGCGGACGGTCGGCCAGCCGTCGATCCAGTCGAGGCGGTCCATCGACTGCGGCCGGCCGCCCCAGGTGGGGTCGGCGCGGAAGTCGGAGTTCACCAGGTTCCACTCCTGGCCGGAGCGGTCGACAGTGACGGCGTTGTGGCCGGTGGCGGACAGCGAGTTCCCGTTGAAGGAGTTCACGATCGTGCCGCCGGGCTGCTCGGCCGTCAGGGACACGCCGTTCTCGTCCAGGAACGGGCCGGTGGGGGAGGTGGAGCGTCCGACGAGCACGGGGTAGCCTCCGCCGCCGACATTGCCGATGCAGCAGCCGTAGCCGGAGTAGAACAGGTAGTACCACGGTCCGCGCTTCGTCACCCACGCGGCCTCGCCGCGTTCACCGGCGACGACCTGCTTGGACGCGCCGACCGTACTGCGCCCGTCGGGCGACAGGCGGACGACGTGCATTCCGCCGCGGCGGAACGAGCCGTAGTACAGGTACTTCGTGCCGTCGTCGTCGATGAACATCATCGGGTCGATCTCCATCACCTCGTTGTCGGCGACGAAATCGACGACCGGGTGACCGATGTCCTTCCACGGCCCGGCCGGCGAGGACGAGATCGCCAGTCCGATCGCGGCGCCGAGCGGCGTCGAGCCCGGTGCGGAGTAGTACATGTAGTACTGGCCGTCGACGTACCGGACGTCCGGCGCCCAGTACCCCTTCTGCGGCCATCCGGCCCACTCGGGATGGTTCTCGGCGCTGAACGCGTCGCCGAGGAACTCCCAGTGCACGAGGTCGGTCGAGCGCACCATCGGGATGAGGTGCTGCGGGCCGCCGTTGTCGGCGTTCTCGCGGGTCAGGCTCGTGTTGGTGGCGTAGGAGTACCAGGCGCCGTCCTTGGCGCGGATCAGTCCGACGTCGGAGAACGCCTGGACGATGTCCTGCATCAACGGGTTGGTGTAGGTCGGCTGGGCGGGGGTGGCGCCGACCGGCGGCAGGCCGGCGATCGTGATCAGCGCCGCCACCAGGCCGGCGAGGAGCAGACGGAACGACACGGTTCGAGGCATGACGGCGGGTCCTCACTGGGCGGGGGGAGAGACCGGGCGATCGCGCACCCAGACACTAAGTGATCGATAATTCCATCGCAAGAGCTCGCGACCAAGCTTCGTGATCAGCGGCCTTCAGGGAGAGTTGATAACCATTGTGAGCCGGTTGAGTGGTTAGGTTGGGTGCATGGACGTCAAAGAGCGGTTCGAGTGGGAAGGGCGGTCGATCGCGTGGGGGCGCGCGGGGAGTGGTCCTGCGGTGGTGTTCTGTCACGGGACGCCGTTCTCGTCGCGCGTGTGGTCGAAGTACGCCGACGCGCTGAGCGAGGACTTCACGGTGTACCTCTGGGACATGCCGGGGTACGGCGCGTCGTCCAAGGATCCTGAGCACGCGGTGGACTTCGGTGTGCAGGCGAAGGCGTTCGCGGCCCTGCTCGGGGAGTGGGAGCTCGACCGGCCGCGCGTCGTGGCGCATGACTTCGGTGGAGCCGTCTCACTCCGCGCGACACTGGCCGAGAAGGCGTCGTACGCCTCGCTGCTGCTGGTGGATGTCGTCGCGATTCCGCCGAGCGGTTCGCCGTTCTTCCAGTTCGTGAAGCGGTATCCGACGACGCTCGACGAGTTGCCGCCGTACATCCACGAGGCGATCGTGCGCGCGTACGTGGGCAACGCGAGTCACCGCGGGCTGCGGTCGGCGGAGCTGGACGAGCTCGTGGCGCCGTGGCTCACGGCCGACGGGCAGCCGGCGTTCTACCGGCAGATCGCGCAGTACGACGAGCAGTACCTGGTCGAGAACGAGCGAACCGTCGGCGAGCTCACGATCCCGGTCAAGGTGGTGTGGGGCCGCGACGACGCGTGGATCCCGACCGCGACCGGGAAGCGGCTCGCGAGCCTGATCCCCGGTGCGTCGTACGTCGAGGTGCCGGAGGCCGGCCACCTGATGCAGTACGACGCACCGGTCGGGCTGGCGAGCCTGCTGCGGGAGTGGCTGTAGCGCGCGGGTGTATTTCTGGCCGCTCGTCGTGCATCTTTTAGCAGGTGACGAGATCTGCGGTGGTGGTTGGTGGCGGGATTGTCGGCCTGGCTGTGGCGCGGAGCCTGCAGCGGCTGGATCCCGGTACGTCGGTCGTCGTACTGGAGAAGGAACCGTCGGTCGGCGCGCACCAGACCGGGCACAACTCGGGCGTTGTGCACTCCGGGCTGTACTACCGGCCCGGCTCGCTGAAGGCACAGTTCGCGGTCGCGGGCGGTACGGCGTTGCGCGAGTACTGCGAGGAGAAGGACATCCCGCTCGACGTACCGGGCAAGCTCGTCGTCGCCACGACCGAGTCCGAGTTGCCGCAGCTCGACCGGCTGTTCGGGATCGGCCGCGAGAACGGCGTACCGGTCCGTCGGTTGACCCTCGACGAGGTGGCCGACCGCGAACCGCATCTGCGGGTGAAGGGCGCACTCGCGGTCGACTCGACCGGTCGGGTGGACTTCCGGCTCGTCGCCGCCGCCCTGGCCGACGACGTCCGGGCGGCCGGCGGTGAGATCCGCACCGGCGTGACCGTGACCGCCGTCGAGAACGCGGGCTCGACGGTTCGGGTTCGTACGGCGGACGACGTCATCGAGGCCGACCGTGCCGCGGTGTGCGCGGGACTGCACAGCGACCGGCTCGCGCGGGCGTCCGGTCTCGAGCCCGGTGTGCGGATCCTCCCGTTCCGCGGCGAGTTCAGCGAGCTCGTCCCGGGGCGGGAGCATCTGGTGCGGGGGCTGGTCTACCCGGTGCCCGATCCCGACTTGCCGTTCCTCGGCGTGCACCTGACCCGTGGGATCGACGGGACGGTCCACATCGGACCGAACGCCGTACCCGCCCTGGCCCGCGAAGGCTACTCCTGGTCGAAGATCGTGCCGCGGGACGTGTGGGAGTCCGCGACGTACCGCGGCTCGTGGCGCCTCGCGCGCCGCTACGCCCGGACCGGCGCGAAGGAGATCGCCCGGTCGCTCACGGGCCGCGCGCTGGTGCGCGAGGCCCGGCGGATGCTTCCCGAGCTGCAGGTCGCCGACGTCCGGCGTTCCGGCGCCGGCGTCCGCGCCCAGGCCGTGACCCGCGACGGCAAGCTCGTCGACGATTTCCTGTTCCTCCGCGACGGCCGCGCCCTGCACGTCCTCAACGCACCGTCGCCGGCCGCCACCGCCTGCCTGGTCATCGGCAACCGCATCGCCGAAGAACTGACCGCCGACCGGGCCTGAGCAAACGTCACACCGGTGCAACAGCTGGGCAATCTTGGCCGGGGATTCTGTGTGGCATGGACTCGTTGCGTACGACGCTCACCGGTGGGACCGCCTGTGAGGTGTGTGGACGTTTGCCGCGACCACGGCGGTTGCGGTTGACGCTGGCGAAGCTGGTGGCGATCGCCCCGGTGGAGCTGGCGCTGCACGCGGTGGTGCTGGCCGCGCATCCGCCGTACCTGATCTCTGTCGCCGTGCTCGCGAGTGTGACGACGGCGCTGGTGATCTGGGTCGTCGAGCCGTCGACGATGCGGCTGCTGCGGTCGTGGCTGCATGCACCGAAGGTCCGGCCGCGGCAGGGGATCGGGACGCTGTGGCGGATCCGTGTGACGCTCGACGACCGCGCGGGATCGCTGGAGCACATCACCCGGCGGCTCGCCGACCTGGAGACCAACATCCTGGGGCTGCACGTCCATCCGGTCGACAACGGAGTACGCGACGAGCTGGTGGTCTCGACACCGGACGGGATCACGGCCGCCGACCTGGAGGACGCTGTCGAGGCGGGCGGTGGACGTGAGACGCACGTCTGGCCGACGACCGCGCTGGCGCTGGTCGACGGACAGACGAAGGCGCTGAGCCTGTCGGCGCGGGTCGTCGCGGACCCGGCCGAACTCCCGCACGCGGTCGCCGAGCTCCTCGGTGCGCACCTGGTCACCGACCGGGCGACGTTGGCCGGCCAGTTGCCGTACGACGGCACGATCCTGAAGGTCCCGTCACCGTGGACCGGGCTGTTCGTCTTCAGCCGGCCGGGCGAGCCGTTCACACCGGCGGAGTCCGCCCGCGCTCACCGGCTCGCCGAGCTGGCGGAGGCGGCGCAGACGATCAGCAGGTGAGCTACCGGCTCAGCACCTCCACGGCCTGGCGGGCGATCTGCCACTCCTCGTTGGTGGGGATGACCAGCACCGCGACCGGGCTGTCGTCGGTGGAGACGAACGCGCCGGCCAGAACTCCGCCGAGGTCGGCGTTGCGCGCCGGGTCGAGGTGGATGCCGAGCGACTCCAGTCCGTCGAGGGCGGCGGCGCGGACCTCCGCGGAGTTCTGGCCGACGCCCGCGGTGAAGACGATCGCGTCGACGGTCCCGAGTACGGCGTAGTACGCGCCGATGTACTTCTTGAGCCGGTAGCAGTACACGTCGAACGCGAGCTGCGCCGACTCGTCACCGTCCGCCCGGCGCCGCGACACCTCACGGAAGTCGTTGACGCCGGTCAGGCCCTTCAGCCCGGACTCCTTGTTGAGCGCGCGGTCTGTCTCCTCGGCGGTCCGGTCCGCGACGCGCGCGAGATGCCCGTGGATCGCCGGATCGAGGTCACCTGACCGCGTTCCCATGACCAGGCCCTCCAGCGGCGTCATGCCCATCGACGTGTCGACGGACTTCCCCGCGCGGACGGCGGTCGCGGAGCACCCGTTGCCGAGGTGCAGCACGATCACGTTCACCTCGCCGGGATCGCGGTCGAGCAGCCGTGCCGCCTGCTCGGACACGAAGGCGTGCGACGTGCCGTGGAACCCGTACCTCCTGATGCCGTAGTCGTCCAGCCAGGACGCCGGCACCGCGTAGGTGTAGGCGTACGGCGGCAACGTCTGATGGAACGCGGTGTCGAAGACGGCGACATGCGGAAGGTCAGGGAAGAGGCGCCGGGCGACCTCGATGCCCTCGAGATTCGCGGGGTTGTGCAACGGAGCGAGCGGCACGAGGTCGTTCACCGCCGCGATCAGGTCGTTGTCCACCAGCGCAGGCTCCGCGAACCTGTCACCGCCGTGCACGACACGATGCCCGACCGCGACGATGTCCACCGAGTCGAGTGCAGGACCGTGCTTCTCGAACGCCCGGACCGCGGCCTCCAGCGCGGCCTCGTGATCGGCCACGGCCTGATCGTCCTCGGCATCCCCCGACGGCCCGTGATGCACGTGATGGCTCTGGTCCTCACCGATCTTCTCGACCAGCCCGCTCGCGACGGCGTCGCCCGAGCCTGTGTCCATCAGGCTGTACTTGAGCGATGACGATCCCGCGTTGATCACCAGCACGTGCTCGCTCATCGGGCTGCTCCCTGCTGGGCCTGGATCGCGGTGATCGCGACCGTGTTGATGATGTCGCGGACCGTCGCTCCGCGGGACAGGTCGTTGACCGGCTTCCGCAGACCCTGCAGGACCGGGCCGACCGCGACCGCGTTCGCCGAGCGCTGGACTGCCTTGTACGTGTTGTTGCCGGTGTTCAGGTCCGGGAAGACGAAGACCGTGGCCCGGCCGGCGACGGGGGAGTCGGGCAGCTTCGTCCGTGCCACCGCGCTGTCGATCGCGGCGTCGTACTGGATCGGTCCCTCGACCAGGAGATGCGGTGCGCGTTCGCGGACGATGGTGGTTGCCTTGGACACCTTTTCGACGTCGGTGCCGGCGCCGGACGTGCCGGTCGAGTACGACAGCATCGCGACCCGCGGGTCGACCCCGAACGCCACCGCGGTCGCGGCCGACGAGATCGCGATGTCCGCGAGCTGCTCCACGGTCGGATCCGGGTTCACCGCGCAGTCGCCGTACACGAGGACCTGGTTCTGCAGGCACATGAAGAACACCGACGAGACCACGGAGACGTCCGGCACCGTCTTGACCACCTCGAGCGCCGGCCGGATCGTGTGCGCGGTGGTGTGGACCGCGCCCGACACCATCCCGTCCGCGAGACCCAGCTGGACCATCATCGTGCCGAAGTACGACACGTCCCGGACCAGCTCGCGGGCACGGTCGAGGTCGACGCCCCGGTGCTGCCGCAGCCGGTGGTACTCGGCGGCGAACTGCTCCGCAAGGTCGCTGTTCTCCGGGTGTACGACGCGGGCCGCGGCCACGTCCACGCCGAGCGACGCCGCCTTCGCGCTGATCGTGGTCGGATCGCCGAGCAGCGTCAGGTCCGCGACACCACGGCGCAGCAGGACGTCGGCCGCGCGCAGGATCCGCTCCTCGTCGCCTTCGGGCAACACGATGTGCCGGCGATCGGAGACCGCCCGGTCGACCAGTTGGTGCTCGAACATCAGCGGCGTCACCGCACTGCTCCGGGCGAGCGCGAGCTGGTCGAGCAGCGCCGTACCGTCGACGTACTGGTCGAACAGCGCCAGCGCGGTGTCGATCTTGCGCGGCGCGTCCTTGGTCAGCCGGCCGCGAACGGCGGTCAGCTTGGCGGAGGTGGCCTGCGTACCGAGCCCGGTCTCGATGATCGGCAGCGTGACGCCGAGGCCCTCGATGAGGCGTTGCACCTGGTCGGGGAGTGCGAAGCCGCCGTTGAGGACGACCGCCGCGATCTGCGGGAAGTTCCGGGAGGCGTGTGCCATCAGGACGCCGAGCACGACCTCCGGGCGGTCCCCGGCGGTGACGACCGCGGCGCCATCGAAGAGCCGGTCGAGCACGTTCGGCATCGTCATGCCGGCGATCATCAGGCCCGTGACCTCGCGGGTCAGCAGTTGCGGGTCGCCGCTCACCAGCCGGCCGTCGATCGGGCCGAGCAGATCGGCCACCAGCGGCTGGTTGAGCACCGGCTCTTCGGGGATCGCGAACGCCGGCGCGCCGATGCCGTCGAGCGCCGCGACCAGCGGCGCGCCGTCGCCCTCGTCCACCCGGTTCGCGATCACCGCGAAGAGCGCGCCGTGGTTCGCGGCGAGTTCGGTCGCGGCCATGTCGGCGATCGCCCGGACCTCGTTCGGCGTACGGCCGAAGCCGTTCAGCACGAGCAGCACCGGTGCGCCGAGGTTGGCCGCGATCTTGGCGTTGAACGAGAACTCCGTCGGCGTGCCGACGTCGGTGTAGTCGCTGCCGACGATCAGGACCGCATCGGCGTGCTCGGCCACCGCGTGGTACCGCTGCACGATCGTGTCCAGCGCCGCGTCGGGATCCTCGTGGACGTCGTCGTACGTGACGCCGACCCCGTCGTCGTACGACTGGTCGACGGCGTCCTGCGAGATCAGCAGCTCGAGGACGTAGTCGCGCCCGCCGTGTGTGGCCGTGTCCGCCCGCACGATCGGCCGGAACACCGCCACCCGCCCGACCCGGCGCGCCAGCTGATGCAGGAGCCCGAGAGCGACCGTCGACTTCCCGGTCGTCCCCTCCACCGAAGCTACGTAGACACTGCTACCCATACCCGGAACCCTACGGAACCGCAGGGTGGGGTCAGGCGGGGCGGGGTGTGAAGACGGCGAACTGGTTGCCGGACGGGTCGCGCAGGTAGGCGAAGTCCGGCGTGCCGCCGCCGTTGCCGAGGCGCTTGTTCACGACGGTGCCGCCTAGCTGCTCGGCGTCCGTGCAGGTTGCGTCGACGTCGGCAACCAGGATGTAGAAGACGGCGTGGTTGGGCAGCTCGCCGTTGGTGGCGAACAGGCCGCCCATCGGCCGGTCCGCGCCGGAAGCAGTGATGTTGCGGTAGTCGAGGCCGCCGGACGTCTGGCTCCCGGAGGAACCGAAGGACCAGTCGAACAGGCTGCCGTAGAACTTCTCGGCGGCTTCCGGGGCGTCGGTCGCGACCTCGAACCAGGCCAGCGTGCCAGGGGCGGGAATGCTCATGGATCTCTCCTTCGATGGATCGGATCGTGCGGTGAGACCACGTTCGCAGCGGTTCGCGACAGCCCTATGTCGGTGTTGGGGAAAGGTCCTCGGGATGCAGCGCGGCCTCCGGCAGCCGCGTCTCGAAGCCGTCCACCTGGAGGCGGCGCGAGGCCGGCGGACGCTGGGGGAGCGCGGCGGTGCGCTCGGCCTTGGTGATCCGGTCCATCCGGAAGACCCGCTCCTCCTGGCGCAGGTGACACCAGGCGGTCAGATAGGAACCGTTCGGCCCGACGACGACGTGCTGCGGCTCGACCTCGCGGACGGTCTCGATGCCGCCGACGTCGGTGTACGCGATCCGCAGTACCTGGTCGTCCCGGACGGCACGCCAGATCAGCTCGGCGATCTCGCCGTCCGGATCGGGCACGGGCCGCACCAGCAGCCGCACCTTCGCGGCCGCGGTCCGTGCCTCGTCGAGAGCCGGCTGAGGCATCGCGGCCACGATCTTCTGCAGCGCGGTCCGGGAGTCGCGGGCGAACAGCACGTGGTCGCTGTGGCTCAGCGCGACCGCGACGGCCATGGCCTCCCGCGGCGTGAAGTTGAGCGGTGGGAGGCTCATCGCGCGGTCCACGGAGTACCCGCCGGCGCGGCCCTGTTTCGTCGCCAGCGGTACGCCGGCCTGCCCGAGCGCACTGAGATCACGCTCGATCGTCCGCACGCTGACCTCGAAACGAGCCGCCAGCTGCCGCGCCGTACGCCCTCGTGGTCCCGCCGCGCGCAACTCCTCCGCGAGCGCGTACAGCCGATCGATCCGGTTCATGCATCGCAGGCTAGGCGGGAGCATGGACAATTCAGCGGTCGAGCTCCTCCGCGAGCGCGATGATGACGCCTTGGGGGCCGCGCAGGTAGCAGAAGTGGATGGACGGTCCGTACTCCTCGATCGTGCCGACCAGCTCGCCGCCGTGGGCCTTCAGGCGCTCGACGGTGTCGTGGACGTCGTCGACCACGAACATCAGGTTCCGGATGCCGAGCGTGTTCGGTGGTGCGGACGGCTCGAGGGTCGTCGCGAGCGGCTTGCGGTACGTCGTCAGCTCGAGCTGCCCGTGGCCGTCGGGTGTCCGGAGGAACGAGATGTCGGCCACGACGTCCGTCATGCCGGACACCCCGTCCACCCAGGCGCCGGAGACCGTGGTCTCGCCGACGAGTTCCATACCGAGCTCGAGGAAGAACTCCTTCGCCGCCGCGAGGTCCTCGAACACAACGCCGATGTGGTCCATACGCTTGATCGCCATCGTGTCCTTCTCCTCCGGGTAGGTGCTGCAACTTACCCGGAGGACGAGACCGCGGCGGCGTTCTCTACATCTGTCGCGAGACTTTCACAGCGGAAGTTCGGCGCCGGTCCGTTCCGCGTGCAGGTAGGTGGCGTACCAGGCAGGCCAGTTCTCGTCGGCCTGGCCGGTGCGGGCCTCGTGCTCGCCGTGGGCGCCGGCGGCGCGGCGCAGCGCGGCCTCGAGGTCCTCGATCGAGGTGTAGGTGGCGTCGCTGACCCGGCCGGGAAGGCGTGTGGTGACCTCCTGCAGCAGCCAGGTGTTGCCGTCCGGGTCGCTGAACGTCGCGAACGAGCCGTAGCTGGACCGGTCGCCCGCGGGCCCGGCCACCCGGCCGCCGTCCTCACCCGGACGGAACTGGGCACCCGGCGCGCTCGGGTGGAAGACCTCGCTGACCTTGGCGCCCTGCGCGAGCAGCTCGGACCGGGCGGCCTCGACGTCGGTGACGACCAGGTACAGGCCCTGCGCGGTGCCCGGCTCGGCCGAGGTGATGTTGCTGCCGAACTGGACCGACGCGGGGGAGCCCGGCGGCGTGAACTGCACGACCCGGAACCCGTTGTCGAACGCGAAGTCCGCGTCCAGCCGCCAGCCCAGGCCGCCGTAGAACTCCTTCGACCGGTCCACATCCGCGACCGGGATGACGACGGCTTCCAGTTTCAGGTCGGTGCTCATTGCTTCCTCCAGGGATGAACGTGTTTCAGTGATCCCCAATCTGCCGCCGCGACACCGGCATCGGACCAGGGGAAGTCCCTGGTCTTTCCACTGGCAGACAAGTGTGGTCCCGGACGCTGTCAGTTCGGGCGCCGGCCGCTCCGGACAGCCTGAGGCCGGGCGGCAGGTCAGCTGCGGACGTCGAGGCGCATCAAGATCCGGGGATGGCCGGCGAGGGTCGACGTGGTGTCGGCGGCCTTGGTGAAGCCGGCGCGCTCGAAGTTCTTGCGGATCCCGGCGTACGCCATTGTGAGATCCACCTTGCTGTCGCCGTTGTCCAGCGGGTAGGCCTCGACGACCGGCGCGCCGTTCTCGCGGGCGAAGTCGACGGCACCGGTGATCAGCGCATGCGAGATGCCCTGACCGCGATGACCGGGCCGGACGCGGATGCACCACAACGACCACACCGGCAGGTCGTCGACGTGCGGGATCTTCCGGTTCCGCGCGAACGTGGTCGCGGCTCGCGGCGCGATCGCGGCCCAGCCGACCGGCGTGTCACCGTCGTACGCCAGCACCCCCGGAGCGGGCGTCTCCCGGCACAGCCCGGCGACGTACTCCGCCCGCGCCGGCCCGCGCAGCTCGTTGTTCAGCTTGGACGGGATGCGATAGCTCAAGCAGAAGCACACATTGGCCGTCGGCGACTTCGGCCCGATCACATCCCGCACGTCCTCGAACACGCTCGCGGGCCGGACATCGATCATGGGTGTTCCCATACGGCCAGATTAGTGCTGTACGTCGTACTGGAGCTTCTGGATGCCGTTGGAGTAGGACTCGCTGGCGGTCAGGGTGAGCTTCAGCTTGTCCCGGTCGGCGTCGCTGAAGAGGCGCTTGCCGGCGCCGAGGAGGACCGGGAAGACCAGCAGGTTGTACTGGTCGATGAGTCCCGCGTCGGACAGGTTGCGGTTCAGGGTGACGCTGCCGTTGACGATGATCGGGCCGCCGTCGGTCTCCTTGAGCGCGGCCACGTCGTCGAGCGAGCGGAGGATGGTGGTCTCACCCCAGTTCGAGACGAGGTCGCTGTCCTGCAGGGTGGTCGAGACGACGTACTTCGGCATCGCGTTGTAGCCCGCGAAGTCCTCGGTCATCCCCGGCCAGACCGGCGAGAACGCCTGGTAGCTGACCCGGCCGAGCAGCAGCGCGGTGGCCTGCTCCTGCTCCTCGCCCTTCAGCGCGTACGCCGCCTCGTCGAACGGGATGTCCTTGAACGTCCAGCCCGTGTTCCGGTACCCCGGCTCGCCGCCGGGCGCCTCGACCACGCCGTCGAGGGAGATGAACGCGGTGGTGATGAGGGTACGCATCTGGTGCTCCTTGAGGTGTCGTGCCGATGTGCTTGTGCCTGGGCGTCGTGCGGATCCCGACCGGATCGACATCCCCGAAATGTGACGCCGATCACTCCGTGGTGACGATCCAGGCCGCGGAGTCGAACAGGACGCCGTCGGCGGTCGCATGCGCCGCGAGCGCCTCGCGCAGGGTGGACCTGGCGCGAACGGCGTCGGGTGGATCGAGCTCGGCAAGCAGCGCCTGCGGCTCGCGGAGCTGGAGGACGTTCTCGTACGCCGACTCGACGTCGGGCCCGTAGTACAGCGGCTCGCGGAGGGCAGTGAACGTCGGCTCGACGAAGCCGGCTGTGGTGAGGATGTCCCGTGTGGCCTCGGGATCGCCGAGCGTGAACGGCGAGTCGTCGCGGAACGCGCCACCGATCGCTTCCGGGATCACGCGCGCCCACTCGTTCTCGGCCCGAGGTTGCCAGACCAGGAACGCGACCCGGCTCGCGGCCCGGCGAAGGTTGCTGAACGCGCGCGCCGGATCGGCGAAGAACATCACGCCGAACCGGCTGATGCAGACGTCGACCGGCGCGAAGTCGTACGTCGTCGCGTCGGCCGCGACGTAGGTGACGTTGCCGGCCGTCGTGCTCCGCCGGGCGTGGTCGAGCATCCGCTCCGACACGTCCACGCCGAGCACCGGCCCCGGCGCCGCATCCCGGGCCGCGTCGCGCGTCGTCTGCCCGGTCCCGCACCCGACGTCGAGCACGCGATCACCCGGGCGGATACCGCACGCAGTACGGAAAGCCTCCCGATAGAACTTCAGCTCGGCGTCGTAGTCGAACACGCCCCACAGACTAGAGTGCCGCGCCGGCAAAGACGACGCGATCAGCATGGCTGGCAGTGTCGGCACCACGTTGTACCTCGGCCACCGACCCAGGCGTGCGACAGCGGCGTTCCGCACCGGGGACAGGAGCCGGCTGGATCGTCACGTCGTCCGGTCAGCCAGTTCTTCCGCGGTGGCACCCGGCCCGCCGCGATCGACTGCCGCAGGACCGTCCGCATCCGGGTGTGCAACCGCCGGATGTCGGCGCCGTCCAGTTGCGTGCAGGACCGGTGCGGGTCGATCCGGGCTCGCCAAAGGATCTCGTCGGTGAGGAGGTTGCCGAGGCCGGCCACGGTCGACTGATCCATCAGCGCCGGCTTGACCTGACCACGACGGGCAGCGAGCCGATCACGCAGCCCCGCGGAAGTCAGCTCCGCGGCGTCGGGCCCGAGGCCGGCGAGCAAGCGCTCGACGGTCTCCCGGTCCGGTGCGTACCGCAGGCCGTGCAGCTTGCGCATGTCCTGGAACCGCAACTCTCCGTGGGCGAAACCGAACACGACGCGATCGAAACGCTGCCGCTTCTCGTCCACCGCCCAGTACAGCGAGCCCGTCATGCCGAAGTGCAGCAGAACGGCGGCTCCGTCGCGCGAGCCCGTGACCGGTACGACGAGGTGCTTGCCGTGCCGCCACGGCTCGCGGAACTGATGACCTGTCAGCGCCCGCCGCAGACCGGCGCCGGTCACGCCCCGAAGTACCCCGGCGTCGAGCACCTCGACCTGGCGGATCCGGCGGCCGAGCGCGTGCTCGGTCAGCACCCGCCGGAACCCTTCGACGTCGGGCAGCTCAGGCATCTCTTTCCACCCGTACCCGGCACCATGCACCATGGGTGCCATGGAGCCGTTGCTGTTCGAGAGCCAGGATCTGGGGAAGACCGAGGAATTCCTCAACCGGGCGTACACCAAGATGCAGATCGGCGGTGGCGCCTCGGATGTGCGGACCCGCATCTCGCGGGCGACCGCCGAGTCACTGAGCGTGGACCGGCTCGAGATCTGCTTCGAGATGAGCTACGACGCCGACCCGCTCGGCAAGATCTGCCTCTGCGAGGTGTACTCCGGCAGCATCGTCGACCACACCACCGGCGGCCGGCGCGAGGACTTCCATCCGGGCGACCTGGTGTCGTTCGCGCCCCCGGACCGGCCGATGGCCGGCAAGGTCCGGCGGTCGACGTACAGCATCACGATGTTCGACCCGGCGCTGCTCACCCGGGTCGCCGGGGTCAGCAGGAAGGGCAACGCTCCGGTGCGATTGCTCGAGCACCGCCCGCACTCGCGTCAGGCGGCGCGCCAGCTGTCGCGGACGATCGCGTACCTGGGCGACCACGCGCTCCCGGATCCGGTGGTCCAGGCGTCACCGCTGGTCCTCGCGTCCCTCGCGCAGCTGCTCGCCTCGAGCGTCCTGGCGACCTTCCCGAACACCGCGATGACCGACCGCGAAGGCCGGGACGCGCGGCCCGCGAGCATCCGGCGCGCGCTGGCGTACATGGAGTCGAATCTCGATCAGGCGATCGGCGTCGCCGACATCGCGGCGGCCGCCGGTGTCACCGTGCGGGCACTGCAGACCGCGTTCCAGCGTCACCTCGGCACGACGCCGCTGGCGCACCTCCGCAGGCTTCGGCTGGCCGAGGTGCGTGCGGAGCTGCTGGCCGCCGATCCGTCCGTCAGCACTGTCGTGGGCATCGCCGCGCGGTGGGGCTTCCACCATCACGGCCGGATGACCGCGGCGTACCGCGAGCTGTACGGCGAGCTGCCGAGCACGACCCTGGCGCGCAGCTAGGCCCTGGGATCGGGAGCCCCGCCCTAGGGCAGTTTCCGGGTGTCGATCAGCTGCTGGGCGACGTCCCGGAGCTTGGTGTTGGTGTCCTGGGAGTACCGCTTCAGGACGGCGAACGCCCGGTCGGCGTCGATGTCGAAGCGCTCCATCAGGATGCCCATCGCCTGGCCGACCAGCTTCCGGGCGTCGATCGCCTGGGCCAGCGCAGCCTCGTGCCGCGCGGAGGCCAGGGCGACGGAGGCGTGCCGCGCGAGGATGTGCGCGACCGCCACGTCGTCCTCCCCGAACGCGTCGGCCTTCGGGCTGTACAACCCGAGCACGCCGGCCGCTTTGCGCGGCTCACGACCGGTCGCGAGCGGTACGTCGAGCACGCTGCGGACCCCGAGCGCGGCGACCTTCGCGGCCCACTCCGGCCAGCGGTCGTCGCTGCCGGTGTCCTGGATCAGGATCGGCCGGCCTTCCTGCAGGACTGACACCAGCGGACCGTGCTGACTGCTGAGCTGGAGCTCGTACACCTCGGCGACGACCGGATCGGTGACCGCGGCCACCTCCACACGCGAACCGCGGGCGGAGAACGCCACCCCGGCGTACGTGCAGCTGAGGGCCTGCAGGGCGTACTGGACAACCGCGTCCAGTGTCTCTTCGACGCCTGGGGCGTCGTGCAGCTCGACGGCAAGGCTGGCGAAGGACGAGGCAGCACCGTCCTTCGTCGGGTCGATCATGGTCATCTTCGTCTCTCCTGGCGGTCCGGCGCGGGTGCCCGCCATCGGGCCGCCGTGGGAACATCATGCGGCTGTTATGCCGTTTCCGCTGCCTTCTGACGCGATTGCCGCGAAATTGCGTTCCGTGGACAGGTGGAAGTTCGCCGGACGGCTAGGTTGGAGGGGTGCAGGTGGCGAAGGGCTGGGCGTGGGTGGCGGTCGGGATCCTGGTGGCCGGGGCGTGGAGCGCGTGCTCGGATGACAACGCCGGTCAGCCGGTGACCAACGCCACGCCGCAGCCGACCGCGAGCAAGCCGACCGTGAGTACACCGATCGCTCCCAAGTCGGCCGGTCAGCCGACGGCGACGAGCGCCGAACCGTGGTACGAGGACTACGACCCGGCGCATTTCGCGGCCGACGTACGGCGGTACGCGAAGCAGGCCGGAATCAATCCGCAGTTGCTGATGGCAATCTTGTACAACGAGTCGTACAAGCCGCACGACCCGAAGTTCGAGCGGCAGTGGGCGGAGGTCGACTCGGACCCGGCGTTCGGGATCGCGAACATGCACAAGCCCGCGTTCGACGAGACGAAACGCGGCCGGCCGTTCGCGCAACGGAAGTGGGAGGAGCTGCCGGACAACCCCGCGCTGGCCATCCAGGCGGCGGCCTGGCACCTGCACGACCTGGCCGAACGGCTGCCGGCCAAGCGCGCCGGCCTCTACACCAAGGACGAGTTGCTTGCCCTCGGCTACAACGCCGGCGGCGGCAACATGCGGATCTTCGCCCGCGGCCGCAAGGCCGGCCCGCAGGCGCAGTCGTACCTCGACCGCCTGCACAAGAACTGGGAGAAGTCCGCCGAAGCACTCAAGAGCTGACGGGAGACCCTGTGGAGTTCGCAGCACCGGCACTGGCCGTGGCCGACTGGCGGCGGGAGGTGTTCGCGCTGTACCTCTCCGTGCGCGCCGAGCCGGATCCGGCCGTCGCCCACGCCCGCTGGCAGGCCCGCCGCAACGAGCTGCTGACGAACCACCCCGCCTCGCCGGTCCCGCGCGAGCAGCGTGCGTCGTACCCGGGAGCGCGCGTCGCGCCGTACCGTCCGGACCTGCGTTTCGAGGCGACCGTCGACGCCGACGTCGAGCCGTTCAGCTGGGAGTTCGAGTCCGCGACCGACGGCGTGATCCCGTTCTCCCGGGTCGGCGTACTGCGGCTGCCGATCGGCGACCTGGACGTCTGGTGGCTGGAGTCGTACGGCGGCGGCCTGTTCGTCCCGGTGAAGGACGCGGTGGCCGGCAGGTCGACGTACGGCGGCGGCCGCTACCTGATCGACACCGTGAAGGGCGCCGATCTCGGCAGCGACCTCGCGCAGGGGCGGCTGGTCGTCGATCTGAACTTCGCCTACAACCCGTCCTGCGCCTACAGCCCGGACTGGACCTGCCCGCTGGCACCGGCAACCAACACGGTCGGTGCCGAGCTGCCGGTGGGCGAGTTGTCGGGCTGACTCAGGCGGAGGCCTCCAGAGCCCGGGTGAGGAGGGCGGCCAGGGCCTCGAGCTGGAAGTCGGCCGAGGAGCCGACCTCCTCGTCGGAACCGTCGAGCGCCTTGGCGGCCAGGCCGGCCTTGGCGTCGATCAGGTCCGCGACGCGGGTGTCGATGGTCTGCGCGGCGATGATCCGCCACGCGGTGACCGGCTCGTCCTGGCCGATCCGGTGCACCCGGTCGATCGCCTGGGTCTGCTCGGCGTTCGTCCAGGACAGCTCGGCGAGGACGACGTTCGACGAGACCTGGAGGTTCAGGCCGACGCCCGCGGTGAGCAGCGAGCAGACCGCGATCGACACCTCGGGATCGTTCACGAAGGCGTCGATGTTCTTCTGCCGGGTGCGGGCGGTCTGGTCGCCGCGGATCGACGAGTACCGGATGCCGCGCTCGGCGAACAGCTCCTCCGCGGTGTCCATCACCTCGATGTGCCGGGCGAAGAACACCACCTTGCCGACGTTCTGCGCCAGTTGGGCGGCGTAGTCGGCGGCCAGGCCCGCCTTGGCCTGACCGATCCGGCGGAACAGGCTGAAGACGTTGTCGCCGGTCTTCTTGGCGGCCATCTCGGTCCGCTCCCAGCCGGCCACCTGACGCACCAGGTCGTGGTCGATACCGTCCACGACGGCACCGGAACGCCGGGTCTCCAGGGCGGTCCGGTACCGCTCGACCAGCCGGTCCGCGAGCTCCCGCTCGGCGGCGCGGATCGAGCGGCCGACGGCGCCGTCCAGCTCGACCGGCAGGTCGGCGATCCGGCGGGCCGGGATGTCCGCGGCGACGTCCACCTTGCGTCGGCGGACGATGCCCATGTCGATCACACTGGCCCGCGCGGCCGCGGCGAAGCCCGGGTCGGCCGGGGTCAGGTCGGTCGCGTCGAGCTTGTCCATCAGCTCGGCCAGCGGCGCCTTCTCGTCGATCCAGCCGAGGAACTCCCAGATCGCGGTGAAGTCCTCGATCGAGTTGATCAGCGGCGTCCCGGTGAGGGCCATCAGCAGCGGCCGGGACATCCGGGACCGGATCTTGCCGGACAGCTCGAGCACATTGCGGGACCGCTGGGACTTCTTGTTCTTGATGAAGTGCGCCTCGTCGACCACCATGCCGCGGAAGCCGAGGTCGCCGAGCCAGCCGACGTGCCGGTCGAGGATCTCGTAGTTGACCACGACGATGTCCGCGAAGCCGTCGATCGAGTCGCCGTCGCCGTGGATCACGGTCGGCGTACGGCGGGGCGTCCACAGGCCTGCCTCGCGGGCCCAGTTCGTCTTCACGACGTTCGGCACGACGACGAGCAGGGGATAGGCATCGGCGGCCTGGGCGGCCAGCAGCGCCTGGGCGGTCTTGCCCAGACCGGGCTCGTCCGCCAGCAGGAAGGTCCGGTGGTCGTTCGCGGCGGCGGCGATCAGGCGGGCCTGGTGCGGCATCAGTTCCAGGCCGCGGTGCCGCAGCGCGTCGATACCGCCGGCCAGCTTCGGCGACGTCGGCTCGGGCAGGGTCATGCTGGCGGAGGCGGCGGCATGCTCGAACGAGCGCAGCAGCGGCCCGATCAGCTCCCAGCCGCCCAGCCGGCTCGGCCCGGCCGGACGGGACGGCGCCGCCGAGAAGTCGGGGGCGAGGAACGGGTTGGCGAGCTGCCGGGACACCACGGCCTGCGGGACCACGCGCCGGGTCTGGGTCTCCGGGGGAGCGACCGGCTCGGCGGGCTCCGGCTCCTCGGGCACCTCCATGCCGGCGTCCTCGAGCATCTGCCGCTTGAGGGCGGCCGCGGCGTCGGAGATCACCGCGTCCTCGGCCAGCAGGCCGAGCAGCGAGGGCTCCATCGCGGCGGTCTTGGCCAGGATCGTCGCGATCCCGTCCAGCCGCCGGAGCTGCTCGGTGCGGTACGCCTCGCCGGCGGAGTCGTCGCCGTTCACCCGGGCCCGCTCCTCGCGGACCAGCAGGGCCACGATCTGGAACTTCGTCCTGGTGGACGGCTTGATCGCACCGCGGGTGACCGCGTTCTCGACCTCGCGCACGGCCTGCGCGAGGACCTGGATCAGACCGTCGGACTCGCCGTCGCGGGCACGCCGCCGTCGACGGGGAGCGGAACGGGTAGCGCCGGGCTGGCGCTGACCTCGTCGGGCCAACATTTCCTCCTGTGTCGTGCCACGGCCGGAGCCGTGACGGTACGCCGGACCGCGCGAGAACCGACCCACCGACGAGACGCCACCCTGTGCCGAGCGGATGATCGTCCGGCGGGCCGTCCAGAGGGTCCCCCAGGAACACGGCTCAGAATGCACCGCTCCTGTGTGCGCGATCGAGAACCCACTGTACCCGCATCGGCCCGAATGCCGCAGACCGGCTCCGGGTACCAGGTGGACTCCAGGACAAGGAGGTGCCTCTGATGCCTGCCGGATCGAGCCGGAAGCGGGAACGGCAGTACGAGCACATCAAGGCCGGCCTGAAGGAACGCGGCCGCAGCGAGGACGTCGCGGAGGAGATCGCGGCGCGCACCGTGAACAAGGAACGTGCCCGTTCGGGCGAGGCGAAGGAGAAGAGCCGGACGTCGACCGACGACATCTCGTCGGGCCGTCGCGGCGGACTCCGTTCGCACAGCGGGTCGCAGGGCCGGACCAAGGAGCAGCTGTACAACGAGGCCAAGCACAAGAACATCAAGGGCCGCTCCAAGATGACCAAGTCCGAGCTCGCGAAGGCCGTCGGGCGCTAGCGTGCAGCGGATCGACGGCGGGCCACTGACCGACGACGAGCTGCGCGGCATCGACGCGTACTGGCGGGCAGCCAACTACCTGTCCGTCGGGCAGATCTACCTGCTCGCGAATCCGCTGCTCCGCGAGCCGCTGCGGGCCGAGCACCTGAAACCGCGGCTGCTCGGTCACTGGGGTACGACGCCCGGTCTCAACCTCGTCTACGCGCACCTGAACCGGGTGATCAGGCAGCGGGACCGGGACCTGATGTTCGTGACCGGGCCGGGGCACGGCGGGCCGGCGCTGGTGGCGAACACCTGGTTGGAGGGCAGCTGGACGGCGGCGTACCCGAACACGACGCGCGACGAGACCGGGATGGGCCGGCTGTTCAAGCAGTTCTCGTTCCCCGGCGGAGTTCCGAGTCATGTGGCCGCGGACGTACCCGGGTCGATCAACGAGGGTGGCGAACTCGGCTACTCGCTCAGCCACGCGTACGGCGCGGCCGCGGACAACCCGGACCTGGTCGTGGCCTGTGTGGTGGGCGACGGCGAGGCGGAGACCGGACCGCTCGCGGCGTCCTGGCACTCGAACAAGTTCCTGAGCCCGGTGCGCGACGGCGCCGTCCTGCCGATCCTGCACCTCAACGGGTACAAGATCGCCAACCCGGCGGTCCTGGCGCGGATCGGTGAGGAGGAGCTGACCGCGCTGCTGCGCGGCTACGGGTACGAGCCGTACCTCGTGGCGGGTTCCGAACCCGCTGAGGTCCACCAGGCGCTCGCCGCGACGCTGGACGTGTGCATGGACCGGATCGACGAGATCCAGCGCGAGGCACGGTCCGCCGCCGAGAGCCCGGCGCGGCCTGCGTGGCCGATGATCGTGTTGCGGACGCCGAAGGGATGGACCGGCCCGCAGACGGTCGACGGCGAGCCCGTCGAGGACACCTGGCGCTCCCATCAGGTCCCGCTGTCCGGCGTGCGCACGAACGAGGACCACCTGCGGCAGCTGGAGTACTGGCTCCGCAGCTACCGGCCCGAGGAACTGTTCGACGACGAGGGCCGCCCGGTTCCGGACCTGCTGGAGCTGGTGCCGAGCGCGACCCGGCGGATGGGGTCGAGCCCGCACTCGAACGGCGGCGCGCTGAGCCGGGACCTGGAGTTGCCGGCGGTCGAGGAGTACGCCGTACCGGTGAAGACGCCCGGGGCCGAGGACGGGGAGCCGACGAAGGTCTTCGGCGCCTTCCTCCGGGACGCGTTCCGGAAGAACCCGCACAACCTGCGGCTGTTCGGTCCGGACGAGACCGAGTCGAACCGGCTGAACACGGTCTACGAGGTGACCGGGAAGGCCTGGCTCGCCGAGCTCCGGGACACCGATCGCAACCTGGCGCCGGACGGCCGGGTCCTCGAGATCCTCAGCGAGCACACCTGCCAGGGCTGGTTGGAGGGGTACCTGCTCACCGGGAGGCACGGGCTGTTCTCGTCGTACGAGGCGTTCGTCCACATCGTCGACTCGATGGTCAACCAGCACGCGAAGTGGCTGAAGACCATCAACCGGCTGGAGTGGCGCCGGCGGATACCGTCCCTGAACTATCTGCTGACGTCGCATGTCTGGCGGCAGGACCACAACGGGTTCTCGCACCAGGACCCGGGCTTCATCGACCACGTGGTGAACAAGAAGGCGGAGGTCGTCCGCGTCTACCTGCCGCCGGACACCAACACGCTGCTGTCCACGATGGACCACTGCCTGCGGACCCGGAACTACATCAACGTCGTTGTCGCCGGCAAGCAACCGCAGCCGAACTGGCTCGACTGGGACGAGGCCGCCGTGCACTGTGCCCGGGGTGTCGGCGTGTGGGACTTCGCCAGCAACGACGAGGGCGATCCGGACGTGGTGATGGCGTGCGCGGGCGACGTGCCGACGATGGAGACGCTGGCCGCGGTCGACCTGCTCCGCGAGCATCTGCCGGACCTGCGGATCCGGGTCGTGAACGTCGTCGACCTGATGCGGCTGCAGGACGCGACCGAGCATCCGCACGGGCTCCCGCATGCGGAGTACGACGCCCTGTTCACGACGGACAAGCCGGTGATCTTCGCGTACCACGGCTACCCGTGGCTGATCCATCGCCTCACCTACCGGCGCCGCGGTCACCCGAACCTGCACGTCCGCGGCTACATCGAGGAGGGTACGACGACCACGCCGTTCGACATGGTGGTGCGGAACAACCTGGATCGCTATCACCTGGCGATGGACGTCATCGACCGCGTCCCGTCCCTCGGGTCCCGCGCGGTCACCGCCCGCCAGCACTTCGCCGACCAGCGCACGCGCCACCGCGCATACGTCACGCAGTACGGCGAAGACCTGCCGGCGGTCCGTGAGTGGCGCTGGTCTAACCGAGCAGCCGCAGCGCGGCCCGGAAATCGTTGACGAAGGCCTCGAAGTCCCGCCGGAACTCCTGCGATCGGACGACGGACGACGGATGGACGGTCGGTACGGCCGGACGTCCGTCGGCCAGCTCGACCCGCTCGCCGCGGTGCTGCGTGACCCGGAAGCTCGCGCCCAGCAGCGACCGGGCCGCGACCGCGCCCATGACCACGACGAGGTCCGGCTTCACGATCTCCAGTTCGCGGCGCAACCAGGGGGAGCAGGCGAGGATGTGGCTCGCGGCCGGCGTCTTGTGGATCCGCCGCTTGCCCTCCCGCTCGAACCGGAAGTGCTTCACCGCGTTCGTCAGGTACACCTTCGACCGCTCGATGCCCGCCTCGGCGAGCGCCTTGTCCAGCACCCGTCCGGCCGGTCCGACGAAGACATGCCCTGCCTTGTCCTCGTAGTCGCCCGGTGTCTCGCCGACCAGCATCATCCGAGCCCGCACGGGACCTTCACCCGGCACGACCTGCTCGGCGTCCTCCCACAGTTCGCACCCGCGGCAGTCCGGGAGTTCAGCTCGCACCTTCCGCATGCCACCGTCGTGTGGCACCCACTGCTCGGCTCCTGGCGCTTCCATGTGGCACCGGTACCCGAACGCGGGCTACTTCATGAAGCAGGCGGGACCAGCGCCAGGCGGATGATCACCAGCGCGAAAAGGACCAGCGTCAGCGCGTGCACCACCGTGCACCACAGGCAGATCGCGTTGATCTGGAACAGCTCTGCCCAGATCAGGTAGCAGACGAACACCATGCCGGTCAGTACGCCGACGAGGCGCAGACGACCCGGCCACCGTGACGACGTACGCCACATCTGGGGCACCGACAGGGCTGTCATGCCGGCGAAGAACGCGAGCCCGAGCAACGCGACCGGGATGCCGAACAGCTTCGAGTACTGGCTGCTGGTGACCTTGGCGCAGTTGACCACGCCGGTGTCCGGGCATGCGAGCGTCGAACCGGCCGTGAAGTGCTCATAGGTGAGGTAGGCCGAGACGGCCAGGCCGGCCACCGATACCACCAGCGTCGCCCACGGGAGCACGCCCAAGGGCGTCCGGGCGGTGCGTTGCGCTGTGCTGGAGATGGTCACGCGTCAGCCCTTCGCGGGGCCGAGCTTCGACGCCGCGGCGGTCACCGCGTCGGTCGAGCACACCTTCGCGGGCTGGTTGCCGGTGAGCTTGCAGAACGCCGCGGTGTAGACGTTCGCGGAGCCGTCGACGGCCTTCGCGATCTCGCTCGACGGGTCCTTGAGCGCGTCGGCGATCTGCGCCTGCGTCTTGCCGGCCAGCACCTCCGGGCTGAACGTCGCCCCGGAGCCGACGTACTTGCCGCCGAGATCGACGAACGGGATCGACCCGCCGCTCTCGACGTACGGCGGCTGGTTGTAGGTGTCGAACGTCTTCTGGTCCTCGGCGGTCGGGGTGTCGAGCGGCTTGTACCCGTTCCCGGCGGGCTCGTTCGTGGTCGTCTCGACGCCGGTGAAGCTCAGGTACTGACTTGTGTACTTCGCTCCGTGGAAGGACAGCGTCGGCGTGTTCGGGAAGACGTCCTCGGCCGCCGAATGCGTGGTCCCCAGGTTGCTGAACGTCCCGAACCGCGACAGCGCGACGGTGACCGGCCAGCGTTCGGCCGCGCAGTACGGGCAGAACTCGGCGCCGATGTAGAGGACCTTCGGCTTGCCGTCCGCGACCAGTGCCGGCGCGGTGATCGCCGACGGCGCCGCCTTGACCTCACCGGTGCCGACCGCGGCGAACGTGGAGTCCGGGATCGAGGAGAGTGCGGTGACGACCTCCGTGCCGGCCGCGCCCGACGGCCCGGTCGCGGTGTCCTTACCGCCGCCGACCAGCCGGATCGTCACCAGCCCGCCGACGATCACGACGACCAGAACGACCGCGCCGACCGCGAGCAACAGCCGGCGGCGACGCTCCGCCTGCTGCTGGGCAGCCAGCTGCGCCGCGACCCGCTCGCGGGCGGCAGCCTTCTGTTCGACACGCCTTGCCATGACACTCCTCTGATCGCGCACCGGCTCCGGAAGGACAACTATCCATCGGACACGAAAGTTCCTGGCTCTCCGTCACGGTGGCGTTACGCTTCCGGCATGGGTTCCAGCATGGACTGGCAGGCATGGCACAAGCAGTACGACGATCCCGGATCAGATCTGTCCCGCCGCCTCGAGGTGGTGAAGACACAGGTACGGGCAGCGCTGGACCGCGCCCCGGACGGCCCGGTGCCGGTGATCAAACTGTGCGCGGGACAGGGCCGGGACCTGCTCGACGTACTCGAGGACCATCCGCGGCGGGCGGACGTGCACGCGCGACTGGTCGAGCTGGATCCAGTACTCGCAGCCACTGCTCGGGAACGGGCGCCGGAGCAGGTCGAGGTCATCACGGGGGACGCGTCCCTGACGCATCAGTACGACGGGATGGTGCCGGCCGAGCTCGTGCTGCTGTGTGGGATCTTCGGCAACATCACGGCCGAGGACATCCGGCGGACGATCGCTGCGAGCCCGCAGTTGTGCCGTACGGGCGCCACGGTGATCTGGACCCGTCATCGCGAGGAGCCGGACCTGGTGCCGACGATCTGCCGGTGGTTCGAGGCCGACGGCTTCGAAGAGGTGTGGGTGTCGGAGAAGGAGGCCGGGTTCGGCGTCGGGGTACACCGCTTCACCGGCGTACCCGAGCCGCTGGTCAAAGGTCAGCGGCTGTTCAGTTTCGTGCCGGGCGGACTATGAACAGACACAGAGCCAGGAGGCCGGCGAGCACCAGGTAACCGGTGTCGAGTACGGCGATCGACGCGACGCCCGCGACCAGCAGCGGTCCACCGGCGTCGCCGAGTTCTCGTCCGAGCTCGGCGGTGCCCATCGTCTGACCGAGTCGCTCGGCCGGCGTGCTCGCCGCCAGCGCCGCGAACCCGAGCGGCGTGATCACGCCCGTCCCCGCCCCGATGAGCGCCGCTGCGACAAGCAGGAACGCGACACCCGGCAGCGCGGCGCACACGAACCCCGCCGCCGCCAGGCCCAGTCCCACGGCGATACCGGTCCGCGTGCTCAGCTTGCCGGCGTCCAGCGCGCGACCGGTCCTCGGCTGCACGACCGCGGCCGTTGCGGCGAGCAACGAAACGGCGGCTCCGGTCGCGATCGTCCCGAGCCCGTCCGACGCGCCGGTGACCGGCAGGAACCCGACCCCGACCGACAGCGCGGCCGTCGCAGCCGCCAGTGCGACCGTCGGACGAAGGAACACCGGATCGGAGATTCGCCGCGCGAGGTCGATCACGGTCTGCCGCCTCCGGGGCAACGGCGGGACGACCGGTACGACGATCAGCGCCCACACCGCGACGCCGGCCGCGAGGACCGTCATCACCCCGAAAAGCAGACGGAACCCGCCGAGCCAGACCAGGCCGCCACCGAGCAGCGGACCGGCGGTGTAGCCGATGCTCTTGTAGAACCCGTAGCTGCCGAACGCCCGCCCGTGCTGCGCCGACGGATTCAGCCGGGCGACGAGCGCGGACGCGGCGGGGGAGAAGGCCGAAGCAGCCGCTCCCTGACCGAGCCGTGCGACCCACAACCATCCGGGCCGGTCCACGATCACGTAGGCACCAGAAGCGGCGGCGAAGCCGACCAGACCGAACAGCAGCACCGGCCGTGCCCCGATCCGGTCCGCGAGCGCCCCGAAGACCGGCTTCAGCACCACTTCCGCGCCGTCGTAGATGGCCAGCAGGATCCCGAGCGTGAGCAGGGAGGTGACGGCATCCTCCGACGAGCCACCGAGGTTCGCCGCCACCGCGTGAGCGCCGAACGCGGTCGTGAACCCGGCGGCGTACAGCGGCCACATCCTCATCGTTCGTCACCCGGAAGCTGGTGCAGTGCGCGGAACACGAGCTCGGCGTACTCCTCGCAACGGGCCACGCAGTCCTTCAGCCTGGCGGTCGCCTGCGCGGACTCCGGCGTACCGAAGACGTCGCGGCTGGACAGGTCGCGGTGCCAGCGACGGAGCCGTTCGAGGCTCTGCTCCTCCTCCTCGAGCTCGGCCAGAGTGAACTTCCGGATCCGGATCTCCTTGGCGATCTCGTCCTCGAACTTCCGGCAGTCCGCCAGGTACTCCATCCAGTCGGCCCGGCGCGCCTCGTCGTACAAGGCACGAAGTCGCGCCCCGTCGGTGGCGTCCCGGCCGGCCGCCTCGAGCACCGTGACCTCGCCCTCGGCGCGGTCGACCAGCTCGGTCGTCCGTCGTACTGCGGCCTCGAAGACGGGCAACTCTGGTACGGCCCACACGCCTTGGCCGAGCGAGAGGGCGCCGGCCTTGCGCAGCTCACGCCAGACCGCCACGCGGTGCCGCGACGGCTCCACCGGGACGCGCACGAGCAGAAGCAGCCACCGGTCCGTCACAAGCGGGACTGTAGCGCGCGTTACAGCAGTGCGCCATCCTCGACAGCGGTGTGAGCCACCATGTATGTTACATAGACGATGTCATATCGCTCCCGGAGGTGTGTGCGATGGACCAGACCGCTGAGCGGTTGCTGGGGTCGGCGAACCGGTTGTCACGGGATCCGGAGACCGAGATCGACTGGGACGCGCCGGTCGGCGACGGGTACGGGATGTCGCCGGAGTGGAGCACGCTCTACGGGACGCCGTACTGGGACGAACTGACCGAGGCGCAGCAGCGGGAGCTGACCCGGCACGAGGCCGCCTCGGTGGCGACGACCGGGATCTGGTTCGAGCTGATCCTGCAGCAGCTGATCCTGCGCGACGTCTACGACAAGCCGGCCCGGAGCGCGGAGTTCCAGTGGGCGCTCACCGAGATCGCCGACGAGTGCCGGCACTCGATCATGTTCGCGCGCGCGACCGAGCGGCTGGTCGAGCCGGCGTACCGGCCGCCGTTCGTGACGCGTGAGCTCGGCCGGATGTTCAAGGCGCTCGCGTCGGGCGAGTCGGCGTACGCCGCGATCCTGGTGGCCGAAGAGGTCCTGGACGTCATGCAGCGCGACTGGATGCGGGACCGCCGGGTCGAGCCGATGGTCCGGACCGTGAACCACATCCACGTGGTGGAGGAGTCGCGGCACATGGTGTTCGCCCGCGAGGAGACCCGCGAGCGGCTCGCCGGCGCCGGGCGGGCCCGCCGCTGGGTCAGTGCGCTGGTGATCGCGATCGCGGCGGACATGATCGTGTCGAGCATGGTCGGCCGGCAGGTCTACGTGAACCTCGGCCTGGACGCCGATCGCGCGGTCCGGGAGGCGCGGCGGAACGAGCACCACCGGTCGCTGCTGCGGACGAGCTGCGCGAACCTGATGGACTTCCTCGGGTCGGTCGGGCTGCTGACGCCCGCCGCGGCCCGGGTCTATCGGCGCACCGGCCTGCTGTGAGCCGACGATGACGTTCGTGATCTCGGGGGAGTGCTGCTCGGACGCGAGCTGCGTGGCGGTCTGCCCGATGAACAGCATCCACCCGGCGCCCGGCGAGCCCGGGTTCGGTGCCGGCGCGAGTCTGTTCATCGATCCGCGGACCTGCATCGACTGCGGCGCCTGCGCGGACATCTGCCCGGTCGACGCGGCGCAGCCGGCCGACCGGGCGGCTCCGGAGGACGTCGAGCGGAACGCGGCGTACTTCGCGGAGCGCGAGGCCCTCGAGGCCACGGATCTCGACAGCTGGGAGCCGCCGGCGTACCAGGTCTGGGGTCGTGGGCCGCAGCGGGTGCTGGTGGTCGGGGCCGGTCCGGCGGGGATGTACGCGACGCGCGAGTTGTTGCTGAGGACAACGGCCAGGATCACGGTCGTCGACCGGAGCGAGCAGCTCGGCGGGCTGGTGCGGTTCGGGGTGGCGCCGGATCATCCGTGTACCAAACAGATCATCGGCACCTTCGAGCGGATCGTCCGGCATCCCCGGGTGCGTTGGCTGCCGGGCACCGAGGCCGCCGCGCTGGTGCAGGAGTACGACGCGGTGATCCACGCGGTCGGTGCGCGCCGTAGCCGGCGGCTCGGGATCCCCGGCGAGGAGGCAGCCTGCACCGCGGAGGACTTCGTTGCCTGGTGCAACGGGCGGCCGGGTGCGGCGCTGCCGGTCGAGCTGGTCGGGCCGCGCGCCGTGGTGGTGGGGAACGGCAACGTGGCGCTCGACCTCGCCCGGATCCTGCTGAGCGATCAGCTGGACACGGCCGACGTTTCCCAGCAGGTACGCCGTACGCTCGCGGCCAGTGGGATCAAGCAGGTCGTGCTGCTCGGCCGGCGCGGGCCGGGCGAGGCGGCGTACACCGAGTCGGCGCTCCAGGAACTGCTCGCGATCGCCGGCGACCGGGTCGAGTTGCGGTACCACGCGCGGCCGACGGGCTGGACGCCGGAAGGACTGACGCTCGACACGGGGGAGACGATCGCGGCGGGCAACCTGTTCACCGCGATCGGTTTCGAAGGGCAGCCGGTCGACGGCCTGCCGTTCGACGCCGCCCGCGGGATCGTGCCGAACGTCCGCGGCGCCGTCGTCGACCGGCCCGGTCACTACGTGGCGGGCTGGATCAAACGCGGCGCGCGCGGCGGGATCGGCGTCAACAAGGCGTGCGCCCAGGAGACCGTGCAGACGCTGGTCAGTGCGTCCAGGGGTGCAGCTTCTCAGGGTTCCTGATCGCCCAGATGTTCGTGATCTGGTCCCCGCCGAAGTCGAACGCGAGCACGGTCTCGGTGACACCCTCGAACCGGATGACGAGCCCGGGCTGACCGTTGACGGTCCGCTCCACCAGCGTCCGGCCGTGGCGCAGCACCGGCAGGTCGGTGAAGTACTGCGCGACGTTGACGCCGCCGTGCACCGGCCGGAGCGCGGCCGGGACCAGCCCGCCACCGTCGGCGGTGGCCGTCACGTCGGGATCGAGCAGGCTGACGATCGCCTGGATGTCGGTCGCCTCCCAGGCTTCCTTGAACTGGCGGACCAGCTCGGCGCGCCGGGCCGACGGCGGGGACGGCGACTGCGCGCCCTGGATCCGGCGCCGCGCCGACGAGGCGAGCTGCCGGCAGGCCGCGGGCGTCCGCCCGACGATCTCGGCGACCTCGGGGAACGGGTACCGGAAGACGTCGTGCAGGATGAACGCCACCCGCTCGGCCGGCGTCATGGCGTCGAGGACGACCAGGAACGCCATGTTCACCGACTCGTCCAGCGTGACCCGATCGGCTGGATCGGTCACGCCCGGCCGGTCGTCGGTGTTCTCCGGCAACGGCTCCGGGATCCACTCACCGACGTACCGCTCGCGGCGGGCGCGGGCCGACCGCAGCAGGTCGAGGCAGATCCGGCTCGCGACCTTGGTGAGCCACGCCGCCGGGTTGTCGATGGCCTGCTGCTCGGCCGGCGTCATCGCGTACCAGCGCGCGTACGTCTCCTGGACGACGTCCTCGGCGTCGGCCAGCGACCCGAGCAGCCGGTAGGCGAGATTGATCAGCTGCCGCCGCTCGTTCATGATCACACTCAGCCCGGGCTCGCTCATGTCGCTCCTTCCGCTCATACCTCGTACGACGAGACAGCGCCGCCGGGTGTGAGGTCTGACATTCCGTGCGGCTGCCCCGTCGTACCGATCATGACCACACAGAACGCTGTCTCCGAAGTCGACATCCGTGAACGCATCGACATCCTGCTGGACGCCGTCCGGAACGGGGACCTCGGTGCGCTGAAGACGATCTTCGCGCCGAACCTGGTCTCGTTCGACATCGAGCCGCCGCTGCGGCACCTGGGCGCGGAGCAGAAATGGGCGAACTGGGAGAAGGTCTTCGCGGTATACCGGGTGCCGCTCGGGTACGAGGTCCGTGACCTGACGGTCCTCGTCGACGGCGACCTGGCGGTGACGTACGCCGTGAACCGCATCAGCGGCACGCTCGCGAACGGGGCGCAGGCGGGTATGTGGGTGCGCTGGACGGCGGCCTGGCAGCGGATCGACGGCGCGTGGATGATCGCGCACGACCAGGTCTCGGTCCCGCTGTACTTCCCGGACGGCCGCGCGGCGACCGACCTCACGCCCTGAGCCGGGCGCGCCCGAGCACATGCGGGCTGGCCGGTGTCGACCGGCCCGGCGGGAACTCGAACCGGTCCAGCTCCTCGACCTCGAAGCCGGCCGCGGCGATCGCGCCGACGGTGTCGCGGTGGGTGTGGCAGCCGCCGGCGAGCAGCGGCCAGAGGGTCGCGTCGACGACCCGCTGCACCGTTCCGAGCCGCCCGCCGTCCGCGGCCACGTGCTCGTAGAACCTGAGCTCGCCGCCGGGCCGCAGTACCCGTCGCGCCTCGGCGAGGGCCGCGGCCTGGTCCGGGACCGAGCACAGGACGAGCGAGACCACGACGACATCCGCTGCCGCGTCAGGGGCCGGTAGCTTGTCCGCCGTACCCTCGACGACCTCGACCGGGACCGGGGCGGACCTGGCCTGGTGCTCGGCCTGGGCACGGAGGTACGGCTCGGGCTCGACGGCCAGCACGCTGACCACCTCGGACGGGTAATGCGCGAAGTTCCCGCCGTCGCCTGCTCCGACCTCGACGACTCTGCCCACCGCGCCGGCCAGCAACCGGCGGCGGTGCTCGGCCGCCCCCTGCTGGTCGAGCGCCGGTCGGACCCGGGCGTACATCCGTGCGAACAACGGCCGTTTCATGAGCCCACCTTGCCAGAGTGTCGGATCGTGGCGGACGCCGATCGTCTCCTGAATGACAGCTAGTTCCTGCTACAGGGAGAAGACAGTGCCCACCACCGTGAACGCCATCGACATCGTCGTGTCCGACCTCGGCGCGGCGATCGAGTTCTACCGCCGCCTCGGACTCGAGTTCGAGCGCGACCAGTACATGCCGGACGACCACGCCGGCTGCGACCTGCCGAACGGGCTGCACCTGATGCTCGACACCGAGGACCTGCGCGGCAAGGTCACCGCACACTGGACGCCGCCGAAACTGGGGCGGACGTTCCTCACCTTCGAGTACGACAGCCCGGCCGCCGTCGACGCGACGTACGCCGAACTCGTCGCCGCCGGTGTGACCGCGCTGCAGGAGCCGTACGACGCGCCGTGGGGGATGCGTTACGCGACCGTCGCGGATCCGTCCGGGAACGGTGTCGATCTGTACGCCAACCTGCCCGCGTCCTGAGCCAGACTGTCGAAAGGAGGTGTGCGCGTGAAGTACGTGCTGATGTTCATCGAGACCGAGGAGTTCGAGAAGGAGTTCGCGGCGCTGGAGCCGGCCGAGCGGGAGGTGGCGTACCGGCGGGTGTACCAGTGGTTCGACGACCACCGGGACAAGATCACCAACCGCGGCAACAAGCTGCAGGCCGCGGAGACCGCGACCACGGTCCGCCTCGACGGCGGCCGGGTGATGACCACCGACGGTCCGTTCATCGAGGGCAAGGAGGTCGTGTCCGGGTTCACCGAGATCGACGTCGAGGACCTCGACGAGGCGCTGCGGATGGTGAAGACCTGGCCCGGCTGCCCCGTGGTCGAGATCCGGCCGGTGGCGGAGGTGTGACCCTGGACGTGAGCACCCAGGACGAGCTCGCCCGCGTGGTGCGTGATCACGCGGGCCGGCTCGCCGGTGCGCTGGTGTCGCTGCTCGGTGACTTCAGCGCCGCCGAGGACCTGGTCCAGGACGCCATCGAGATCGCGCTCAAGCGGTGGCCGGCCGAAGGCATCCCGGAGCGCCCGGACGCGTGGCTGTTCACGGTCGCGAAACGCCGCGGCCTCGACGTACTGCGTCGGCAGCAGAACTACCGCGCCAAGCTGGCCGAGCTCGAACTGCCGGTGCGGCCGCCGGCCGACGACCGGCTCCGGCTGATTTTCACCTGCTGCCACCCGGCGCTCGCACGGGAGGCACAGGTCGCGCTGACACTGCGCGTGGTGTGCGGTCTGACGACCGCGCAGATCGCGGCCGCGTTCCTGGCCTCGGAGTCGGCCGTCGGGCAGCGGATCACCCGGGCGAAGCGCAAGATCACCGACGCCGGCATTCCGTACCGGATCCCGCGCGACGACGAGCTGCCCGAGCGCCTGACCGAAGTACTGACGGTCATCTACCTGCTCTTCAACGAGGGCTACCTGTCCAGTACGGCGGAACGGACGCACTCCCGCGACCTCGTCGACGACGCCGAATGGCTGACCGCCCTGCTCCACGGGCTGCTCCCGAACGAGCCCGAGGTCGCCGGACTGCTCGCCCTGATCCGGCTGCACCGCGCCCGTACGGCGGCCCGCTTCACGCCGGCCGGTGAGCTGGTCCTGCTCGAGCACCAGGACCGCACCCTGTGGGACCACGCAGCGATCACCGAGGCGACCGCGCTGCTCACGCGCACGGCCCGCCGCCACCACGCGCCCGGCCCGTACCAACTGCAGGCCGCGATCGCCGCCTGCCACAGCGAGGCACCGACCTGGTCGGAGACCGACTGGCCGCAGATCCTCGTCCTGTACGACATGCTCCTGGTTCTGCAGCCGAGCCCCGTGACGAGCCTCCACCGCTCGATCGCGCTGTCCTACGTCCGCGGCCCGGCAGTCGCCCTCGCGGAACTCGACGCGCTGGCCGGCGACCTCGAGAACTACCCGCTCTTCCACGCGACCCGCGCCCAGTTCCTCCGCGACCTCGACCGTCCGGCCGAAGCTCGCGCCGCGGACGAGCGCGCCGCCGAACTGACCGCCAATCCGGCACTGCTGGAGGTGCTCAACGAGCGGCTGGCCCGCTGAGCCACCATCCTTGCTGCATGGGTGCGGAGGGGCGGGGCGAACGGGCGTGGTTTCTCGACTGGTTGCGGGTGGCTGCGGTTGGCGGGGTGTTCGTGTTCCACACCCTGCGGCCGTTCGACGACGGCGACTGGCACGTGAAGAACGCACAGACCAGCGAGGCGATCGCGATCGTGATCGCATTCCTGGGGCTGTGGGGTCTGGCGTTCTTCTTCATGATCTCCGGCTCCGCCGCCTGGCTGGCCTTGCGGTGGCGGACGGCGCTCAAGTTCCTGAGGGAGCGTGCCGTGCGGCTGCTTGTCCCGTTCGTCGTCGCCTACGTCCTGCTGTCACCGCTGCAGTACTTCATCGAAGAGCACCATAAGGGCCGGTCGACGGCCTCGTTCTTCGGTGATGTGCGGACGTTCTTCGGCGATCTCGCCGGCGATGCGCCGCTGTGGCTGCGCGACACGTACCACCTGTGGTTCCTCGTCTACCTGCTCCAGTTCGCCGTACTCGGTCTGCCGCTGTTCCTGGTGCTGCGCGGCAGAACCGATTGGATCGCGCGGCGATGTCAGCGGCGCGGCTCGGTCCTGCTCCTCGCCGTACCGCTCGTGCCGCTCCACTTGCTGCTGCTCGCCGCGCCCGGTCCCGAACACGGCTGGGGCGAGTTCGTGTTCTTCTTCGACTTCTTCGTCGTCGGCTACCTGGTGATGTCGGACGAGCGGCTTCTGGCGGCGGTACGACGAGACGCCGTGCCGGGACTGGTGCTCGGCGTCGGCGCCTTCGTCCTCGGTGTCGTCACCGGGATCATCGACTTCCTGGACGGCTGGTGGCCGGACCCGGGCTACTCGTGGCCGTACCTCTGGTACTCGCCACTCATCACCTTCGCCGTCTGGGGCTGGCTGGTCGCCGTCCTCGGCTTCGGACTGCGGGCCCCCGCCCTTCAGCGGCCGTTGCCTCCCACGCTGGCGCGTGCCGCGATGCCGTTCTTCATCGTCCACCAGCCGGTCATCCTCGCGATCGCGTACTTCGTCGTCACCTGGGACACCGGCCTGTGGACCAAGTACGCCGTACTCCTGCCGACCGCCTTCGCAGCGTCCGCTGCCTTGTCCTGGCTCCTGTCGTCGCTTCCGGTCGTCTCCCGCCTTTTCGGCGTCAAACGTGCCGGATCCGCCGGCAGACCACGGCGCACCCGGGAGCTTTAGACGCTGCGGAGTACCGAGACGACGACGCCGAGGATTGCCGCGTTGTCGCCGTCGATGACGTCGTACGCCGGGTTGCGGGGCTCGAGGTACACGTGGCCGTTGCGGCGGCGGTAGACCTTGACCGTGGCCTCCTCGTCGATCATCGCGGCGACGATCTGGCCCGAGTGCGCCTCGGACTGCTGGCGGACCACGACGATGTCGCCGTCGCAGATCGCCGCGTCGATCATCGACTCGCCGCGGACCCGGAGCCCGAACACGGTGCCCCGCCCGGTCAGCCCGCGGGGGAGCTGCAGTACGTCGTCCACGTGCTCGACCGCCGCGATCGGTGTACCGGCCGCGATGTCACCGACCACCGGGACCGGCACGTTGTCGTCGCTGATGGCCCGTGCGGCCGGCTCCTGGAGGAACATCCGGACGTCGATCGGCCTCGACACCGACGGGCTGCGCCGGAGGAACCCCTTGTCCTCCAGACTGGCCAGGTGCTTCGACACCGACGAGGAGGACCGCAGTCCCACCGCCTCGCCGATCTGCCGGCTGCTCGGCGGGTACCCGTGCCGCGTCACCCAGTCCCTGATCACCGCCAGGATCCGCTGTTGCCGCTCCGGGAGCGCGCCGGTGTCGAGGTCGCCGAACAGGTCGAGATCAGTCACCGCGCGATCCTAGGCCGTTTCCGGTGCGGTCACGGTTCGACCCGCCCGGGCATTCGGGCTTGACACCGCCGCTCTGGTAGGAAAAATACTTCCCAATCGGCGGCAATGGTGAAATCTTTTGCAGCGTCGTGACGGAAGTACCTCGCAGTACTGAACCTCTTGAAGGGGCGGGATCGATGACCACTCCCAGCAATCTGTCCCGGCGGCTGTTCCTGCAGCGCGCCGCGGTCGGCACTCTGCTCGCGGCCGGCGGCAGCACGCTGGCCGCGTGCGCGAGCGGCGGCAGCGAGGACTCGGGCAGCTCGACCGACGGCGGCGGGACGAAGTCCGACGAGAACCCGTTCGCCGTGAAGGAAGACGCGCCGCTGGACGTGGTGATCTTCAAGGGCGGGTACGGCGACGACTACGCCAAGGCGCACGAGGCGCTGTACGGCAAGAAGTTCCCGAAGGCGCAGATCAGCCACAAGGGCATCACCGACATCCTTCCGCAGCTGCAGCCGCGGTTCAACGGCGGCAACCCGCCGGACGTGATCGACAACTCCGGCGCCTCGCTGCTGCCGATGTCGACGCTGGCCAGCACCGGGCAGCTGGCCGACCTCACGGCCTTGCTGGACGCGCCGTCGGTCGACGACAAGAGCGTCAAGGTGCGGGACACGCTCGAGCCGATCGGTCTCGAGGCGGCGATGCTGGACGGCAAGCCGCTCGTCCTCGAGTACGTGCTGACGGTGTACGCGATCTGGTACAACAAGGCGCTCTTCGACAAGAACGGCTGGACCCCGGCCAAGACCTGGGCCGAGTTCCTGACGCTGTGCGAGGAGATCAAGAAGGCCGGTATCGCGCCGATCGCCTTCCAGGGCAAGCACGGCAACTACATCGGGCAGGTCGTGCTCGACATGGCCGTGAAGCACGGTGGTCACGAGGTCATCAAGGCGATCGACTCGCTGGAGCCGAACGCGTGGAAGCACCCGTCCATCAAGATGGCCGCCGAGGCGCTTCTCGAGCTGCGCGGCAAGGGCTACTTCATGCAGGGCACCGAGGGCCTCGACCACATCCAGTCGCAGACGGCGTGGAACCAGGGCAAGGCGGCGTTCATCCCGTCCGGTTCCTGGCTGGAGAACGAGCAGAAGAAGGTCGCCCCGGCGGACTTCCTCACCACGGCCAGCTACACCCCGCTGCTCGACGGCGCCAAACTGCCGGTGGACTGCACGCGGATCGCGGCCGGCGAGAACTTCATCGTCCCGGAGAAGGCGAAGAACAAGCCGGGCGGCCTGGAGTACCTGCGGATCATGCTGTCGAAGGAGGCGGCCGGCAAGTTCACCGAGATGACCGGTTCGCCGACGATCGTCAAGGGCTCCACCGAGGGCATCAAGCTCAGCCCGGGCGCCGCGTCGTCCGCCGCGCTGATCAAGTCCGGCGGCACGAACAACTGGACGGCGTACTTCGCCGGCTGGTACTCGACGATGGACAAGCCCTCGCGCAGCATCATGGCCGAGCTGGCCGCCGGCCGCGCCACCGCCGACGACTTCTGCAACCGCATGCAGAAGCTCGCCGACGACACGGCGAAGGACCCGAAGACCAAGAAGCAAACCCGCAGCTGATCACGCAAGTGGCCTCGGTGCGGGGCTCGGCTTCGCGATGAAGGGCTGAAGTCATGGAAGGTCCATCGAACGAGGTGCTGGATGCTTTCGGGCTCGCGTTGCCCGCAGTGCGGCTGCAAGGAGGGCAGGGTGAGACCTGGCGAGCCGGCGAGGTCGTGGTCAAGCGCGCGGACGCGGAGACTCCGTGGCGTGCCGAGGTGCTGAACGGGCTGCCGGAGTCGCCGGACTTCCGGGTCGCGCGACCGGTGCGGGCCCGGGACGGTGCGTGGGTCGCGTTCGGGTGGGAGGCGAGTGAGCTGCTGGCCGGCGCGACCGATGTCCGGCGGCAGGACGAAGTTCTCACCGTCGCGACCGCGTTCCACGAGGCTGTGGCCGGGTTGCCGCGGCCGGACTTCCTCGACGCCCGCCGTGATCCGTGGGCGGACGGGGACCGTGTCGCCTGGCGGGAGCAGTCGCTCGACGGCAGCCCGGCGTACGTCGAGCTGGTCGGCCCGCTCGTCGCGGCGTGGCGGCCGGTGGACCTGGTGGCGCAGGTGGTCCACGGTGATCTGCCCGGGAACGTGATGTTCGCCGACGGTCTCCCGCCGGCGATCATCGACTGGCCGGTGTACTGGCGACCACCGTCCTGGGCGGCGGCTGTCGCGGTCGCCGACGCGTTGTGCTGGTACGGCGCCGCACCGGATCTCGCGGCGCGCTGGGCGCACCTGCCGGAATGGGGCCAGATGCTCGTGCGGGCCTTGATCTACCGGATGACCACCGACGAGCTCGCGGGCGGCGCCGCGACCTGGACGGACGAGCGGCGTGCGGCCTACGCGCCGGTGATCGAGCTGGCGCTCTCGTACGCCGCCTGATCGCCGGCGGGCCGTTCGGCGCGCGGCCGTCCCGTTGCCCGGAGCGCGAGCGGAATGGTGCCGAGGGCAAGTACTGCGAGGGCGGCGCCGATCCAGCCGACCGCGGAATAGCCGGCGCCCGCGGCGAGGGCGAGGCCGCCGAGCCAGGGGCCGACCGTGATGCCGATGTTGAAGGCGGAGATGTTGAACGCGGCGGCGAGCGTCGGCGCGGAGCCGGCGATCGTGAAGACCCGGGAGTTGACCGCCGGGTTGGTCGCGAAGCCGAAGGTGCCGACGCCGATGATCGCGGGTACGGCGAGCCACGGTGTGCCGGTCGCGAGCGCGAGCAGGACCGCCGCGGCGATGACGCCGCCGAGGCTGACGACCAGCGTGCCGAACGGTCGCCGGTCCGAGGTGCGCCCGCTGATCGTGATGCCGATCAGCGCGCCCACGCCGTACAGCGCCAGGATCACCGGGATCCAGCCCGCGGCCAGTCCGGTGGTCTCGGTGAGCAGGGGAGCGAGGTAGCTGAAGATCACCAGGATCGCGCCGGTCGACAGCGCCGTCGTCGCGTACGCGAGCCAGAGCTGTGGATTCGCCATGCTCCGCAGCTCGCGACCCAGTTGGGGCGTGTTCGCGGAGCGACCGCGGGGGATCGTCGTGACCACACCGGCGAACGCGAGGGCCGACAGTACGGCCACCGCCCAGAACGCCGACCGCCAGCCGAGGTGCTGACCGAGCAGCGTCCCGGCGGGCAGCCCGACGATCGTGGCGACGGTGAGGCCACCGGCCAGGACGCTCATCGCCCTCGCGCGTGCCTCCGGCCCGGCCAGTTCGATCGCGGTCACCGACGCGACCGCCCAGAACCCGGCGTACACGAAGGCGCCCGCGACCCGGGTCGCGAGCAGGACGCCATACGACGAGGTGAGCGCGCCGGCCACGTGGGTGAGCGCGAAGATCGTGAGGAACGCGAGCATCGCGGCGCGCCGCGACCAGCGCAGCGTTCCGAAGGCCAGGATCGGGGCGCCGACGAGCATGCCGACGGCGAACGAGGAGATCAGGAGACCCGCGGCCGGGATGGAGACGTTCAGGTCGGTCGCGATCTCGGGCAGCAGCCCGGCGAGCATCAGCTCGGAGGTGCCTTGGGCGAAGATCGCCAGGCCGAGCAGGTAGACGGCGCGAGGCATGAAGTCCTCTCGGAGTGGTATTGGATCGAACGGTTCAAAACGTGGGCAGCGTAGAACGCGGTGCAGGCAAGGGTCAGAAACTGCGCAGGGTCGCCTCGACGACGGCGCGCTGGGTGTCGGCGGACGCGCCACGGCGGGCGGCGACCCGGAGGCCGCCGAGGACGGTGAAGACGTACGTCGCGAGTCCGGCGGCGTCCTGCTCCGGGTCGACCTCGCCGGCCGCCTGTGCGGCCTTGACGGCCGTGGTCAAGGCGACGAGCTTGACCTCGTGATCACGGTCGAGAAGCTCGACGATCTCGGCGTCCTTCGGGCCGAGCTCGACGATCGTGTTGATCACGAAGCATCCGGCCGGATCGTCCGGCTCGGGCTCGACGGCGGTCCACAGGATCCGCCGGACCCGCTCACGGATCGGCAACCCGGCGTCCTGGATCACGTCGAGCTGGACGGCCGTGAACTGCTCGGTGTACCGCCGCAGAGCGCGGTCGAACAGGTCGCGCTTGCTGCTGAACGTGTTGTAGATGCTGCTCCGGCCGAGGCCGGTCGCCCGGCACAGGTCCTGCGTCGAGGTCGCCTCGTAGCCGGCGGTCCAGAACACCCGCATCGCCGCGTCGACGGCGCGGTCCTCGTCGAACGTCCTCGGTCTCGGCATGCCGCCGAGCCTAACACGTTATGGACCAATCGGTCCAAAACGGGGTCCGATAGCATCTCGGGATCGAGGCGAGTGCCGGATGCTCTTCGACAGAGCAGCAGGCGCTCGCCTTCACTTGGGGGCACCGTCCATCGATGAACTGGGGAGCTTTGTGAGGTTGTTGAGACCTGGGGTGCTGGCACTTGCCCTCGGACTGGTCGCGGGAGTCGCCGCGAGCGGACCTGCCACCGCTGAAGACACGAAGACCGTCTCGTACCGCGGCTACCAGGTGACGGTCCCGGCCGACTGGCCGATCGTCGACCTGGCCGCGAACCCGACCACATGTGTCCGGCTCGACCAGCCGGCCGTGTACCTGGGCCGCAGTACGGGACAGGCCAATTGCCCGGCGCGCCTCGTCGGGCGCAGCTCCGGTCTGATCCTGGAGCCGCTGACCACGACGCAGCCGTCCACCGACGGTCTGTTGCGCCGCGCGATCACCGACGCGGGCGTGCTCGCGACGGCGTACTACGCACCAGGCGCCGAGCGCGCCGCGAACGACGTCCTCAGCACCGGGCGCGTGGTGACGAAGACGCCGTCGGCGCGGGCCGCGCAGCAGACCGCCGCCGCTCCGACGATCGTCGCGACGGGCAACTATGCCGGGTACGGGTTCGACACCTGTGCCGCGCCGTCGCAGTCCGCGATGGACGCCTGGCGCCCGAAGTACCAAGGGGTCGGCATCTACATCAGCGGTGGACTGCGGGCGTGCGCGCAACCGAACCTGACCCCCGACTGGGTCGCGGCGAACGCGAGCAAAGGCTGGCAGTTCCTGCTGATCGACGTCGGCCTGCAGGCGCCGTGCACGACGTACCGGAGCCTGATGTCGTCGGTTCCGGCGACCGCGTTCGTCCAGGGCAAGAACGCCGCGATCAACGCGGTCGCGGCGGCGCAGGCACTCGGATTCGCGCAGCGGAGCGCGATCTACAGCGACATCGAGGCCTACCCGTCGACGGCGGCCTGCAAGGCGGCTGTGCTGTCGTACCTCAGCGGCTGGACCCAGGAGCTGAACGCGCGCGGCTACCTCGGCGGCGCGTACGTCGGCGCGGCCTCGGGTGCGGCCGACCTGGCCAGCGCGTACACGAGCACGGCGTACACGCGCCCGGACAACATCTGGTTCGCGCACTGGGGCTCGACCCCGGTCGGTACGACGCGGTTCATCCCGTCGACGTACTGGAGCAACCACCAGCGCGTGCACCAGTACGCGGGTGACGTCAGCGAGACCAACGGCGGCGTCACGATGTCCATCGACCGGAACTACCTCAACCTGACCGCACCGCCGCCGCCTGTCAGCAGCTTCAGCGTCACCGGCGGGGTCGCCGCCGCGGCGTTGCGCTGGACGAAGCCCGTCAACACGACGCTCGGTCAGATCATGGTGCGGAGCGCCGCGGGTTCGACCCCGCCGCCGCTGGTGACGTCCGGTACGGCGGTCTACAACGGCACGGCGAGCATGTACACGCAGACCGGCCTGCCGAACTCGGCCAGCTACGCGTACCGGGTCTGGGTGAAGAACAGTGCGGGCAAGATCGGGCCGGGTGTCGACGTACGGCTGGTCGGATCGAAGGCGACGATCGGAGCCAGCGCGGCGTCGATCATGTACACCCGCGCGGTCACGCTGTCGACGGCGGTGAGCCGGCTGGACGGCGTGAAGCTGGCCGGTGTGCCGGTGGTGCTGTACTCGAAGGCCAAGACGGCGACCAAGTGGTCGACAGTCGGGACGTTCACCTCGGACGCCAATGGCATCGTGCAGGTGTCGCAGAAGCCGTCGGTGTCGACGTACTACATGTGGGGCTACAACGGTGGCGCCGGCGTACTGGGCACCCGGAGCGCGGCCGCACTGGTGCAGGTCCACCCTGCGCTGTCGGGGTACCTGACTCCGTCGGCGATCCGCCTCGGCAGCTCCGCGCTGCTCTACGGGTACCTGAACCCGCCGCACGCCGGTACGACGGCGTACCTGCAGCGGCGTTCCGGTACGACGTGGGTGGCCGTGACGACCGGGAAGCTGACGACGAACGGCAAGTACGCGTTCAGCATCAAGCCGACCGCCGTCGGCACCTACACCTACCGTGTCGTCTGGCTGGCGGACGCCGACCACCAGGGGACGCAGACGCCGTCGAAGGTCCTGACGGTCAGCTAACTGTCATGTCGGGGGTCAGGTCGGCCGCCGCACGTCGCGCGATCTCGATCGCGTGCGCCGCCAGCGGTGAGTGCGTGCGGCCGGCCTGCCACAACAGGAAGATCTCCCGCGGCGGCAGCGCGGGAGACAGCTCGTGCAGTGCGAGCGTCTCGTCGGTCCGCAGTACGGCGAGACGCGGCGCGAGTGCGGCGCCGAGGCCGGCACGGACCATGGCCAGCAGTGCCTCGTTGCCTTCGGTGCGGAACACGAACCGGGGGCGGATGCCGCGGGCGCGCAGGAAGTCCTCGACCGTGGCCTGATGGCAGATCGCCGGATGCGCGACCAGCGGCAGCTCGTCGAGCTTCTCGAGCGGTACGGGGCCGGTGGGGAAGTCTCCGGGCCGCGCGACGAGCAGGTACGGATCGTCCAGCAGTTTGAGATTCTCGATGGTGCCGTCGGTCCGCCCGTCGAAGAACATCAGATCGAGCCCGGTGAGATCCGGAGCATCGGTCTCCTCCTCGAACAGCCGGATGTCGCAGCCCGGATGCGCGTCCCGCAGCTCCCGGATGACGCGCGGCAGCACCGTGTTCGACACCGACTGGAACGTGCCGATGTCGATCCGGCTGTCGCCCGCCCGGAACCGCTGCACTCCGTCGCTCAGCTCGTCCGCACGGCGGAGCAGGTCGCGGGCGTGCTCCAGCACGACCGCACCGAGCGGCGTGATCCGGACCGGCTTCGGCCCGCCCGGACGGTCGAACAGCGCACCGCCGGCCGCCTTCTCGAGGACGGCGATCTGCTGGCTGACGCTCGACTGTGTGTACCCGAGCTTGCGCGCGGCGCGGCCGAACGACCCCTCGTCGGCGACGGCGGCCAGCGTCGCCAGATGGCGCAACTCGTACATGCACCGCACTGTATCGCCACTGGCGATTGGTTTGATAAGAACCAATCGCTTTTCACGATGAGCGTGCGGATCCTACGGTCGAGGTATGACTACGGAGACGCTGTACCCGGTGAACGGCATCGAGCTGTGTGCGCAGACCTTCGGCGATCCGGCCGATCCGGCCGTCCTCCTGATCCACGGTGCGTCGGCGTCGATGCTGTGGTGGGAGCCGGGTCTGTGTAAACAGCTGGCCGACCGCGGGCGGTTCGTCGTCCGGTACGACCAGCGCGACACCGGCCGGTCGACGGCCTACCCCGTGGGCGAACCGGGCTACGCGATGAGCGATCTGGCCGCCGACGCGGTCGGTCTGCTCGATGCCCTTGGCATCGACCGTGCACACGTGGTCGGCCTGTCGATGTCCGGCGGTACGGCGCTGTTCCTCGGACTCGATGACCCGTCGCGGGTGGCTTCGCTGACGTTCGTCTCGACCACGACCGGCGAGGACGGACTGCCACCACCGTCGGAATCGATGCCTCGGCTGGGTACGCCGGACTTCGCAGACCGCGCGGCCGTCGAGGAGTACGTCGTACGGTCGATCGAGGCGGAGGCTGCGGGACACTTCGAGGAGGCGTCCGCTCGTGCCCTGGTGCAAGCGGATCAAGCACGCGCGCGGGACTACGAGGCCTCGCTGACGAACCATTACGCGATGACGTTCGACGGTCCGCGCAACGGCGGCTTCGGTGACCTCACGCAGCCGGTGCTTGTCGTGCACGGCGACCAGGATCCGCTGCTGCCGCTGCCGCACGGCGAGGCGATCCGCGACGCCGTTCCTGGTGCGCGGCTCGTCGTGCTGGCGGGGATGGGGCACGGGTTGTCGGCGCCGTACTGGAGTGAGTTCGTGGACGCGCTGATCGAGCACACCGGGGAGCACTGATGAGGTTCGCGCTGTGGTTGCCGTTGTTCGACGAATTGTCCGATCCGCTCGAGATCGCGCGGCTCGCGGCGGCGGCCGAGGAGGCCGGGTGGGACGGGTTCTTCCTGTGGGACCAGCTGTGGTGGCGGGCGCCGATCCGCGAAGTGTCGGATCCCTGGATCACGATGAGCGCCATGGCAGCCGCCACCGAACGCCTGCGGATCGGTCCGATGGTGTCGCCGATCGCGCGCCGGCGGCCGGCGAAGTTGTTGCGTGAGACAACGACGTTGGACCGGCTGTCGGGTGGCCGGCTGATTCTCGGCGTCGGGTTGGGCAGCGACCGGTTCGCGCAGGAGTACTCCAAGACCGGCGAGGAGGTGGACGACCGGGTCCGCGCCGAGCGGCTCGACGAGACGCTGGACATCCTCACCGCGGGGTGGACGGGGGAGTCCGTCAACCACCACGGCAAGCACTACCTCGTGGACGACGTCCAGTTCCTGCCCCGGCCGGTGAACGGGCGCGTGCCGGTGTGGGTGGCGGGCTTCCCGGGCAAGGCGAAGCCGGTCCAGCGGGCGGCGCGGTACGACGGGTTCTTCCCGGTGAATCTGACCTCACCCGAGCAGGTCGCCGAGCCGGCCGCCGTACTGCGATCGGTGCGCGGCAGCCTGGACGGGTACGACATCGCGGTAGCCCTGGAGCCGTTGGCCGATCCACGTCCGTACGCCGAGGCGGGCGCGACGTGGTGTCTCACGGATGTCGACCCGGCGACGCTGCGGTTGGCCGACGTACGGGCGGTCCTCGCCGCCGGACCGCCGCGCTGATCGGGGAGTGCTGATCGGGGAGTGTGGTGGGGCGGTCGTCGGGTACCGGCGCGAGGAAGTGCTCGTTCGAAGGGAGACTGTGATGCCTGACCGCAAGATCGCGTTCCTGGTGGCTGCCGAGGGGATCGAGCGGGTCGAACTCACCGAGCCGTGGAAGGCAGTGAGCGACGCCGGGTACGAGCCGGTGCTGCTGAGCCCGAAGGCGGGGGAGGTACAGACGTTCAACCACCTGACGGCCGCGGAGACGGCGACCGCGGACCAGACGGTCGGCGACGCGTCGGTCGACGACTTCGCTGCCCTCGTCCTGCCGGGCGGCGTCGCGAACCCGGACGCGTTGCGGACCGACGCGAAGGCGGTTGCGTTCGTGAAGTCGTTCATGCAGTCGGGCAAGCCGGTCGCGGCGATCTGCCACGCTCCGTGGACGCTGGTCGAGGCCGACGTGGTCCGGGGCAAACGGATGACCTCGTGGCCGAGTCTGCAGACCGATCTGCGCAACGCCGGAGCCGAATGGGTCGACGAAACCGTGGTCACCGACGGGAACCTGATCACCAGCCGCAAGCCCGACGACCTGCCGGCGTTCAGCAAGACGCTGCTGGGCGCGCTCGGCTGACGGGGTGTTGCGGACGCATCCAGAGGTGTCTAATCGAAGGGATGCGGTAGTAGGGGAGGACCTATGGCCGGCGTCAGTGAGCATGCCGGAATCACCGAGCGCACCGGACCGACCGCGGCCGAGGTAGGCCGGCGGCCACTGGGCCTGGTGCTCGGACGGCTGCTGTCGTCGACCGATCACAAGGTGATCGGCCAGTTGTACCTCGTGACGTCCTTCGCGTTCTTCCTGATCGCGGGCGTGATGGCCCTGATCGTCCGTGCCGAGCTGGGCGAGCCCGGGCTGCAGATCGTGAACGAGGAGGTCTACAACCAGCTCTTCACGATGCACGGCACGATCATGCTGCTGCTGTTCGCGACCCCGCTGTTCGTCGGCTTCGCCAACGTGATCATGCCGGTGCAGATCGGGTCGCCGGATGTCGCGTTCCCGCGACTGAACATGTTCAGCTACTGGCTGTTCCTGTTCGGCGGTCTCATGACACTGTCGGCGTTCCTCACTCCCGGCGGTGCGGCCGACTTCGGCTGGACGGCGTACACCCCGCTGTCGAACGAGGTCCGCTCGCCTGGCGTCGGCGGCGATCTGTGGATCATGGGCCTGTGGATGGCCGGGCTCGGAACGATCCTCGGTGGCGTCAACTTCGTCACGACGATCATCACGATGCGTGCGCCGGGGATGACGATGTTCCGGATGCCGATCTTCTGCTGGAACGTGCTGGTGACCTCGATCCTCGTCCTGATCGCGTTCCCGATCCTGGCGGCGGCGCTGCTGGTGCTGGAGGCGGACCGGACCCTCGGGTCGCACGTGTTCGACGCGGCGAACGGCGGAGCGCTGCTGTGGCAGCACCTGTTCTGGTTCTTCGGCCATCCCGAGGTGTACATCATCGCGCTGCCGTTCTTCGGCATCATCACCGAGATCCTGCCGGTGTTCAGCCGCAAACCGATCTTCGGGTACTACGGTCTGGTCGCCGCAACGCTCGCGATCGGGGCCCTGTCGATCGCGGTCTGGGCGCACCACATGTTCGTCACGGGCGGGGTGAACCTGCCGTTCTTCTCGTTCATGACGTTCCTGATCGCCGTGCCGACCGGGGTGAAGTTCTTCAACTGGATCGGGACAATGTGGGGCGGCTCGATCTCGCTGGACACGCCGATGCTGTGGTCGATCGGCTTCCTGGTGACGTTCCTGCTGGGCGGGCTGACCGGGATCATCCTCGCGTCGCCGGCGCTCGACTATCAGTTGAACGACACGTACTTCGTGGTCGCTCACTTCCACTACGTCGTCTTCGGGACCGTGGTGTTCGCGATGTTCGCCGGGTTCTATTTCTGGTGGCCGAAGCTGACAGGGCGGATGCTGGACGAGCGGCTCGGCAAGCTGCATTTCTGGCTGCTGTTCATCGGCTTCCACACCACGTTCCTGGTGCAGCACTGGCTCGGCGTCGAGGGCATGCCGCGGCGGTACGCCGATTACCTGCCGAACGAAGGCTTCACGACGCTGCACCAGGTGTCGACGATCGGCGCGTTCATCCTCGGGATCTCGACGCTGCCGTTCCTCTACAACGTGTACAAGTCGCAGCGCAGCCCGCGCGTCGAGGTCGACGATCCGTGGGGCTGGGGCCGCTCGCTGGAGTGGGCGACCAGCTCCCCGCCGCCGCGGCACAACTTCGAGAAGCTGCCGCGGATCCGCTCGGAGTCGCCGGCATTCGACCTGCACCACCCGGACCTCGCGCTCACCGCGGACGAACGCGAGAAGCTCTAGTGGAGGCGCTCGAGTAGACGGGTGAGCTGCTGCTCGGTCTGCTGGGGCGGGGGACTCGTGGAGGCGAGGAGCTCCAGCGCCTGGGTATAGGTCTCGACGTCGTCGCGCTTGTCGAGGTACAGCGCGCTGGTCAGGTGCTCGAGGTACACGATGTCGGGCAGGTCGCGCTGCGGGAAGCGCAGCAGGCTGAACGCGCCGCCGGTGGCCGCATGGCCGGAGCTCTCGAGCGGGATGATCTGGACGGTCACGTTCGGCCGGGCGGTGGCCTCGAGGAGCGCGCCGAGCTGGTCGCGCAGGACGTCGGTGCCGCCGATCGGCCGGCGCAGGACGGCCTCCTCGATCACCGCCCAGAGTTTGAGCGGCGGCTCGCGGTCGAGCGCCCGCTGGCGCCGCGTGCGGAGCGCGACGAGCCGCTCGATCTCGCTGTCGGTGCGCGTGCCGCTCGGACCGAGGCGGGCGACGGCCCGCGCGTAGTCGGCGGTCTGCAGCAGGCCGGGGACGAACTGGATCTCGTACGTCCGGATCAGCTCGGCCGTCGCTTCGAGCCCGAGGTACGCGTCGAACCACTCGGGCGTCACGTCGCCGTACCGATGCCACCAGCCCGGGTCGTTCGCCTCGCGGGCGAGGGCCAGCAGCCGGTCGCGCTCGGGGGCGTCGTGCACGCCGTACAACGTCAGCAGGTCGGCGACGTCGCGCTCCTTGAACCCGACCCGCCCGAGCTCGAGCCGGCTGATCTTCGACTCCGAGGAACGAATGGCCCAGCCCGCGTCGGTGCGGGTGACGCCGGCGCGCTCACGCAACTCCCGCAGATGACCCCCAAGCATCATCCGCAGCGCAGTCGGCCCCACGACACCTCGCCCCGCCATACGGCGAGTCTACATCAGTTTCGAACAAATGTTCGAGGCGAGTTCTGGTTCAGTCGCGGAGGTACTCGGCGCGCCAGCGGTGGATTGCTGGGTCGGCTGGGCTGGGGGATCGGTCCAGCTGGATGAGGTGCAGCTCGGGGGTGGTGAAGGACTGGATGGTGGCGCGGGTGAGTGGCCAGGGTGGGCCCTGGAGGTCGGCGTCGGGCCGGTCGTCGGGACGGGCGGCGGCGATGACCAGGAGGGTGCCGCCGGAGGCGACGAGCTCGGTGACCTGCTTGATCGCGGCGGGCTGGAGAGAGATCGGCAGCGCCTGCACCGTGTAGATCTCCACCACGAGATCGAACGCGCGGTGCCACTCGGCGGGCGGGTCGAGGAGGTCGGCGACGACGTAGTGCACGTCGGAGTCCGGGTGGTTGCGCTGCGCGGTCTCGACTGCCGTGGGGGAGATGTCGAATGCGGTCGTTTCGAACCCGCGGTCGACGATCAGCTCGGCGTCCCAGCCGGTGCCCGCTCCGACGACCAGCGCGGTTTTGCCGGCGCCGTCGGGCTGCGACTCGTCGACCCACTCGGTCAGCAACTGGTGCGCTGTCCCGCGGTCCCACGGCACGACCGCGGATCCCTCGGCCGCGGCGGCGTACAGGTTCTCGAACCAGCCGGTCGGGTCGTCGCGGTCGAGCGACTCGCGCGCGATCCGCCGGGACACGACATCGGGATCCTCAGCCATCGTTCTCCTCCCCATCATGCGCCTCGTGCCCATCGCTGCCGTCCGGACCGAGATGGATCGCCCGCACGGCCTGCACGGTATCAACGTCGGCCGCCGTCTTGTCCTCGCGATACCGCAGCACGCGGGCGAACCGCAGCGCCATCCCGGCCGGATACCGCGGCGACGTCTGGACACCGTCGAACGCGACCTCCACGACCACCTCCGGCCGGATGTACACCGCCCAGTCGTCGCGTCGTACGGCGAGCTCCTGGAACCGCTCGGTCTGCCAGCGCAGCAACTCGTCGGTCAGGCCCTTGAACGTCTTCCCCAGCATCACGAACTCGCCGGTGTCCTCGTCCCGCGCCGCCAGATGCAGGTTCGAAAGCCAGCCCGTGCGCCGGCCGTGGCCCCACTCCGCGGCGAGGACGAGCAGGTCGAGCGTGTGGGTCTGCTTGACCTTCACCCACCCGGACCCGCGCCGGCCGGCCTCGTACGGCACGGTCAGCGACTTCACCACCACGCCCTCGTGCCCACGGCGTACGGCGTCTGCGAAGAACGCCTGCCCGGCTTCGGCGTCGTCGGTGACGAGCCGCGGGATCCGGCGCTGCTCGGGCAGCAGCTTCGACAGCCACTCGTGTCGCGCCGCGCCATCGAGCCCGAGAAGATCCTGGCCGTCCTGATGCAGGATGTCGAAGAAGTACGGCGTGAGCGGCACCGACTCCGGCCCTGTCGCAGCACGCGTGGCGGTCCGCGATCCTGTCACCTGGAACGGCTCTGGGCGCCCATCGGACCGCAGCGCGATCAGCTCACCGTCCAGCACGACCTGCTGCGCGTCGAGCGCCAGTACGGCGGTGACGACCTCTGGCACCCGCGCCGTGATGTCGTCCAGCGTCCGCGTGTAGACGACGACCTTGTCGCCGTCGCGGTGCGCCTGGATCCGGATCCCGTCCAGCTTCCACTCGAGCGCAGCCGGCGTACCCGTCTTCTCCAACGCCTCCGCCACAGTGGTCGCGGACTGCGCGAGCATCGGCTGGAGGCCGCGCCCGACCTCGAGACCGAACTGCGCCAGCCCGGCCTCGCCCTCGGTCAGTACGGCGACCGCGACCGGCGCGGTCGCCCCGCGCAGCATCGCCGCCGCGCGGATCTTGCTCAGCGCGATGCCCGTCGCCCGCGCGACCGCGTCCGCCATCACGCCGTCGAGCGCGCCCTGCCGCAGCTCACCGCCGACGAGCAGCCGCAGGAACCGCTGCTCGTCGGCCGTCGCCCGCCCGAACAGGTCGTCCACCGCGGCCCGCCGCCGGGCCTGCACACCGGCGCCCGACATCTCGGCCAGCGCCGCGAACGCTCCGTCGACCTCCTCGACGGTCAACGACGGCTCGCCGGCCGGATCGGGCGCGTCCATCAACGTGCGCCAGCCGACCCCGGTACGCCGCTGTCGCAGCTCGCCGGACAGGTAGGTGACCACGATCTCGATCTCGGCCGGGTCGGAGGCCTTGGACAACAGCCCGGCGATGAACTCGGCCTTCTTCAGCCGCGACCGGGTCCCGGCCAGCGCGGCCGAGGTCTCGACCACCTCGGTGAGCAACATGACCTCAGTCTCGCGCAAGCCACCGACAACTCAGGGTGCCGGCGGTAGGTCGTCGAGGAAGTCGGCGGTCGGGGTGAAGAACAGGCCGCCGGTGACAGCGGTCGAGAAGTCGAGCAGCCGGTCGTGGTTGCCTTCGGGTACTCCGATGAACATCCGGCGCAGCATCAGCTCGGTCACGGCCGGCGTCTTCGCGTACCCGATGAAGTAGGTGCCGAACTCCTGCGTGCCGACCGTACCGAACGGCATGTTGTCCCGCAGGATCTGCAGCTCGTTGCCGTCGTCGTCCTCGATCACGTTCAGCACGATGTGCGCATTGCCCGGCTTCTTGGCGTCGTCGAGCTCGATGTCGTCGAGCTTGGTCCGGCCGACGGCGAGCTCCTGCTGCTCGACGGTCAGCGAGTTCCAGGCCTTCAGGTCGTGCAGGTACTTCTGCACGATCACGTAGCTGCCGCCGCGGAAGTCGGGGTCCTCGTCGCCGACCAGGACCGCGGCGCGCGCCTCGGTGCCGGTCGGGTTCTCGGTGCCGTCGACGAAGCCGAGCAGGTCGCGCATCTCGAAGTACTTGAAGCCGTGCACCTCGTCGACGACCGTGGCGGCGCCGCCCAGGACGTTCATGATCTGGCTGGCGAGTTCGAAGCACTGGTCCTGGTGCGCGGCCCGGATGTGGAACAGCAGGTCGCCGGGCGTGGAGGGCGCGTGGTGGGCGGCGCCCTTGAGCTCGACGAACGGGTGCAGCTCCGCCGGACGCGGGCCGCTGAACAGTCGATCCCAGACGTCCGAGCCGATGCTGGTGACACAGGACAGATTGCCGGCCGGCACCCGGAAGCCGACGGAGCGGACGAGACCGCTCAGACGCTCCAGCAGGTCGCGGGCGCGGTTCTCGCCGCCGGGCTCGATCTGTACCACGAGGAAGATGGCTGATCCGCTCAGCGGCATCAGGACGGCCTGCGGCAGCGCCTCCGTCACCCGCTTCGTTTCCGGCATCGGATCACTGACCACCGTCTTCTCCCCTCGTCCAGTTGGCCCGATCTTCTAGAGTCCAGTCATGGACCCGCAAGAACCCGGGCCGGCTCCGCGGCCGGGCCCATCCTCCCAGCCGGGGCAGTACCCACCGCCGCCGCCCCACCCCGGCACGTACCCGCCCCAGGGTCCGTACCCGCCCCCGCAACAGCCGGGCCCGTATCAACAGCCTGGTCCGTATCAGCAGCCCGGGCCGTACCCGCAGCAATGGGGTGCGCAGGGTCCACATCCGCAGCAGTGGGGCGGGCCCGGACCGTATCCGTCGCAGTACGGCTACCGGGAGCCGCGCATTGTCCCGGCTGCCAGCGGTACGCCGTTCCACCGGCTCGCCCGCACCCCGAAGCACACCTGGTGGCGTCCGATCGCCGCCACCGCTGCCCTGGCGGGGCTCGCGGTCGCGGTGATGCTGTTCATCGTGGTCGCGTGGACGATCGCGCACGAACTCCTGGCCGGCTCGTTCCCCGAGCCCAGCGGTACGGACCTGTTCCCGAGCGACGTCGAGAACCTCGCCCTCACCCTCGTCCTGCTCGGCGTCCTGACCCCGCTGGTCGGGCTCGTCGCCTGGGTGATCCAGCGCCGCCCGTTCTGGAGTGTCGCCTCGGTGCTCAACAAGGTCCGCTGGCGATGGCTGCTGTGGTGCTGCCTGCCCGCGGCCGGCTACATCGGCCTGTCGATCCTGATGAGTCTCCTGGTCGACGCGGTGTTCCCACCCGAGGAGTCGATCGGCAACACCGACGGCTCCTGGATCGGCTGGAGCGCGTTCCTGGTCCCGGCGCTGGTCATCCTGTTCCTGGTGCCGTTCCAGTCGGCGGCCGAGGAGTTCGTGTTCCGCGGCTGGCTCATCCAGGCGATCGGTGCGTACGGTCCCGACAGCCGGGACGGTCGCGCGGGGCTGCTGCGGAGAGTCTTCCGCTCGCCGTGGCCGGGGATCGTCGTCGGCGGTGTGGCCTTCGTCGCAGCCCACGGGTACACCGGCTGGGCGATGGCCGACGTGTTCCTGTTCGCGGTGACGGTCGGCTGGCTGACCGTGCGGACCGGGGGACTGGAGGCTGCGATCGCGCTGCACGTGATGAACAACCTGTTCGCCTTCTTGTTGCCAGCAGCAACTGGTGGGCTCAGCGGCTGGGACGAGCAGGGCGGTGCGCCCTGGACGTTGCTCGCGGCGGACCTCCCGTGCCTGGTGTTCTTCGCCTGCGCGATCACCTGGCTCGCGCGGCGCCGCGAGGTCAACCGCCTGAGCTGAAAACGAGGCGAGAACTGTCGGCCGGCTCTGGCAGGCTTTGCCACGTGATGAACGCGAAGATCGAAGCCGTGTTGTTCGACTGGGGTGGCACGCTGGCCACCTGGCACGACATCTCCCTGCACGAGACCTGGCGGGCGGTGAGTGCCGTGCTCGACGAGCCCAACGCCGACGTCCTGGCGGCCCGGCTCGTCGAGGCCGAGGGCTCGGTCTGGCGGCGCTCGCGCGACGAGCATCGCAGCAGCACGCTGGAGGAGGTGTGCCTGCTGGCCGAGATCGCGATGACGCCGGCCGCCCTGGCGGAGTACGAGCGGCAGTGGGACCCGCACACCGAGCTGGAGCCGGACGCCGTCGACACCTTGCACGCGCTGCGGGCACGCGGGCTCAAGATCGGCGTGCTGTCGAACACGATCTGGCCGCGACGGCGGCACGAGGAGATCTTCGCGCGCGACGGCGTCCTCGATCTCCTCGACGGCGCCGTCTACACCAGCGAGATCCCGCACACCAAGCCGCATCCGGAGGCGTTCCTGGCGGCGATGCGCGCGGTCGGAGTGTCCGAGCCGTCGCGGTGCCTGTTCGTCGGGGACCGGCTGTTCGACGACGTGTGGGGCGCGCAGAACGTCGGGATGCGGGCCGCCCACCTGCCGCACAGTGCGATCCCCCGGGAGCAGATCGGCCACACGGAGGGTACGCCGGATGCGACCGTCCAGCGCCTGTCCGAGCTTCCCGCCCTGATCGACACCTGGAACGAGGCAGCCGCCTAGGCTGCCGCGCCGCTGAGGGTGCTGCATCCGCAGCGGGTGCAGCACCGTCGCGTCATGCGCGCGACGCGCTACGGCTAGCGACTCGTCACCGGACCTGGTTAACGTCCTACCTCCTTGCAAACCGCCCTTGGAGGTTTCTGACATGTTCACCAAACGCCGTCGGCTCGCCGCGCTCGTCGCGGCGGTCGCTGCCGGTCTGACACTCGCCAGCGGGGTCTCGCAGGCGTCCTCGACCGGGTCCACCGGGTCCACCGCGCCGACCGGGTCGGGTGCGTCCGCGGCCGCCGCCACGGACGTCCCGCTGCACGTGATGTCGTACAACCTGCGCTACGCCGGCAACACCCCGCCGAACGCCTGGGCCGACCGGCGCCCGGTGATGCGTGAGCAGCTGCGCGAGTCCCGTCCGCAGCTGATCGGCACGCAGGAGGGCCTGTACTCCCAGCTGCAGGACATCGCGTCCGACCTCGGTCCGGCGTACGACTCGATCGGTCTGGGACGGGAGGGCGGCAGCAAGGGGGAGTTCATGATGATCTTCTTCGACCAGCGCCGGCTGCAGCCGCTCGAGTACGACCACTACTGGCTGTCCGACACCCCGGACGTCATCGGCTCCAAGACGTGGGCTGGATGCTGCCCGCGGATGGTGACGTGGGTCCGTTTCAAGGACATGGCCACGTCGAAGGAGTTCTACGCCGTCAACACCCACCTCGAGGCGTTCGACGCGACGACGCGCTCCAAGTCGGCGGACCTGATCCTGCAGCGGATGGCGGCGTTCGACCCGGCGCTCCCGGTGATCATGACGGCCGACTTCAACGAGGCGGCGAAGCCGGGCGTGACCGTCTACGACAAGCTGGTCACGAGCGGCAAGTTCCAGGACACCTGGGTGACGGCCGAGCGTCGTAGCGCCCTGTACGCGACGTTCCACGGCTACAAGCCGCTGACGCCGAACGGGGACCGGATCGACTGGATCCTCACCACCCCGGGCCTGCGGGTCTCGAAGGCGAGCATCAACACGTTCAGCAAGGACGGCCAGTTCCCCAGTGACCACCTGCCGGTGGAGTCCTGGATCCACCTGGTCTGACCCGGCGCCCGGCACCTGACACCGAAGGACCCCCGGGCCAGCTGGTGGCCCGGGGGTCCGGAGGGGTTTCGGTTCGGGTACTGCGTTACGCGGCCAGCGTCGGGTCTGCCAGCAGGCGGAGGCGGCCCAGCGCCTCGCGCTCGATCTGGCGGACACGCTCCGCGGAGATGCCGTGCACCGCACCGATGTCGGCCAGCTTGGCCTGACGGCCGTCGTGCAGACCGTACCGGCGGCGGATCACGTCCGCGGACCGCGGGTCGAGCTGGTCGACCAGACTGAACAGGCCCGAGCGGTCGGACGCGTCGGCGACCAGCTGGTCCGGACCCGGCGCGGTCTCGGCCGCGATCAGGTCGCCCAGCGAGGTCTCACCCTCTTCGTCGACCGGGCTGTTCAGGCTGATGTGGTCCCGGCCGATGCGGATCAGTTCGGTGACCCGCTCCTCGTCCAGGTTCAGCTCTGCTGCGATCTCGTCGATCTCCGGCTCCCGCCCGAGCTTGCGCTCCAGCGTGCGCCGTGCGGACCCGATCTGGTTCAGCTGCTCCACCACGTGCACCGGCAGCCGGACCACACGGGCCTGCTGCGCGATACCGCGGGTGATGGCCTGCCGCACCCACCAGGTCGCGTACGTCGAGAACTTGAAACCCTTCCGGTAGTCGAACTTCTCCACCGCGCGGATCAGTCCCGTGTTGCCCTCCTGGACCAGGTCCAGCAGCGGCATCTGGGACCGCCCGTAGCGGCGAGCGATCGACACCACGAGCCTGAGGTTCGCGGTCACGAACCGCTGCTGTGCGCGCCGGCCCTCTTCGGCCAGCCACTCCAGCTCCTCCTCCGTGGCATATTTGGGCGCTCCGCCCTTCTTCCGTCCAACCCGCCCCTCGGCCAGCAGTTGCTCCGCAAGGAGTCCTGCCTCGACCGTCTCAGCGAGCTCGACCTCTTCTTCAGCCGTCAGCAGAGGCGTGCGCGCGATCTCTTCGAGGTAGAGACCAACGCTGTCCTTGCCGTCGATACCGTCGTCCGTCATGCGGACACGAGCCGTGCGAGCCACCGAAACTCCCTTCGTCGTTACATGGAGAGCAACGCTCGAGTAGGGTTCAAGATTCCGGTACCAGTGTGTAAACACCCTGAAGGTTCCCTGAGAGTTCCCGGCAGCGAATTCGCCGTGGAAACCGGTGTCCCGGGGCGCTGCCGACCCATTGGGCGCAACACTCCGGGACACATCCTGAGAATCCGTACAGAAATCCAGCGTTCCGGTGCCCCGAATGTGTTGGACAACACACCTCCGGGGCCAGATATTCCCCTCTTTCAGCTGAGGCCGAGGGTGTCCAGCTCCCAGGCGAGTGAGAACGCGATCTCGCGCCAGGCGTCGTACCGCCCGCTGCGGCCGCCGTGCCCGGCCTCCATCTCGGTCTTCAGCAGTACGTCGGAATCTCCGGTCGCGGTCGCCCGGAGTTTCGCCACCCACTTCGCCGGCTCGACGTAGAACACCCGGGTGTCGTTCAGGCTGGTGATCGCCAGGATCCGGGGATAGTGCTGCGCGGTGACGTTCTCGTACGGCGAGTAGGACTTCATATAGGCGTAGACCTCGGGGTCCTCGAGCGGATTGCCCCATTCCTCCCACTCGATCACGGTGAGCGGCAGCGACGGGTCGAGAATCGTGGTCAGCGCGTCCACGAACGGCACCTCCGCGACGATTCCGCCGAAGGCCTGCGGGGCCAGGTTCGCGACCGCGCCCATCAGCAGGCCGCCGGCGCTGCCGCCCTGCGCGACGATCCGCTCGGGCTTGGTCCAGCCGGCCTTGACCAGGTGCTCGGCGGCCGCGACGAAGTCGGTGAAGGTGTTCCGCTTGGTGAGCGTCTTCCCGTTGTCGTACCAGCGCCGGCCGAGCTCGCCGCCGCCGCGGATGTGCGCGATCGCGAACACCACGCCGCGGTCGAGCAGCGACAGCCGCGGGATCGAGAACCACGGGTCGACCGAGTGCTCGTACGACCCGTACCCGTACAGCACGACCGGCGCGTTCCCGTCCTTCGCGACATCCTTGCGCGCGACCATCGAGATCGGTACCTGCGTCCCGTCCGGCGCGGTCGCCCACTCGCGGTACTGCGTGTAGTCGCTCGTGTCGACCCCGCCGAGGACGGGCTGTTGCTTCAGCAGTCGCCGCTCGCCGGTCGCCACGTCCACGTCGTACGTCGAACCGGGCGTGACCAGCGACGTGTAGCCGAAGCGGTACCGGGTGTCGTGCCACTCGTCGTTGCGGCCGGGGGAGACGGTGTAGATCGGCTCGTCGAACTCCAGTACCTCGGGATCGCCGAACCCGTCGCCGGTGCGTCGCATGATCGCGAGCTCGGTGAGGGCGTTGCGCCGCCGGTACAGGATGACGTGGTCGGCGAACGCGTCCGCGCCGAGCAGCCGGCTGGTCTCGTCGCCCTCGAGCAGGGTCGTCCAGTCGCCGGGGGAGTCGAGCGGTGCGGAGGCCAGCGAGAAGTTGGCGGCGTCGGCGTTGTGGGTGATGAGCAGCTGGTCGCCGGCGTGCTCGACGTCGTACTCGACGCCCTCGCGGCGCGGCGCGACCACGACCGGCTCCGCGGTCGGGTCCTGGGCGTCGAGCAGCCAGACCTCGCTGGTGAGCTTGCTGCCGAGCGCGATCATGATCGCCTGCTCGTTGCGGGTCAGGTCGACGCCGACCCAGAACCGCTCGTCGGCCTCCTCCATCACCAGGACGTCGCCGGCGTCAGCAGGGGCGCCGAGGGTGTGTCGCCAGACCTGGTACGGGCGCCAGGCGTCGTCGACCTTCGTGTAGAAGATCGTCGAGCCGTCGGCGGACCAGGCCGAGCCGTAGTGCACCTCGGGCAGCTCGTCGGGCAGCAGCTCGCCGGTGTCCAGGTTCTTGATCCGCAGCGTGAACCGCTCGTCGCCCTTGAGGTCGACGGAGTACGCGAGCAGGCGGCCGTCGGGGGAGACATCGACGGTGCCGAGCGAGAAGAACTCGGAGTCGCCGGCCACCTCGTTGCCGTCGAGCATGACCTCCTCGCCGGCGATCTCGCCGTCGGTCGCGGGCGGCTCGTCGCCGTCCACCTTGACCCGGCAGTGCAGGGCGTACTGCTTGCCCTCGATCGTGCGCGAGTAGTACCAGTACCCGCCGCGCCGCGCGGGCACGCTCAGGTCGGTCTGCAGCGTACGGTCCGAGATCTCCTTGAAGATTGCCTCACGCAACGATTCCAGATGTGCCGTGCGGGCCTCGGTGTAGGTGTTCTCGGCGCGCAGGTACTCCAGCACCTCGTCGTTCGTCTTGTCCCGCAACCACTCGTAGTCGTCCACGAACGTGTCGCCGTGGTGGGTCCGCTCGACCGGTTTCCGGGCGGCGACCGGCGGCACAGCAGAAGGAGTCCCAGCAGGAGTCCCAGAAGAAGTCTCAGCCATGCGGCGAGACTACCCGCCGGTGATCAGATCCTGTACGTCGCGACGACGGGGGCGTGGTCGCTCCAGCGTTCGGCGTACGTCGGGGCTCGGTGGACCACGCAGTTCGTCGCGTGGGCGGCCAGTTCGGGGGACGCGATCTGGTAGTCGATGCGCCAGCCGGCGTCGTTGTCGAAGGCCTTGCCGCGCCAGGACCACCAGGAGTACGGACCGGGGCCCTCACCGCCGAAGCGGCGGCCGAGGTCGACCCAGCCTGCTGCGAAGAGGCGGTCCAGCCAGGCGCGTTCCTCGGGCAGGAAGCCGCTCTTCTTGCGGTTCGCCTTCCAGGCCTTCAGGTCGGCCTCGCGGTGCGCGATGTTCAGGTCGCCGCACATCAGCACGTGCCGCCCGTCGGCGCGCAGTTCGGTCAGCCGCTGCGTGATCGCGTCGAGGAACGCGTACTTCTCCTCCTGCCGCGGCGGCGTCTCGAACTCCCCGGTGAAGACGTACGTGCTGATCGCGGTCAACAGCGAACCGTCGGCCAGGACGACATCCGCCTCGACCCACCGCCCGGCCCCGGCGAACCGCTCCGGACCGATCTCGCCGCGCTCGTCCTTGATCGGCTGCCGGCTCGCCACCGCGACACCGGCACGACCCTTGTGACCGTCGATGGCCGGCTCGGCGTGCGCGATGTGCCAGTCGCCGCCGAGCAGCTCCCGCAGTACGTCGTCCGACGCGCGAACCTCCTGCATCAGCAACAAGTCCGGGTCGGTGTCCTCCAGCCACGGCGTCATGCCTCGCCGGAAGGCGGCCCTGATCCCGTTCACATTCACCGTGGCAACCGTCAGCACGAGCGAAACCTTATCCTCTGGTGTGCCCGGGCTTGACCACCATCAGCACCAGGACGACCAGCCAGAGCAGACCGAAGATCCCGCTCGTCATCGACAGCAGCTTCGCCTTCGACAGCACCCCGCTGCGCGCCTCCGCAGTACCGCCGGCAACCGCGAGTACGGCGGATTGCGCCGGCACGATCAGGAACGCGAGCACCAGCGCGGCGGCCAGCGTCAGCACGATGGAGACGATCAGCCACGCCTCGTCCATCACCTTCATGCCACCCGCGACGGCGAAGCCGAAGACCGGTACGGCGAGGCTTGCCCACGCGTACACGCGAGTGATCCGGTGCAGCACCTCGAGACCGCCGGCCTCAGGTGTTTCCGCGGACAGCATCCGGCGCGCGATCGGCGGGAACATGCTGGCCGCCACGGTGACCGGACCGACGCACAGGATGGCCGCGAGGATGTGGACCGTCAGGAAGAACTTGTTCATTCACACTCACTCGGAGGTCGTCGTGAGGCTGGTTGTCGCGAGACTCGTTGTCGCGAGGATGGCGTCCAGCGACTGCTCGCACAGATGCTCGAGAGCCTCCGGCGACACGGTCGGGTCGTCGATCCACACCAGCAGGGTCTGTTCGACGTAACCCTGCCAGCCGTGGCAGGCGAGCTCGACGACGGGGGTGACCTCGATGCCACGCTCGGCGACCGCGCTGATCACCCACTGGCTGAAGACCCGGCGCAGGTCCGAGTGCAGCTCCCGGATCTCGGGATCGCCGGCGGCGGACATCGCAAGCGTCGCGCGGTACAGCTGCGGTGCTTCGAGGACGGCGCGGACGAACGCGCGGATCCCGGAGCGTAGTCGCTCCGCCGGGGGCAGCGACGGGTCCGGGGCAGTGCGCAGCATGACCTCGGCGGCCGCTTCCTCGATGACGGCGTACTGGAACTTCTTCTTCGAGCCGAAGTAGTGGAACAGCAGCGCGGGGGAGACGCCGGCCTCGGCGGCGACGAGCTCGACCGTGAGCTCGCGGTGCGGGTCCGCGAGCAGCACCCGGCGCGCGGCCGCGAGGATCTGCGCGCGCCGCTCGTCGGGGCGCAGGCGGGCACCGGAAGAGGTCTGGCTCACGGGAACAGTCTATTGAGTAAATGGTCAACAAGCACTTACTGTTGAGTACCCACTCAACAAGCTGGAGGTCCCAGATGCGTCCGTTGACCGGTCAAGTCGTGCTCGTCACCGGTGCCTCCCGCGGGATCGGCGCCGCGGTCGCCCGGAAGCTGGCGCAGGACGGCGCGAAGCTCGCGCTGGTCGGCCTGGAGCCCGACGAGCTGAAGAAGGTCGCCGAGGACTGCGGCCCGGACGCCGGCTGGTGGGAGGCCGACGTCACCGACGTCGACTCGCTGCAGGCCGCGGTCGAGGGGGTCGCGGAGCGGTACGGGCGGATCGACGTCGTGATGGCGAACGCCGGGATCGCGGCGCCGGGCTTCACCCGGAGCATGGACCCGAAGGCCTGGGAGCGCGTCCTCGACGTCAACCTCCTCGGTGTCTGGCGGACGGTGCACCTGACGCTGCCTTACCTGCTGCAGAGCAAGGGCTACCTGCTGCTGGTGTCGTCGCTGGCCGCGATCGTGCACATCCCGGGGCTGGCGTCGTACAACGTGGCCAAGGCCGGTGTGGAGGCGATGGGCGACACGCTGCGGCCGGAGCTGAAGCACCTCGGCGTCCGGGTCGGCGTCGCACACATGACGTTCGTCGACACCGACATGGTTCGTGGCGTCGACACGCACCCGGTCTTCGGCAAGGTACGGACGGGGATTCCGCTGGTGGGCAAGACGTACCCGCTGGAGTTCGCCGTCACGAAGTTCGTCGAGGGCATCCGGAAGCGGTCGCGCACCGTTCACGTGCCGGGGTGGATCGGTGCGCTGAAGGTCGTTCGCTGGGTGCTCCCGCACGTCATCGAGGCGGGGTCGCGGTTCAGCATCCCGAAGGCGGACGCGGCCGCGCTCGCCGACATCCAGGCGCGCGGCGCCGAGGCGTCCTCCCGCCCGACCGGCGCCGGGGGACAGGCCGACGCCGCGAAGGCTGCCCGGAGGTGAGTCCGGCGATGGACCGGGAGTACGACGTCGTACTGCTGGGGGCGTCGGGTTTCACCGGCGCGCTCACCGCGGAGTACCTGGCGAAGAACGCGCCCGGCGAGCTGCGCTGGGCAGTTGCCGGACGCAACAAGTCGAAGCTCGAACGGTTCGGACGGGACGTCCTGTACGCCGACGTCACGGACCCGAGGTCGCTGCGCGAACTCGCCGAGTCCGCGAAGGTCGTCGCGACCACGGTCGGCCCCTATGTCCAGTACGGCGAACCGCTGGTCGCGGCCTGCGCCGAGGCCGGGACCGGGTACCTCGACCTCACCGGCGAGCAGGAGTTCCTCGACCGCATGTACGTGCGGTACCACAACCGCGCCGTGCAGACCGGTGCCCGCATCATTCACGCGTGCGGATTCGACTCGATCCCGTACGACCTCGGCGTGCAGTACACCGTCGAGCAGCTCCCGGAGAACGTGCCGATCCAGGTCGACGGTCTGCTCCGCGCCGGCGGGCGGCCGTCGGGCGGGACCTTCCACACCGCGATCACCGCGTTCTCGCGGCCGAAGCAGAACCTGGACGCGCATCGTGCCCGGCGTGCTGCCGAGACGCGGCCCGCGGGGCGGAGTGCGCGTGCGGTTCCGGGCAGGATTCACCGTCAGCAGGGGTTCTGGGCTGTTCCGCTGCCGACCATCGATCCGCAGATCGTGGGGTACTCGGCACGCCTGCTCGATCGGTACGGCCCGGACTTCCGCTACTCGCACTACGCCGCGCTGAAGCGTCTCCCGACCGTTGCCGCAGGCATCGGTGGTGTCGGCCTGCTCGTTCTGGGCGCGCAGATCCCGCCGGTCCGGAACGCGTTGCTCAACCGGCTGCAACCCGGCGACGGGCCGAGCCCGGAACGCCGCGCGCGATCCTGGTTCAACGTCCGGTTCGTCGGCCGTGGTGGCGGGAAGCAGGTGATCACCGAGGTCGCCGGCCGCGACCCCGGGTACGACGAGACCGCGAAGATGCTCGGTGAGAGCGCGCTGTGCCTGGCGCTCGACGACCTGCCGGAGACCGCCGGCCAGACCACGACGGCCGCGGCCATGGGTCCTGCTCTGCGCCGGCGGCTGGTGAAAGCGGGGATGACCTTTGCCACCCTCGAAGTCGACAGTTGCTAGCGCCGACGGCACCCGCCTGGCCGTCTACGACTACGGCAACCCGACAGCACCGCTCCTGATCTGCGTCCACGGCTACCCGGACAACGCCTCCCTCTGGGCCCCAGTCGCCGAGCTGCTCACCAAGGACTTCCGGGTGATCACGTACGACGTACGAGGAGCCGGCGAATCCGACCACCCAAGCAGCACGTCGGCGTACACCCTGGACCGTTTGCAGGAGGACTTCCACGCAGTACTCGCCCATGTGACCCGGCGGACGCCACCCGTGCCGAGACAGGACGTCCCGGTGGTGGCCGACCACGCGACCGGGCGGTGGCCGCCCGTGCCACGGCAGGACTTACAAGCGGGTGCGGCGCCAACGACCAGACAGCCGCCGGCGGCGGCAGGGCTGGAGGTGCAGGCGGGTGCCGAGGACACGGCAGGGCAGTCGCCAGTTGTGTCGAGAGAGGACTTGCCTGCGGGTGGGGACGACGCGGCAGGGCAGACGGCGGGTGTGTCGGGACAGGATTTGCAGGCGGTTGTTGAGCAGGTGGGTGGGCAGTCGTCGGCTGTGGCGGGGGAGGACTTGCAAGTGGGTGGGGAGCCCGCGAGTGGTCGGGCGGCGGGGGTGTTGGGGGACTCGCCTGAGCGAGCTGTGCATGTGCTTGCCCATGACTGGGGGTCGATTCAGGCGTGGCATTTTGTGACCGACCCGAGCATCCAGGGGCAGCTTGCCTCTTTCGTCTCCATCTCGGGGCCGTCGCTCGATCATGCCGGGTATTTCATCCGCAGGTTCAATGGCGCGACGATCCGGCAACTCCTGCACTCGTGGTACATCTTCTACTTCCACCTGCCCTGGCTACCGGAGCGAGGCTGGCGTAACGGGTGGGCGCACCGCGCGTTCAACCGCCTCGAGAAGCAGCAGCCCGACGACAACCGGACGATCGCCGACTACGTGAACGGCATGAAGCTGTACCGCGCGAACATGATCCCGCGCCTGCTCCGGCCCGCAGAGCGCAGTACCGACGTCCCCGTGCTCGCGGTATCGCCGGACGCCGACCCGTTCGTCACGACCGCCCTGCAGACCGACGTCGCCCGCTGGGCCCGGAATCTCACGGTGAAGGTGGTCAGGGGGACCCACTGGATGCCCCGGAACGATCCCGGACTTGTCGCCGAACTGGTGCGGGATCACACCCGTCAGGTGGCACGCTGGGAGGCATGAAGACGCTTCTCAACCTGATCTGGCTGGTGCTGGCGGGGTTCTGGCTCGCGGTCGGGTACGCGGTCGCCGGGATCATCTGCTGCCTGCTGATCGTCACCATCCCGTTCGGGATCGCGTCGTTCCGGATCGCCGGGTACACGCTGTGGCCGTTCGGCCGGACCATGGTCGACAAGCGCAGCGCGGGCGCCGGCGCGCTGCTCGGCAACCTGATCTGGATCGTCTTCGCGGGCTGGTGGCTGGCGCTCGGCCACCTGGTCACCGGGATCGCGCTCTGCCTCACGGTTGTCGGCATCCCGCTGGGCGTCGCGAACTTCAAGCTGATCCCGATCTCACTGGTCCCGCTCGGCAAGGACATCGTCCCGACCGACCAGCCGTTCGCGTGAGGTCGCTGACCGTCCTCGGCTCGTGCGGTGCCTGGCCCGAGGCGGGTCGGGCGTGCGCCGGGTTCCTGCTCGAGTACGACGGGTTCAGGGTCGTGCTCGATCTCGGGTACGCCGCTCTGCCGCGCCTCCTCGAGCACTGCCCGCGCGGTGAGGTCGACGCGGTCGTGGTGACACACCAGCACCCGGACCACTGCGTCGACGTCAGCGCGCTCGCCAGAGTGCGGTACTACGAGGCGCCGGATGCGCCCCCGGTAGCACTGCACTGCGCTCCGGGCGTTCTCGACGTACTGCGGGCGCTCGAGCCGCATCCGGATCCGGCGGACGTGTTCGCCGTACAGGACCTGGCGTCGACCACGCGGATCGGACCGTTCGAGGTGCTGACGGTGGAACTGCCGCATTACAAGACGAATCTCGGCGTGCGGCTGAGCGCGCCTGGAGTCTCGGTGGCCTACACGGGCGACAGCGGGCCGTCACCTGAACTGCACCGGTTGGCCGACGGCACCGACCTGTTCATCTCGGACGCCACGCTTCAGGGTGCCCCGCCGCAGTCCGAGGCTCGGTACGTCATGACGGCCGGCGAGGCGGCTCGGGGAGCGCGGGGTGCGAGGCGGTTGTTGCTGACGCACTTCTGGCCAGGATCCGACCGATCGATCTCGGTGGCGGAGGCGGAGCGGGAGTTCGACGGCGAGGTGATCGCCGCCGAGGAGGGGCTGACCCTAGCGCTCTGAGCTTCTCCCGACGTGCTCGGCGAACCGGCCGAGCGCATACGGCCAGACCTGCTCGAAGTTCTCCCGGTAGTCGTCGCCGGCGTCGCCATGCCGCTCCCAGCCGCGATGGACGACGCGGACGCTCGACCCGTCGAACGTCACCTCGACCTCGCTCGCGTCCTCGGCTCGGGGGACCGGCACCCGGTCCGGCCCGATCTGCCAGCTGAACACGAACCGGCGCCCGGGCTCCCAGGCGAGCACCCGTCCCCAGTCCCACTGCAGGCCATGCGGACCGAGCTCGTACAGGACGCCGTCGAGGATGCCCATGTCGGTCAGCAGGTCGGCGCCCGACCAGGAGAACTCGGGCGGCCACCAGCGACCGAACTCGTCGGTGAACAGCTCGAAGGCGACCGCGGCCGGCACCGGCACCTCGACCTCGGCGGTGAGTTCGTCCACGACCGGCAGCCTACTTCTGCTGCTCGGCCGCCACGACCTTCCGAACGTTCGCGATGTCGCCGCAGCCGGAGTCGATCAGCCGGGCGCGCTCCTGCGCGAACGTGTCGCCGAGCTCCCGGCGTACCGTCTCGGAGATGTCCGTGCGGGCCGGGTTGAGCACGTCGCGCTCCTCCTCGTCGAGGTGATGGGTGAGGGCCTCGGACAGCTCGTGCAGCTTCTCACCGAACTCCTCGCTGCCGGTGTCCTCGACCTCCATCAGCGCGAGCAGCGCTTCGTTGCCCTCGGCGTGCTCGTGCTCGGAGTGCTCGACCTCTTCGGCGTCGATGGCGTCCTTGCGGCGCAGCGTCGGATAGACCTTCGACTCCTCCGCCTCGGCGTGCGCGATCAGCACCGTGGCCAGGTCGGCGAGTACGGCGGCCCGGTCGCTGCTGACGTCGCGCAGTTCGCGCAGCGCCTCCTCGAACCACCGGTGGTCGGCCAGGATGACCTCGACCACGTCGCCGCCGTCGGCCGGCAGGATCTTCGGCATCGCGTGTTCTCCTCTCTCGGGGACCTGCCAGTACCCGGATACGCTGACGTCATGCCGACAGCGCTGATCCGCCGACCGAGTCCACGCCTCGCCGAAGGACTTGTCACGCACATCGAGCGCACACCGGTGGACGTCGGACTGGCCCGCACCCAATGGCAGCGGTACGTCGACGCGCTGCACGGCACGGGATGGTCCACGGTCGAGGTGCCGCCGATCGACGAGTGTCCGGACAGCGTGTTCGTCGAGGACACGATGGTCGTGTACGGCGACGTGGCGGTGATCGCGCGCGCCGGGGCGACGGAGCGCCGGGCGGAGGCCGCGGCGGCGGCGGAAACCGTGGCAGCGCAGGGCTTTCGCGTCGTCCGGATCGCCGAGCCGGGGACGCTGGACGGCGGCGACGTCCTGAAGATCGGCCCGGTCGTCTACGTCGGCGAGGGCGGCCGGACGAACGCCGCCGGGATCGAGCAACTGCGTGCGGCGTTCGCGCCGCTCGGGGCCGAGGTCCGCGCCGTACCGGTGCGGAAGGTGCTGCATCTGAAGTCGGCGGTGACCGCGCTGCCCGACGGGACGGTGATCGGGTACGAGCCGCTGGTCGACGATGCCGGCGCGTTCGACCGCTTCCGGGCCGTGCCCGAGGAGGCCGGTGCGCACGTCGTACTGCTGAACGAGGATCGGCTGCTGATGGCCGCGTCGGCGCCGAGGTCGGCGGTGTTGTTCGAGGGGCTCGGTTATACGCCGGTTGTGGTCGACATCGGCGAGTTCGAGAAACTCGAGGGTTGTGTCACCTGTTTGTCGGTGCGTCTGCGCGACTGAGTACCTGCCGCGCCGTGTCGACGAGTCGGCCGTCGCGCTTCTTGCCGCGGGCCTCGGCCACCGTGCACGCCTCGATCAGCGCGGCGCGATAGACCTCGGTGTCCGGATGAGCTGAGGGCGCGTCGCGTACCACTGCGCTCAGCGTTTCGACCGCGTCCGAGATGTCGCCGCACGCGAGCTGCGCCTTCCCGAGAGCGGCCCGGTCACGCAGCACCTGCGGATCCCCGGACGGAAGGCTCTCGGTGTCCGCGGCAACGATGTCCGCGAGCAACCGCGCCTCCGAGCGTGGACCGCCGACCATCAGCCGCGCACCGGTGGTCGCCTCGGTCGCCGCCCGCGTCAGCTCGTGATGCGGCCCGAACACGTCGACCAGCTGCGGCGTCACCAGCTCGAACCACGCGATCGCCCGGCCGTAGTTCGCGGTCGCGAGCAGCCCCTGGGCCACCCGCAGCCGGACCCGCAACGTCGCCGGGTCGTCGGCCGCCAGCACCTTCTCCCGCTCGACCAGCGCCGCCTGGTAGAACGGCAACGCCTGCCCGGGCTCGTTCTCGTCCCAGTACACCTCGGCCTGCTTGTACTCCGGGGAGCCGTCGAGCTCCGGATGATCCACGATCGCCGACACCGGCTCCCGCCGTACGACGGTCCGCACCGGCGGATCGACCACCCGGCGGCCGACGTACGAGCGCCCGCCCGTCGGGACGATCCGGAACGTCCCGACCTTCGACACCGGGATCCACAGCACGGTGTTGTAGAGCGTCCGCACCGAGGACCCGCAGTTCTCGCAGACGTCGCGGTGCCCGTAGAACCGGGCACCCATCGGCCCGGCCGCCTCGGCAGCACGCCACGCCTCCGACCCCGCCGTACACGGCCCGCAGAACGGGTACACCCCCCGCCGCTCCTCATCCATCCGAGCATTGTGGTGGTTCTAGGGTTCTTCGTCCGGATCCGCGCCGGTGTGCTGCACCTTCGTGAGGGCGGGGTCGTCGACGCTGAACGTGCGGACCGGGCCCGGTGGGGTGTCGGCGGTCTCGAAGCGGACCGTGACGCGGCCGCGGCCCGAGCCCCAGACCCAGCCGCGACCGTGGTCGGGGTGCTCGACGTCCTGGCCGGGGTGGAAGCCGAGCCGGTCGCGTGGACGGGACGGCAGCTCGATCACCTCGACCGGGTCCTCGGCGTGCTCGCCCTCGGTGAACAGATCGTCCTGGATCCAGTCGGCGAGTGACGAGACGCCTACACCCAGCAACCGGATGCCGCCGCCGATCTCACTCTCCTCGAGCAGCCGGCGCGCGACCCGCGTGATCACGCGGGCGTCGTCGGTCGGCCCGGCGAGGGTCGACGAGCGGGTGTGCGTGGTGAAGTCGTGCATCCGCGTCTTGACGGTGACGGTCCGGCCGGACAGTTGCGCCTTCCGCAGCCGCTCGGCGACGCGCTGCGCCATCCGGTCGCTGATCGCCGCCAGCAGCGCGCGGTCGATGATGTCGGTCTCGAAGGTGTCCTCGACGCTGACCGACTTCGTCTCCCGGTCGCTCACCACCGGCCGGTCGTCGGCCGCGACCGCGAGCCGGTGCAGGCTGGTGCCGTGCGCCGAGCCGACCTGCCGGATCAGCTCGTCCGCGTCGAGTTGCTGCAGGTCCGCGACGGTCCGGACGCCGGCCATGCTCAGCCGCTGCGCGGTCGCCGGGCCGACACCCGGGATCACGGTCACCTGCATCGGCGCGAGGAACTCCGCCTCGGTCCCGGCCGGTACGACGACCACGCCGTCCGGCTTGTCGAGATCACTGGCGATCTTGGCGATCAGCTTCGACGTACCCGCACCGACCGATGCGGTCAGCCCGCCGGTCACCTTCCGGATCGCCGCCTTGAGGTCGTTGGCGATCGCCTCCACGTCCTCGACGGTCAGGCCGCTCAGACCGCTCGCGGACAGGTCGACGAAGGCCTCGTCCAGCGACAGCGGCTCGACCAGCGGCGACAGCGCCCGCATCTCCGCCATCACGGCCAGGCTGCTCTGCCGGTACACCTCGAAGCGGGGACTCAGGTACGCCGCGTGCGGGCAACGGGACCGCGCCTCGGCCGTCGACATCGCCGAGCGGACGCCGTACTTGCGCGCCTCGTACGACGCGGTGGACACGACTCCGCGCACGCCGACGCCGCCGACGACCACGGGCTTGGCCCGCAGCGACGGCTTGTCCCGCTGCTCGACCGCCGCGAAGAACGCGTCCAGGTCCACATGCAGCACCGAAGGATCCGCACGCACCTGACCAGTGTCCCTCCCGGCACCGACAATTCCGGGCCGCCCTCCCCGGGCACCGGAGTTCGTTGCCGGGGGCAATCCGGGGGAACGGGTGCCGAACCGGATCCACCACGCGATTGAACAGCGCGCCGAGGGGCACCATCGGGCACACTGAGCGAAGGAGCCAGCAGGGGAGACGCTGATGGGTGAGGAAGTCGACCGGGTCGAGTTCACCCGGGCGGACCGGACCGCGTTCCGCGGGCAGGTCCACCGCAATCTGGACGCCTTCGCGCGGATGCTGCGCGAGAACCGGTTCGCCCCCGACCGGCCGATGACCGGGATCGAGATCGAGCTGAACCTGGTCGACGAGCGCTGCGACCCGGCGATGAAGAACGCCGAGGTGCTGAGCGCGATCGAGGACGACGCCTTCCAGACCGAGCTGGGCCAGTTCAACATCGAGATCAACGTGCCGCCCGGGCAGATCGACGGACTCGGCCTGGACACGATGGAGTCGAACATCCGCGACAGCCTGAACGCCGCCGAGGACAAGGCGGCCCGGACCGGTTCGTCGATGGTGACCATCGGGATCCTGCCCACCCTGCTGACCGAGCACATCCGCCGCGACGCGCTCAGCACCAATCCGCGGTACGCACTGCTCAACGACCAGATCTTCGCCGCTCGCGGCGAGGACGTGCAGATCGCCATCGACGGCGTCGAGCGCCTGCAGGTCACCGCGGACAGCATCCTCCCGGAGGCCGCCTGTACGTCGACGCAGTTCCATCTCCAGGTGACACCGGAGGCGTTCCCGCGGTACTGGAACGCCGCCCAGGCGATCTCCGGCGTCCAACTGGCGGTCGGGGCGAACTCGCCGTTCCTGTTCGGGAAGGAGCTGCTCCGCGAGACGCGGATCGCGTTGTTCGAGCAGGCCGCCGACACCCGCACCCACGAGCTGAAGACCCAGGGCGTCCGGCCGCGCGTATGGTTCGGCGAACGATGGATCACCTCGATCTTCGACCTCTTCGAGGAGAACTCGCGCTACTACCCGGCCCTGCTGCCGGTCACCTCCGACGAGGACCCGATCGCCGTCCTGGACCGCGGCGACACACCGGCCCTTTCGGAATTGCGGCTGCACAACGGGACGATCTACCGCTGGAACCGCCCGGTGTACGACGTTGTCCGGGACAAGCCGCACCTGCGGGTGGAGAATCGTGTGCTGCCGGCCGGCCCGACCGTCGTCGACACGATCGCCAACGGCGCCTTCTACTTCGGCCTGGTGCGCGCGCTCGCCGACGACGAACGGCCGATCTGGTCGCAGATGTCGTTCAGCGCCGCCGAGGAGAACTTCCACGCCGCCGCCCGGCACGGCATCGACGCCGAGGTGTTCTGGCCCGGTGTCGGTACGGCGCGCGCGACCGAGTTGGTGCTCAGACGCCTGCTGCCGTTGGCGGTTCGCGGTCTGGACGCCTGGGGTGTCGACGTCGCCGTCCGCGACCGGTTGCTCGGGATCGTCGAGCAGCGGTGCCTCACGAACCGTAACGGCGCGTCCTGGCAGGCGGACGAGTTCCATCGCCTGTATACGAAGGGCTCGCACGGTCGCCGGGACGCGTTGCGCGGGATGCTACGCCGCTACCGCGACCACATGCACGACAACACGCCCGTGCATGAATGGCCGATCGACTGAACCGGTTCGCGTACCCGACAACGTGAGACACGGCCGGGCGGAACCCCGGTCCCTCTGACGGAACCCGTTCGCTCTTGCCCAGGGCAACGGGCCGGGCCGTCGCCCGGCGGCTTCCCGGACGAGTTCGATAACGACTCCGACTACAGGGGTGGCGCTTTCGGTGACAGCCCTGCAAAGGTGTGGCCACCGGAAGGTTAGGCAGGTCCGCCGCGGGTAGTAGTCGGGCACCGGCAGCCCTCCGTCACCGGTGCGACACAACAGGTGCAAATGCAGCGGATGCCGACCGCGGTCGGGAGCAGTATCGTTCGAGACGGGTCGACACACACCCGGAGGTGAGGCAGGGCGATGACGACCATCGTCGTGGGTTATGTGCCGAAGGCGGAAGGCCGTGCGGCCCTTCGGCGAGCAGCGGAGGAGGCGGCGCTACGGGACGCCAAGCTGGTGGTGGTGAACTCGCATCGGGGCGGGCGCAACTTCGACAGCGACGAGGCCGCGGCGAGTGACGCCGCGCTGACGGAGGTACGGGAGCAGCTCGACTCGACCGGTGTGCCGTACGAGGTGCGGCAGCTGGTGCGGGGCCTGGACCCGGCGGAGGACCTGGTGGCCGTCGCCGAGCAGGTGCACGCGGAGTTCATCGTGATCGGGCTGCGGCGCCGGTCCCCGGTCGGCAAGCTCATCCTCGGCAGCAACGCGCAGCGGGTGCTGCTCGATGCTCCGTGTCCGGTGCTGGCCGTGAAGGCCGAGGAAGGGGAGGACTGAGGTGACTTCGACACGCAGCAGGAAGCTGTGCCTGGCGCAACAGCCCGACGCCGACGAGATGCTGAGCAGAGATCCGTTCGCCCTGCTGGTCGGCATGCTTCTCGACCAGCAGATCCCGATGGAGCGGGCGTTCGCCGGCCCCGTCGCGATCGCGAAGCGGATGAGCGGTCCCTTCGATCCCGCCACGGTCGCGCACTACGACCCGGACGCGTTCGTCGAGGTGGTGGCCGGCCCGCCGGCCGTGCACCGGTTCCCGACCGCGATGGCCGCCCGGATCCAGACCCTGGCCAAACACCTGGACGAGCAGTACAGCGGTAACGCTTCGGGCCTGTGGTCCGATGTGAAGTCCGGGGACGACCTGCTGGCCAGGCTGTCCGCCCTGCCGGGCTTCGGCGCGCAGAAGGCGAAGATCTTCGTCGCGTTGCTCGGCAAGCAGCTGAAGGTCCGGCCGCGCGGCTGGCGGGAGGCGTCCGAGCCGTACGGCGAGGACGGCGCCTACAAGTCCGTCGCGGACGTGATCGACGTGGCGTCGCTGGTCAAGGTACGGCAGTTCAAACAGGAGCAGCAGCTGGTCCGGCGGCCGGTGGTCGCGCGTCCGCTGCGGCAGACGCGCAACGGCTGAGGACGGATTCCCGGACGCGACATACCCTGGGCCTCTGCCGCGCGGGGACGCCCGCCCGGCAGGGGCCTGAGTTGCGCCGTTCCGGGGGGTCGCGCGACGCCTGGCCTTGGTTCGCGGATTACAATGGACTGTTGCCGCCGCCTGACCAGCGAGCAGCCGCGAACCGCAGTACCCAAAGACTCAGCAACACCGGTATCAGCATCACGTCGTACCGCCGTACAAACCCTGCGTCAGACGAGAGGTAATTCGTGTCGTCCAGCTCGTCCGAGAACCTTCCCGCCGAGCCTGCCCGGGCCGTGGCCGCCACCGCCCGCAGCGCGGCTCCGAGGACCAGCGCCCGAGTGACCGATCCAGCTGCCAAGAAGGCGGCCGTGAAGAAGGCGGCGGTGAAGGCCGCCGGCACCAAGGAGGACGGTATCCCCGCGAAGAAGGCCGCTGCCAAGAAGGCTCCGGCGAAGAAGGCAGTGTCCGAGGCGGGTCTGTCGATCGACCCGAAGACCGGGAAGCCGCGCGCTCTCGACGAGGTGGACGAGTCCGACTTCCAGCCGGAGGCGGTGAAGGGTCTGGAGAAGGAGCTCACCGAGGACGAGGGCTTCGTGGTCTCCGAGGCCGACGAGACCGACGAGCCCGAGCAGCAGGTGATGGTCGCCGGTGCCACCGCGGACCCGGTCAAGGACTACCTGAAGCAGATCGGCAAGGTCCCGCTGCTGAACGCCGAGCAGGAGGTCGAGCTCGCCAAGCGGATCGAGGCCGGCCTGTTCGCGGAGGAGCAGCTCGCCGACGAGGCGGCCAAGCTCAAGGACAAGGTCCGCGACGAGTACGACTGGATCTCCGAGGACGGCCGCCGCGCCAAGAACCACCTGCTCGAGGCCAACCTGCGCCTGGTGGTGTCGTTGGCCAAGCGCTACACCGGCCGCGGCATGCTGTTCCTGGACCTGATCCAGGAGGGCAACCTCGGTCTGATCCGCGCGGTCGAGAAGTTCGACTACACCAAGGGCTACAAGTTCTCGACGTACGCCACCTGGTGGATCCGGCAGGCGATCACCCGCGCGATGGCCGACCAGGCCCGCACCATCCGGATCCCGGTGCACATGGTCGAGGTCATCAACAAGCTCGCCCGCGTTCAGCGGCAGATGCTGCAGGACCTCGGCCGGGAGCCCACTCCGGAGGAGCTCGCCAAGGAGCTCGACATGACCCCGGAGAAGGTCATCGAGGTGCAGAAGTACGGCCGCGAGCCGATCTCGCTGCACACCCCACTCGGTGAGGACGGCGACTCCGAGTTCGGCGACCTGATCGAGGACTCCGAGGCGATCGTGCCGGCCGAGGCGGTCTCGTTCACGCTGCTCCAGGAGCAGCTGCACGCCGTCCTGGACACGCTGTCCGAGCGTGAGGCCGGCGTGGTCTCGATGCGCTTCGGCCTCACCGACGGTCAGCCCAAGACGCTCGACGAGATCGGCAAGGTGTACGGCGTGACCCGCGAGCGGATCCGCCAGATCGAGTCCAAGACGATGTCGAAGCTGCGCCACCCGTCGCGCTCGCAGGTCCTCCGCGACTACCTGGACTGATCACATGACGCAGTGGGTCGCCGGGGTGCTTGCCGCGGTGATCCCTGTGTTCGACACGGCTTCACTGGCCGCCGCCGTGCTCACGGCGGCGGCCTTGCTGTTGGCGCTGGTCGTCGTCGCACGCTCCGCGGCGCGGTCCCCGCTCGCCTCGCCGCTGCCGGCGCGGGCCAGCGCCACCCGGGCCAACGCCCGGCGTACCGCCTATCTCTCCCTCCGGGATCCCGACGCCGCAGGGAAGCCCCGACCACGAGCCCCCGGACAGTAGCCGCGTTCTCCGTCGCTACCTGTACCTACACACTCGTGGAGTCTTGTTGTGCCTTCCTTCCTGGAGGCACCGGTCACCGGTGCCTATCACCTGCTCAAGTCCCTCGTCGCCACCCTCGAGCCATTCGCCGGCGCGTACGTCGCTGTCGTCGCGATCGTCGTGTGCACGCTCGCCGTACGGCTGCTTCTCGTCCCGCTGAGCGTGCGGGCACATCGCGGGCTGACGGCCCGCGCGGAGTTGATGCCGCAGTTGAAACAGCTCACCGACAAGCACCGGGACAATCCGGAGCGGCTGCAGCGTGAGATCGCGAAGCTGCAGGCCGAGTCCGGTACGTCGTTGTTCGCCGGTTTCCTGCCGACGCTCGCGCAGCTCCCGATCTTCTGGCTCATGTACACGCTGTTCTCCCGCGCGATGGTCGCGGGGGAGTCGAACCAGTTGATCAGCGGCAGTCTGCTCGGTGCACCGCTCGGCTCGCACTGGCCGGTCCTGACGGGCACCCCGGCGTACCTTGTGATGGCGGTGTTGCTCGCTGTGGTCGCCTGGTTCTCGGCGCGGCTCCAGCTGCGGCAGCTGGACGCGTCGGCGACTGTCTTGTCCCGCCGGATCGCCCGTTTGCTGCCGTTCAGCACGTTGCTGACAGCCGCCTTCGTACCTCTCGCCGCCGGCCTGTACCTGCTGACCACGACCACCTGGACCGTCGTCGAGCGCACGATCCTGCAACGGTAGTTGCGGTCGGCAACAGCCATTGCCGACCGGCGAACCATTCTGCTACGGTCTTTATTAAAGCCGGTTCCTTAATGGGTTGGGGTCGATGGAGACTGCACGCGGAGCCGCGCAGGCGGAGCGAGCGGCGAACCAGGTCGCCTGCCTGCGCTTTCTCGCCGACGCCGGTGAGGCGCGCACGGTCGGCGTCATCAGCGAGGGGACCGGCCTGTCCCGACCCACCGTGCACGCCGTCCTCGACGATCTGCTGGACGCCGGATTGGTCGAGGCGACCAGCCCGGCCACGGCGGGACCGGGCCGGCCGGCCCGGGCGTTCCGGTTCGCCCGTGAGGCGGGCCTGGTCGCCGGCGTGGACCTCGGTCCGCGCGGAGCACGCGCGATCATCTGCGACCTTTCCGGTCGCCGGGTCGGGTACGCCGAGCTGATGCCGGACGGATCGGCCGACCTCTCACTGATTCCGCGTGCGCTCGATGCCGCCGCCGGATCGCTCGACCTGACCCGTCTGCGCGGGGTCGGTGTGGGCCTGCCAGGCGTCGTCGAGGCGGACGGGCGGCTGCGGGCCAGCCTCGCGATGCCCGGCCTGGTCGGCCTGCCGGTCGGCGAGCTCCTGGCGAAGGAGCTCGAGCAGCCGGTCGTCGTGGACAACGACATCAAGCTGGCGGCGCTGGCGGAGCAGCGTGGCGGCGCGGGCCGCGGGTACTCCGATGTCGTCTATCTGCAGATCGGCCACCGGCTGTCACTCTCGATCGTCCTCAACGGGGTCATCCGGCAAGGACGGCACCGGCTCGCGGGCGAGCTGGGCGCGCAGCGCGGGATGCGCTGGACGCGTAACGCTCAGCGCGGCCAGCTGGTGTGGTCCGTGCGGCCGACCGGTGCGGAGGTGCTGGCCGCCGCGGCGGCCGGCGACGCCGACGCGCAGGCGGAGCTCGAGGACTTCTGCGCGCAGATCGCCGGACGGATCGCGACCGTGCTGCTGGTCGTCGATCCCGAGGTCGTGGTCGTCCGGGGCGGATCGGTGGCCGACACCGGCACGCTGCTGCGGCCGCTCGCGGCCGCGGTCGAGAACGAATTGGTCTTCCCCGAGCGCCCGCCGTTCGTCGCGTCCGCGTTGGGGCGCGAGGCGGTGGTGCTCGGGGCGGTCGGCAACGCGTTCGACCGGTTCAGTTCAGCAATCTACGGCGTTCACGACTACCCGAGTCCGTGGAGCCACATCACCCCCCTTGACTCAGACACTCTGGAGAGGACCAGCAAGTGAAGCTAGGAGTCAGCTCGTACTGCTTCCGCGATCTCATCACGCGCGGCGAGATGGACCTGATCGGCGTCCTGGACTGGGTCGCGGCCTCGTCCGCGGGTCACATCGAGATCGCCGCCATGGACGGGGAGTACTTCCTCGAGCACGAGGACGTCGTCCGCGACACCGCCAAGCACTCCGAGAACGTCGGCGTACCGATCGTGAACTACCTGGTCAGCGGCGATCTGCGGTCCGCGGACACCCAGGAGATCGACCGCCTGCGCCGGCAGCTGGACGTCGCGCACCGGTTCGGCGCCCGGATCTTCCGGCACGACGTCGCGCCGTGGGCGTGGCGTGAGCAGGACCCGGGTGAGTTCGAGTCGACCTTCGAGAAGGTCGTCGAGGGCTGCCGCGCGGTCGCCGACCACGCCGCCGAGCTGGGCATCGTGTCGACGATCGAGAACCACGGCTTCTTCATGAACGGCAGCGAGCGGCTCGCCCGGCTCGTGTACGCCGTGGACCGCCCGAACTTCCGCGTCACGCTCGACCTCGGCAACGGCCTGTGCGTCGGCGAGGTGCCGGGCAAGACCGCCGCCGGGCTGATCGACGTCGCGGCCTCGATCGGCGTGAAGGACTTCCACATCCGCCGGTCGGCAGGGGAGGGCTGGCTGAAGACCCTGGCCGGCGACTACCTGCTCGGGACGGTCTCGGGTCACGGCGACGTGGACCTGCCCGGCCTGCTGGCACTGGTTGCCACCAAGCCCGACGTACCGGTGAGCCTGGAGTTCGAGGGTATGGAGTCGCCGCTGCATGCCATCGAGCGCTCGCTCGCGAACATCCTCCGACTGACGGAAGGCGTGGCCTGAACATGAAGACGCGGATTGCGGTGATCGGGCTGGGCTCGATCGCCGGCGAGCACCTGAGCGCGTACCAGAAGAACCCCCAGGCCGAGCTCGTCGCCGTGTGCGACGTCGACCTGGAGCGGGCGAAGGCCCGCGCCGAGCAGTTCGGCGTGGAGCGGGTGACCGGCGACGCCGAGGAGATCTTCTCGGACCCGGGCATCGACGCGGTGAGCGTGTGCGTACCGAACACGCTGCACGCGCCGATCGCCGAGGCGGCGCTGCGGGCCGGCAAGAACGTCCTGGTCGAGAAGCCGATGACCGTGACGGTGCCCGAGGCCGAGGCACTGGTGAAGGCGGTCGAGGACACCGGCAAGGCGCTGCAGATCGGGTACGTACGGCGGTACGCGCCGAACGCGCTGGTGACCAAGCGGTTCCTGGACGCGGGTGAGTTCGGCGACATCTACGCGGCCCGAGCCACGCTGCTGCGCACGGCCGGCAACCCCGGTGGCTGGTTCGGCGACGTGGAGCTGTCGGGCGGCGGTCCGCTGATCGACCTCGGCGTGCACGTCATCGACCTGTGCTGGTACCTGATGGGGATGCCGAAGCCGGTGTCCGCGTCCGGTGTCACGTTCGCCCCGCTCGGGGCCCGCGACAACATCCAGCACCTGACCCGGTACAAGGCGGCGTCGGCGGCGCGGCCGAACACGGTCGAGGACTACGCCACGGCGCAGATCCGCTTCGAGGGCGGGGCGGTCCTCGACGTGGACACGTCGTTCTCGCTGCACGCGCGCAACGAGATCAGCGTCCGGATCCACGGTGACAAGGGCGGCGCGGAGATCGAGCCGGAGCTGCTGATGATCACCGAGCGGCACGACACGCTGCTGCACGTCCAGCCGCAGATCGACTCGCTCGGGTTCGACTTCCGGGCCGGGTTCGCGAACCAGATCGATCACTTCCTGCAGATCTGCCGCGGCGAGATCCCGGCCGACGCGACCGCGGAACAGGGCCTGGAGATGGCCCGGATGCTGAGCGCGATCTACGAGTCGGCGAAGACCGGCGCGGAGGTCAGGATCGCCCGCTGAGCAACGCGGTGGTGAGGGCGTCGGCGTTGGCCTCGAGCCAGTCCTGGCGGTTGCGGATCTGGTCGCCGACGCCCTCGCTCCACATCCGCTGCCAGCCTCCGCCGAGCGTTTCGGCCCGGTACTTCATCGTGTGCCAGGCGCGCTCGTTGAGTCCGATCGCCAGTTCCATCAGCCGTCGGCGGTCGGTCTCGGGCAGACCGTAGACATCGGCCAGGAGGCGGCACCGGCGCGCGCGGTCCAGACCGCGCAGCAGCGGATCCAGGTCGGCGTCGTCGCCGAACGGCGCCCACCACAGCATCAGGTTCACGACCTCGCGGCAGCGGCTGACCGGGCGGGCGAGGTCGAAGTCGATCAGGGCGTACGCGCGGCCGTCGCGGAACACCACGTTCTCCGGCGTCACGTCCTGATGGCCCACGAGCTCCGGCGGATCGTTCAGGTCGGGGAGACCCGGCGGCTCGATCGGCGGGGGCAGGTTCTCGGGCAGGCCGAATCCTTCGACCGCGTCGTCGTACGCCCGCAGCAGCCGCGCCACCGACACCATCCGGTCCTCGTCGGCGATCCACCGAGGGCGTGGACGGCCCGCGACCTCACCCTCGACGTACGTGAGCGCCTCCCGGCCGGTCGAGTCGACGCCGAGGTACCTCGGTGCGCCCTCGAACCCGACCTTCTCCAGGTGCCGCAAGACGTCGCGGACCAAGTCGGCGCGCTCGCCCGGCGGCCGCCGTACTGTGTCGCCGACCCGCACCAGGCCCTCGGTCACATCGCCGCCGAGCAGCGGGATCTCCTCGCCGTCCTGGATCATTCGAGCCTCATTCCGCACGATGAAACATTTGTCTGCACAAAGAATCCGGGCAAGGTAGCGTGCGACGGTCCGCTGTCGATCGGAGGCACAGAGTGACCGCCATCACCCCTGTGAAGGCACCGCCCGGAGCCAGTCGCACGAGGTACCTGATCCTAGGGCTCGCGTTCGTCGGGCTCTCCCTGAATTACCTGGAAGGGCCTGATCCTCGGCGCGTTCGTCTGGGCGTACGACGGGGCGATGCTGGCCGCGGGCTGGTTCGCCGACAAGGTGGGCGCCCGGAAGGCGTTCACGTTCGCCGCGTTGTGGTGGAGCGTCGTGACCGCGCTGACGCCGCTGGCGCGCGGGTTCTGGTCGTTGTTCGCGTTCCGGTTCGCGCTCGGAGCGGGCGAGGCGCCGGCGTACCGTTGGTGAGCTGGCACTTCTCGTTTCGTCGTCCTGGGCGTGCTCGGGATCATGCTCGCGGCGGTCTGGTACTGGTACTACCGGGATCCGTCGGAGCACCCGCACGCGAACCAGGAGGAGCGCGACTACATCGCGGCCCACGGGGCGCGGATCGAGGAGAACGACTCGGAGGCGGCGGCGCAGGTGCGCTGACGGGACCTGTTCAGGTACCGGACGATCCGCGGCATGATGCTCGGCTTCTTCTGCCTGAACTTCGTCATCTACTTCTTCCTCACCTGGTTCCCGTCGTACCTGAAGGACGCCCGCGGGCTCGACCTGGCACAGCTGGGGACGCTCGGGACGCTGCCCGGGATCACCGCGATCGCCGGCGGGTGGATCGCCGGTGTGGTCGCGGACCGGAGGATCCGGGCGGGCGCCGATGTCACGCGGGTGCGGAAGACCGTGATGGTGGGCGGGCTGCTCGGCGGTGCGGCGATCGTGTTCGCGGCGCCGGCGAAGTCGGTGTACGTCGCGCTGCTGTTCCTGGCGATCTCGTACGCGAGCCTGGCGATCGCGGCGACCGGGATCTGGTCGCTGCCGGGTGACGTGGCGCCGTCGTCGCGGCACGTGGCCTCGATCGGCGGCATCCAGAACTTCGCGTCGAACATCGCGGGGATCATCAGCCCGTACGTGTTCGGGTTGCTGCTCGACATGTACGACGGGTCGTACCTGCCCTCGTTCGCGGTGGCCGGCGTGGTGGCGGTGATCGGCGCGCTGACCTACGCCTTGGTGGTCGGGAAGGCTGAACCGCTACCGGTCCGGGACAGCTGACGTTTGCCAACCCGGCAAGATTGTTTGCCGGACGTCGCGGGTTCGCGCACTATCGGCCCATGACCACCGAACAGCTCCCTGACGAGCACTGGAACGCGTTCTACACCGAGCACGACCAGATCTGGAGCGGCAAGCCGAACGTCGCCTTCGTGGACGAGGTGTCCGGCCTGACGCCGGGCCGGGCGCTCGACCTCGGCTGCGGCGAAGGCGCCGACGCGATCTGGCTCGCGCAGCGAGGCTGGACGGTCACCGCCGTCGACATCTCGACGGTCGCGCTGCGCCGCGCGGCCGAGCACGCGAACGAGGCCGGGGTCGGCGACCGGATCGACTGGCAGCAGCACGAGCTGGGCAGGTCGTTCCCGGCCGGGGAGTTCGACCTGGTGTCCGCGCAGTTCCTGCACTCCAAGACCGAACTGCCACGCGAAGGCATCCTGCGCAGCGCGGCGGCCGCGGTCGCGCGGGGCGGAGTACTGCTGATCGAGGGTCACCTGGGCTTCCCGCCCGGCGAGCACAACCCGCACCCCGACATCCACTTCCCGGAACCCGACGAGGTGATCGAGAGCCTGGCACTTCCCGACGGCGAGTGGGAGACGTTGGTCAGCCGCGCGCACGACCGGGCGCAGGTGCTGCGCGACGGCGAGCTGATCAACCGCCGCGACTGCACGGTCAAGCTCCGCCGCCTGTTCACCTGAGCGTCATCGTCGAGGACGACGCTTGGGCTCATGACCACGCCTGATCTGGTGCAAGAGCTCGGCTTCCGGGTGCTGGACGAGGAGGACGACGACCCGGTGCTGCTGCGGGCCGACGGTACTCCGGTGGACACCTGGCGCGAGGGCTATCCGTACGGCGAGCGGCTGCCGCGGGAGATCTACGACCGGGACAAGCGGCTGCTGCAGATCGAGTTGCTGAAACTGCAGTACTGGGTGAAGCGGTCGAAACAGCGGCTGGTGATCGTGTTCGAGGGCCGTGACGCGGCCGGCAAGGGCGGGACGATCAAGCGGTTCATGGAGCATCTGAATCCCCGCGGGGCGAGCATCGTCGCGCTGGAGAAGCCGACCGAGCGCGAGCAGACGCAGTGGTACTTCCAGCGGTACGTCGCGCATCTGCCGGCGGCCGGGGAGATGACGCTGTTCGACCGGTCCTGGTACAACCGGGCCTGCGTGGAGCGGGTGATGGGGTACTGCGACCAGGAGCAGTACGAGGAGTTCATGCGCCAGGCGCCGGAGTTCGAGCGGATGCTGGTCCGGTCGGGGATCCTGCTGGTGAAGTTGTGGTTCTCGGTGTCGCAGGCGGAACAGCAGACCCGGTTCACGATCCGCCAGATCGACCACACCGACACGCCGTACGCCCCGTGGACCGTTGTCAAGAGCAACGACAAGAAGCGCGCCCGCCTGGAGGCGATGCGCCACGTCCTGTCCCTCTACGACTACACCGACAAGGACCAGGACCTGGTAGGCCACCCCGACCCCAAGATCCTCGGCCCCGCCGCCCAAGTCCTCGAACACGGCGAATCCGCCACCCGCACCTTCCCGGTCTTGTGAACCTCCACGCAGGCAGAACCCGGGATCTAACCGGTTAAAGCGCCTCCCTGAGCGACTTCTGCCTGCCTGGCGGTCCAGCTCTAGCCGGTCAGCGGGAGGTGGACGGTGAAGGTGGCGCCGTGGGGGGTGGTGTTGGTGACGGTGACTTTGCCTTGGTGGGCGGCGACCAGGGCGGCGACGATGGAGAGGCCCAGGCCCGAGCCGCCGGTGGAGCGGGTGCGGGCTGTGTCGACTCGGTAGAAGCGTTCGAAGATGCGCGCCTTCTGCTCGTCGGTGAGGCCGGGGCCGGTGTCGCTGACTTCGAGGATGGCCTCGGTGCCGCGGGTGCCGACCGAGACGGTGATCGGCGCGTCGACGGGTGTGTGGTGCAGCGCGTTGCTGACCAGGTTCCCGAGGACCTGCCGTAGACGTGCCTCGTCACCTGACACGACCGGAGCCTCCGACCCGGGCAGGATCGTCAGCGAGATGGGACGTTCGGGCTGCACGGCTTGCGCGTTGTGCAGGGCGTCGGCCGCGATCGGCAGCAGGTCGACCGACTCCATCCGCAGCGGACGCTGCTGATCCAGCCGCGCCAGCAGCAACAGGTCGTCGACGAGCAGCCCCATCCGTTTCGCCTCGTCCTCGATCCGCCGCATCGTGTCCGGGTCGGAGATGTCGCCACGCTGCCTCGCCAGCTCCGCGAACCCCCGGATCGACGTCAACGGTGTCCGCAGCTCGTGCGAGGCATCCGCTACGAATCGCCGCATCCGGTCCTCGGACAGCCGCGCCGCCTCCTCCGACCGCCGCGCCGCGTCCTCACTTCGCCGGGCCGCGAACTCCGAAGCGGTCCGTTGCGCGAACGCGGTTTCGATCTGCCCGAGCATCTGGTTCAGCGCCAGCGACAGCCGCCCGACCTCGGTCCGTGGATCTCGCTGCGGTACGCGCCGGCTCAGGTCCCCGCCGGCGATCGCCACCGCGGTGTGTTCGACGTCCTCGAGCCCGCGCAGACTTCGCCGTACGACGTACGTCCCGACGCCGGCCAGCAGCACCAGCACGATCGCCCCGGCCGCCAGCTGTACGCCGACCAACCGGCTGATCGTGTGGTCCATGTCGCGCAGGCTCTGCGCCACCATGACCGATCCCTTCCCGTCGTCGAGCGGCAGCGCGAGGACCCGCCACGTCGCGCCGCCGGACTCTGCGTCGACCTCGAACGGTTCGCCTTCCAGAGCGCGCACCTGGTTCAGGTTCAGCGTCGGCAGCTTCGGCAGCGGCTCCGTCTCGGTGATCCGCGCCCAGGCCGGGCCCTTGGCGCTCGACCCTTCGGAGTCGTTGAACTGCACGACGAGAGGACTCGGCAACTGGGGGCGTAGGCCCTTACCAGGCGGCAGCGGCCGCCTGTCGTCGGCGGCGCGTGACAGCGGGCCGGCGGCCTGCTGCAGTTGCTGGTCGACGCGGTCGATCAGGTAGCCGCGCATGATGGTCGTCGCCAGCACGCCGGACGTGGCCAGCGCCAGTGTCACCAGCGTCAGCAGGACGACGACGATGGTGACGCGCAGCGGGTACCGGTCGGCGAACCGCTGGTGGCTGAGAGACATCAGTTCGGGCCTCGCGGCGTGCGCAGGACGTAGCCGACCCCGCGGACGGTGTGCAGCAACTTCTGGTCGCCGGTGTCGACCTTGCGGCGCAGGTACGACATGTAGGACTCGACCACGCCGGCGTCCCCGGCGAAGTCGTAGTTCCAGACCGCGGACAGGATCTGGCCCTTCGACATCACCCGCTCGGCGTTCTCGAGCAGGCACCGCAGCAGCTTGAACTCGGTCAGCGACAGTTGCACCGCCTGACCGGCCTTGAACACCTCGTAGCTGTCCTCGTTCAGCTCCAGGTCCCCATAGCGCAGTACGGCGGCCTCGGTCGCGGTCTGCTCGCGGTGCCCGGAGCGGCGTAGCAGCGCACGCACCCGGGCGACCAGTTCGTCCAGGCTGAACGGCTTCGTGACGTAGTCGTCGCCGCCGGTCTGCAGTCCGAGCACCTTGTCCTCGACGGCGTCGCGGGCGGTGAGGAACAGCACGGGCACATGCCGGTCCTCACCGCGCAGACGGCGTACCACCTCGAAGCCGTCCAGGCCGGGCATCATCACGTCGAGTACGACCAGATCGGGCTCCACGTCGCGCGCCTTGCGCAGCGCCTCGGCGCCGTGGGTCGCCGTGGTGACCTGGTACCCGGCGAACCGCAGGCTCGCGGACAGCAGCTCGACGATGTTCGGCTCGTCGTCGACGACCAGCAGATGCGGACTCATGCTCACAGTGTGCAGCCGGGACCCGTGGGGACCCTGGAAGGTTCCTGGCAATCAGCTGTGAGTCGCCGCCGCCTCTACACCTCAGCGGGGCCCGTGCTTGAAGCCCCATTTCTGTCCGGCCGCGTCGCGGACGGTCCCGTCATTGACCGACGACGCGGTCGCCTTGCCGTCCGCGACGACAGCCGTCACGGTGACGGTGTTTCCGGTCTTCACGTCGTCGATCCCGTCGCGGGCCGCGTTCACCAGCGTGTCCTCGGTGAGCGTGTAGGTCCGGCTGTACCCGTCCTCGCTCTTGACCGTGATCGACTCCTTGCTGACCGCGGTGACCTCGCCGCGCTGGGTGGCGACGGTCTGGTAGCCGCCGCCGTCCTTCGGTACGACGTACTCACCGTGCAACGCCCCGCCGAGGCCGAACCCGCCCCGCGCGCCGAACCCCCGGCCTGGTCCGTCGGGCTTCTGTTCCTGGCCAGGTGTCGACGGGCTCGACGGTGAGGCCGACGGCGACGGTGTCGGGTCCGCGCTGGTCGCCGCCCAGGCGACTCCGCCGACCGCGGTGGTCGCGACGACAGCGGCCGCGGTGCCGACCATCCGCCACCGCTTCTGTGAGAGCTTCATCCTGCTGCGCCTTCCGTACTGCGTGCCGGGACGTCACCGGCACTGGGGATTCCCACAGTGCCGCGCGCACCTTGGACGAAGCTCCGGTACGGCTGAGAACAAGCTGGCAATCAGCTAAGAAGCGGGTCAGACGACGAACAGGACTGCGATCAGCCAGACCGCCGCGGCCAGGGAGGTGCCGGTGAGCTCGATCAAGATGGAGACGCCGGTCTCGCGGAGGGCGTGTTTGGTGGACGTCCGGGCGGCCGCGTGGGTGCGTTGCCGCTGCAGCTCGGACAGGTAGATGCCGATCGGGAAGCCGATGAACATGCCGACCACCGGGATCACGAAGAACCCGACGATGCCGAGCAGGATGCCGAAGAACATCGACCGCCGCGGTACGCCGGCCTCGCGGAGCCGTCGCTCCGGTACGACGTACTTCACCACCTGACTCGCACCGATCAGCACCACCGCGATCGCGAACACCACCCAGCCGGTCGCGCTGCGCTCGACGATCGCCCAGACCAGGATCGCCGCCAGGCTGAGGATGGCCCCCGGCAGGATCGGTACCACGATGCCGACGATCCCGACGAAGATCGCGATCCCGACCAGTACGGTCACCCCTGTCTCCATACCCACACTCTCTCGCACAACGAGACCTCTTAGGGTGGTGATATGTCGAGCCTGCATGAACTGGTCACTGCCCTTGCCGCTCCCTGGGTGGTGCTGTCGCCGCGATCAGGTCAGTTGTCCGGTTCCGGCGCGGAGGGCGTGTACGCCCGGGACCGTCGCATCCTGTCGCGGCTGAGCGTGACGGTCGACGGTCGCGAGCCGGTCCCGGTGCAGGTGGACGAACAGGACGCCGCCACCCACCAGTACGTCGCGACGGTCGAAGGTCTCGGTGACACGCGGCACGACCCGACCGTGATGCTGTACCGGACCCGGACCGTCGAGTCCGACGGCCTCACCGAGCGCATCACCCTCGTGAACCGCTCCCGCGCCGCGGTCGAATGCCGCCTGGACGTTGCCCTCGGCACCGATCTCGCGGGCACGGCCGCCGTCCGCAGCGGAGCCGCGGCGAGCCTGCCGCAGCTCGCCCCGCTCCCGGACGGCCCCGGCCGCACGCGCTGGGAGAGCGGCGACACGCGAGTCGTCGTCACCGCCGACCCCGGCGTGTCCGCCACACCACGCGTCGAGCCGGGGGAGGAGTTCACCCTCACGCTGCACGTCACCGCAGACTTCCCGAAGTCCACCACGGGATTCTCGATCGAGCCGCCGGCCGAGCGTACGCCGTACGCCGTGACCGTCCGCTGTGACGACAAGCGGGTCGAACGCTGGCTCGACCGGTCGCTCGACGACGTCCGGGCGCTGCAACTCGCAGTCGACGGCGACCGCTACCTCGGCGCGGGCCCGCCGTGGTACCTGACGCTCTTCGGCCGCGACTCGCTGATCTCGTCCGGCATGCTGATTCCCGTCGACCCGTCCCTCGCCGCGGGCACCCTGCGGGCGCTGGCCGCCCGGCAGGGCACGAAGGTCGACGCAGGCACGGCCGAGCAACCGGGCAAGATCCCGCACGAACTACGCGCCGAGGTCGCCGATCACGGCGGCGGCCTGGTCCTGCCGCCGGTGTACTACGGCACGCACGACGCGACCCAGCTCTGGATCACCACACTGCACAAGGCCTGGCGCTGGGGTATGCCGGCCGACGAGGTCCGCGACCTGCTCCCGAACCTGGAGCGCGCGCTGACCTGGATGAAGGAGTACGCCGACCCGGACGACGACGGCTTCCTCGAGTACGTCGACGAATCCGGCCACGGCCTCGCGAACCAGGGCTGGAAGGACTCCGCCGACGCGGTGCAATGGCCGGACGGCACCCTCGCCACCGCGCCGATCGCACTGTGCGAGGTCCAGGGCTACGCGTACGCCGCCGCGGAGAAGGGCGCCGAACTGCTCGAGGCGCACGGCCTGCCAGGCGACGAATGGCGGACGTGGGCCTCCGCGCTGCAGGAGCGTTTCCGCGAAGCGTTCTGGATCGACGGCTACCCGGCGATCGCCCTCGACAGCGCGAAGAACCCGGTCGCGGGCCGCGCGTCGAACATGGGCCACCTGCTCGGCACCGGTCTCCTCGACGCGGACGAGGAACAGACGGTCGCCGACGTGCTCGCAGGAGCGGATCTCGACAGCGGTTTCGGGCTGCGAACGTTGTCCACGGCGATGACCCGCTTCAACCCGCTCGGCTACCACACCGGCAGCGTCTGGCCGCACGACACCGCGATGACGGTCCAGGGCCTGTTCGCGACCGGTCAGGCGGACGTCGCCTCGTCGTACGTCGAGGGACTGATCCGCGCGGCGGAGGCGTTCGACTACCGGCTGCCCGAGCTGTACGGCGGTCGCGGAACGAGCGAGGAGCGTACGCCGACGCCGTACCCGCTCTCGTGCCGCCCGCAGGCGTGGGCCGCGGCCTCGGCCGTCGCGGTGCTCGTCGCCGCACTCGGCATCGAGCCCGACGTGCCCGGCGGCACGCTGACGATCAATCCCGCGACCTCGGCGCCCTGGCAGACGCTCGAGCTCGGCGGTCTGCGGGTCGGCGACGAGACGCTGACCGTTCGGCTGCAGGACGGCGAGGCGACGATCCTCAAGGACCGCTGATCAGAAGGCGCTGATCAGCGCGAAGGCGGAGAGCCCGAGGTAGATCGCGGCGACGACGAGCGTGCGGCGCCGGCTCGTCGTACGGACCGACCGGAAGCGGCGGCCGATCGCGTCGGCGCCGACCGCGTAGCAGAGGTCGAGCGCGAGGCCGATCAGAAGCGTGCCGACGCCGAGCACCACCATCTCGGTGCGGAGCTGGCCGGGATCGGCGCCGCGCGTGGTGAACTGCGGGAGGAACGCGAGGAAGAACAGCGCCGCCTTCGGATTGAGCAGGTTGACCACGACGCCGTCGCGGAACACCCGGCCGAGCGGCGCGGCCTGGATGCCGGCGTCGACGTGGCTCGCCGGGGCGCGCAGCAGCCGGAGACCGAGGTACGCGAGGTAGAGGGCGCCGGCGACGGTGATCGCGGTGAAGAGCGTCGGGGAGGCCTGCACGAGCGCCGCGAGGCCGAGCGCGGTCACGACGATGTAGACGAGGGTGCCGGTCTCGACGGCCAGTGCGGACACGACGCCCGCACGACGTCCCTGGGTGAGGCTGCGCAGCGAGATGTACAGGTTGTTCGGCCCCGGCATCCCGACCAGCACCACCGTCGCGCCCGCGAACCCCGCCAACTGACCGATCCCCATGACTTCTTCTCCTCGAACTGGACTGCCTGCCCGTACTAGCCTGGCTGGGTCGGAAGCAGTCCACCCGAGCCAATCCGAGGAGAAGTGGACCGTTCTGGAGATCCCGCGGCGCTGGCCGACCTGATCGGCCACCGGCTGGGCACACGTGCGGGTGGTTTGTACCGGCGGCTGGCGGACGAGATCGCCGCGCTGATCGGCTCCGCCGAGCTTCCGGTCGGCGCACGCCTGCCGGCCGAGCGCCGCTTGGCCGAGTCCCTGGCGATCAGCCGCTCGACGGTCGTCGCGGCGTACGACGAACTCCGCGCCCGCGGCCTGGTCGAGAGCCGGCGAGGCAGCGGTACGACGGTCGCGCGCGCCGCGAGCCGGGGTCGTTCACGAGCGGACAAGCGGATGCCGGCCGGGTACGGCGAGTCGCTGTTCCACCGCATCACGGTCGGACCGGGCGAGGTCATCTCGCTGACGTACGCCGTCGATCCGGGCCTGCCCGAGCTGTCCTCGGAGCTGATCGACCTGGCCTCGACCGACCTGCCGGAGCTGCTCGGTGACGTCGGGTACCACCCGCGCGGCCTGCCGGTGCTGCGGGAACGGATCGCCGAGCACTTCACCGAGTCAGGGCTGCCGACGTCCGCCGACGAGATCGTGGTGACGACCGGGGCGCATCAGGCGATCGCGCTGGTGACGCAGATGTACCTGCGCAACGGCGCCGCGGTGGCGATCGAGCAGCCGAGCTGGCCGGGATGCTTCGACCTGTTCGGAGCGGCCGGCGGGCGCGTGGTCGGCGTACCTCTGGACGACGCCGGGATCCGGCCGGAGCTGCTGGACGCCGCGTGCGCGGAGCATCAGCCGGCGATGTTGTTCGTGATGCCGACGTTCCACAATCCGACCGGTCGCCTGATGTCGGCGGCGCGGCGCCGGCAGGTCGCGGAGCTGGCCGCGCGGCACGGGGTCGTGGTGGTCGAGGACAACGCGTACTCGGCGTGGGATCCGGCAGGCCCGGAGATCCCCCCGCCGCTGGCGGCGTACGCGCCGGACGACGCCGAGGTGCTGACGATCGGATCGGTGTCGAAGGCCGTCTGGGGCGGGCTGCGGATCGGCTGGATCCGGGCGTCGCGGCCGCTGGCGGAGCGGCTGGCGCGGCACAAGGCGCTGGCCGACCTCGGCAGCCCGGTCATCGACCAGGCGCTCACGGCCCGGCTGCTGCCACGGCTCACCGAGCTGACGGCCGCGCGGGCCCGGGTGGCGACGGTGCGGAAGAAGCTGATGGGGGAGTTGCTGACCGAGCGACTACCGGAGTGGGAGTGGTCGATGCCCGTCGGCGGGTCGGCGTTGTGGATCCGGCTGCCGGGCACAGACGCTCGGGTGTTCGCCCAGGTGGCGTTGCGGCACGGTGTCGAGGTGGTCGCGGGTCAGGCGATGGATCCGTCGGGTGCGCACAACGACTACTTACGGGTGCCGTTCGCCTACTCCGAGCAAGTACTCGACGATGCGGTCGCTCGGCTGGCGCGGGCTTGGCACGAGCTGCGCCGGCACGGTCCCGGACCCGGGGTACCTGTCGTGTGAACAACAGGATGGCGGCCACCCGTCAGGGTGGACCGCCATCGAAGCCTGCTATGACTTTGGCGCCGCCGTTGGCGCGTTTAGAACAGCCTGAGGGTCACCGATCTTCGTCTGCGGAGACAGTGGGGGTGGCTTCGAGCCGACCGGTCTCGTCGTGGATCGTGATCGCGATGTCGCGCAGCTTCTCCGAGTGCTCTCGGCCGTGGTGGGCGCAGAAGAGCAACTCCCCACCGCTGGTCAGGGTGACTCGGACGTAGGCCTGCGCACCGCAGCGGTCACAACGATCCGCGGCAGACAACGCCGAACTCGGGGCGAGTGCTGTAGTCATTGAGGCCTCATCTCATCTAGTTCCGTACTCACCAGATAGCAACATCCTGACATGCGGATCGCTTCCCGGTGGGGACAACGTGTCCGTATGTGAGACGAACCACCTGTCTTCGTATGACGTTTGCTGACGCGGAATGGTTTCTCGTCGGGCGGTTTTCCGGTGAGCCACGGAGGCGGACTACTCCTCCTCTCACTGTGCGCCATGAATCCGTCACCGTCTGCTCGGATTCGGAGTGTCGTACACCACTCCGAATCGAGTCCGGATCGATATCTGCCGAAACACCCATCTCCGGTACCCCGCCGTCTAACGCCGCAAGGCATGCCTGCGATGTTTTGGGGGTGCGGCCGCATAGGCTGTCCGGAGTAAATGCGTGAACCAGTGAAGGAGCCCTGTGGCCGCCCCGACGCCTCGCAGTACCGAGATCGACCCGGCGTACAACGCCCGCCATCTGCTCGTCCTCGAAGGTCTCGAGGCGGTCCGCAAGCGGCCTGGTATGTACATCGGGTCCACCGACAGCCGCGGTCTGATGCACTGCCTGTGGGAGATCATCGACAACGCCGTCGACGAGGCGCTGGCCGGGCACGGTGAGCGCATCGACGTGGTGCTCCACAAGGACGGCTCGGTCGAGGTGCGGGACCGCGCCCGCGGCATCCCCGTCGACATCGAGCCGAAGACCAAGCTCAGCGGTGTCGAGGTGGTCTTCACCAAGCTGCACGCCGGCGGCAAGTTCGGCGGCGGGTCGTACAACGCCTCCGGCGGTCTCCACGGTGTCGGCGCCTCGGTGGTGAACGCGCTGTCCGCGCGGCTGGACGTCGAGGTGGACCGCGGCGGCACGATCTGGACGACCTCGTTCCGGCGCGGCGTGGCCGGTGAGTTCGACGGTGAGGGCGCGAACGCGTCGTTCGCCCCGGCGAAGGGCCTGCGCAAGGCCGGCCGGGCGAAGAAGGGCGTCACCGGGACCCGCATCCGGTACTGGGCGGATCGGCAGATCTTCACCAAGGACGCGGCCTTCAACTACGACGAGCTGGTCACCCGGGCGCGGCAGACGTCGTTCCTGGTGCCGGGGCTCGAGCTGGTGATCCGCGACGAGCGCGGCGACGAGGTCACCGAGGAGCACTTCAAGCACGACGGCGGGATCAGCGAGTTCTGCGAGTTCCTGGCCACCGACCAGAAGGTCACGGACGTCGTCCGGCTGACCGGGACCGGTCACTTCACCGAGACCGTGCCGATGCTCGACGACGCCGGCCACATGACGCCGACCGACGTCGAGCGCGACCTGGACGTCGACGTCGCGGTGCGCTGGGGCGACGGCTACGAGACCGAGCTGCGCTCGTTCGTGAACATCGTCGCCACGCCCAAGGGCGGCACGCATGTGAACGGGTTCGAGCGGGCGCTGTCGAAGAGCTTCGCGAACGCGCTGGACGGCACGCGGCTGCTGAAGAGCGGCGAGGAAGTCATCAAGGACGACGTACTGGAGGGCCTGACCGCGGTCGTGACGGTGCGGCTGGCCGAGCCGCAGTTCGACGGGCAGACGAAGGAAGTGCTCGGTACGCCGGCGGCGTCGCGGATCGTGGCGAAGGTCGTGCAGTCCGAGCTCGAGTCGTTCCTGACCTCGACCAAACGCGAACACAAGGCGCAGGCGCGCGCCCTGATGGAGAAGGTCGTCGCCGCGTCCCGGACGCGGGTGGCCGCGCGTCAGCACCGCGAGCTGCAGCGGCGCAAGACCGCGCTGGAGTCGTCGGCGCTGCCGGCGAAGCTCGCGGACTGCCGGAGCAACGATGTCGACCGGTCGGAGCTGTTCATCGTCGAGGGTGATTCGGCGCTGGGTACGGCGAAGCTCGCGCGCAGCTCGGAGTTCCAGGCGCTGCTGCCGATCCGGGGCAAGATCCTGAACGTGCAGAAGGCGTCGGTCGGCGACATGCTGAAGAACGCCGAGTGCGCCTCGATCATCCAGGTGGTGGGAGCCGGCTCCGGGCGGACGTTCGATCTCGAGCAGGCCCGCTACGGCAAGATCATCTTCATGGCCGACGCGGACTCCGACGGCGCGCACATCCGCTGTCTGCTCGCGACGCTGTTCTTCCGGTACATGCGGCCGCTGGTGGAGGCCGGCCGGGTCTACACCGCCGTACCGCCGCTGCACCGCTTCGAGCTGACGAACCCGAAGAAGGGGCAGGACAAGTACCTGTACACCTACAGCGACGCGGAGTACCAGCGGAAGACGGCCGAGCTGATGAAGAAGGGCGTCCGCTGGAAGGAGCCCCCGCAGCGCTACAAGGGTCTCGGTGAGATGGACGCCGATCAGCTGGCCGAAACCACCATGGACCCGCGGCACCGCACCCTTCGCCGGATCACGGTCGACGACGCCGAGGCCGCCGCGCAGGTCTTCGACCTCCTGATGGGCAACGACGTCGCTCCGCGTAAGGAGTTCCTGGTCCAGGGCGCCTACGAGCTGGACGAGAACCGCATCGACGTATGACGGCTCGGCTGGCCTGCTTCGACCTCGACAACACGCTGATCGATCGCGACGGCGCGTTCCTGGCCTGGGCCCGGTGGTTCGCCGACCGGGCCGGGCTGGGGGAGGACGCGACCGCGTGGTTGGTTGCCCATGACAACGGTGGGTTCACGCCGCGGCCGCAGTTGTTCGCGGGACTGCGGGAGGCGTTCGGTCTGACGGCTTCGGTCGACGAACTGGTCGCGGCGTACGACCGGGAGCACCCGCCGTTCACGTGGGTGGAGCAGCCGGTGCTCGACGGGCTGGCTTCGTTGAGTACGGCGGGGTGGCGGGTGGCGGTCGTGACGAACGGGAACGTCGTACAGCAGACCGCCAAGCTCGAGCACACGGGGATCGCGGCAGCCGTCGACTACTGCTGCATCTCCGAGGCGGCCGGCGTCCGCAAACCCGACCGTCGCATCTTCGAGCTCGCCGCCGAGCACACCGGTGCCACGCTCAGCGACGGCTGGATGGTCGGCGACCACCCGTCGTACGACGTCGCGGGTGGCCTCAACGCCGGTCTGCGAACCATCAGAGTCGGCCATCATCACCAACTCCCCACACCGGTAGCCGAGCATCACGTCGACTCGGTTCTGAAGGCTTTCCCGCTGATCCTGTCGAGCTGAGCCGAAATAGGGTGGGCGGTATGGGGTTGCAGCTTGTGCAGGTCAATTTCAAGGCTCGGGACGAATCGGCGCTGGGGCGGTTCTGGGCAGAGGCGCTCGGTTGGGGCCTGTCCAGCGAGGGACCTGGTGTGTCCAACGTCGCGCCGGTCGGTTTCGACGGGCCGGACCCGAGCGCGCTCTGTGTGGATGTCGTCCGCGTCCCGGACCCCGAGACGGTGAAGTATCGCGCGCACCTCGAGCTCGCCTCCAGTTCCGTGGCGCACCATGCGGAGTTGGTCGCACGCCTGAAGGAGCTCGGTGCGACGGATGCGGGCCAGGGCGACGGGCCGTGGACCGTGCTGGCCGATCCGGAAGGGAACGTGTTCCGCGTCCTGGAGCCTCGGGAGATCTACCGTGACACGGGCCCGATCGCCGCGGTGGTCGTCGACTGCGCGGACCCGCGGGCGATGGCCCGCTTCGGGTCGGGCCGTACCTCGAGTTCGTCCGCACGCCCGCGACCCAGCTCGTCTGGAACCGCGTCCACCTCGACGTGCTGCCGTACCGCGGTGACGATCAGGCCGCAGAGGTGGCTCGCCTGCAGACCCTCGGCGCGACGCCCGCCGACGTGGGCCAGGGCGACTCCGCGTGGAAGGTCCTGGCCGACCCGGAGGGCAACGAGTTCTGCGTGCTCCGCCGGAGCTGACCACTCAACGCCTTCAGGAACACAGTTCTGATCACCGACGGCAAGACGGTGATCACTTTAGTAGTCACTTCCTGCGTCAGATGCTCGAGCCCCCGAGGGGTCAATGTCGAAGAGGGACATTTCCTGGGTGCAAATGCTGATCAGAATAGTGCTCGCATGATCAGAATTCTGATTATGCGAGTGCCGACCGGAGCATCGCGTGGGCCCCGGCGACGATCGCGTCCCGGTTCGCCTCGTAGGTCGGGTCGGTGATCGTTGTCTTGTTGGTCAGGCCGAAGGACAGCACCGGGACGTGCAGATGACCGGCCGGCATCGACGGGTCGAGCAGGTCGCGCTGCAGAGTGTTGCGGTAGGCAACTTCGTTCGACAGGTACCCGCCGCCGGCTCCTTCCGACGCGATCGAGCCGGCAGTCGGCCCGTCCGGGCGTCGTACCGGCACGGTCTCGCCCGCGGGGATCTCCAGTACCGACGTGTTCACCCGGGTCCGGAACGGCGCCACGTCCGTCTGCGCCATCCGCGCCAGCGGGAGGCTGGACGTCAGCCACTCCGGGCCGGGCGGCATACCGGGGGAGACGACCGGCGCACTGATCGTGCCGCCGCCCCAGAGGTTGTTGTTGTCGCCGATCGAGCTGACCGAGCGGCGCCGGCCGTTGAAGACCTCGAGATCGAAGATGCCGGCCCGGCCCTGGCTTGCCGTCATGACGAGGTCTGCGTGCTGGGGCCCCGGGCGGTAGTGCGGCGCCAGCGCGTCCTCGACCATGCGCTCGTCGAAGTCGGTGTACCGGACCGGGAACACCACGGTCTGGATCTCGTACTTCGTACCGTTCACGGTCCAGCGCCGGCCGTCGAGGGTGAGAGCGGTCGCGCCGGACGGGTTGCCGATGCGGATGTCCGCGTCCAGTGTGAACGGGTCGAAGCCGGTGACGAGGATCTTGCGCACGCCGGGAGCGAAGCGCGTGCTGGTGATGCCGCGCGACGCGTACTCGAACGAGCGGATCAGGGCCGCGCGTTCCGTCGTACCGAGGCCGAAGACTGGTTGCCATTGGCGTAGGGCGAGCGCCATGGAGATGCGCGCCCAGTACAGGCCGCGGTCATCGGTGGCGGGCAACGCGTCGGAGTCGCCCGGCGCCTGCTGGGCGCGATGGGTCGCGGTCCGCCAGAGCAGCTCACCCTGGGCACGGGCGAGCCGTGCCGCTGCATCCCGGTTCGGGACGCGGCAGAGCAGTTGAGTGAACATCTCGACCTGGCGATCGAAACCGGAGCGGCGGAGGATCTCGGCCGGCACCGACGGGCTACCGTTGATGCCCCTGGTCAGGCGCTGCTCCTCGACGGTGCCGACGACCGACTGGTCCAGGCAGCCGGTGACCGCGCCGCCGCGGAAGGCGGAGGCGGTATCGGTAACTGCGTGGGCGACGGGTGTACCGGACAGGACCGCGGTGAGCGCCAGGGCGCCTGCGACCAAGGAACGGTGGAATGAGCTGGGGCGGAGTCTCATACGTGGTGTCTATCAGATTTCCCACCACGAGCCGAGAGATCCTCAGATCTGCGGGTACTGCAGACTGTATGCAATCTGCTACGGTCGAGGGGTCCGGTCGTGAGGAGGTCCGTATGAGGCACCCGTCCCGTCGCCGCATCCTGACCGCGGCCCTGGCCGGCGCCGTCACCGGCGCGACCGGCTGCGGCGCGCAACAACCCACACAGCCAACCGCCGGAACGGCCCAGCCCGCTGGAACAGCGCAGCCCACCGCGCCACCGGTTGCCAATGGCAACGAGGCGCTGGAGCGGCTCCGGGCCGGTAACGTGAGGTTCGTCGCCGCGCAGGAGCAGGATCTGGACGAGGGGATCGCCCGCCGGATCACTGTCAGCAAAGGCCAGCACCCGTTCGCGACAGTGCTCGGCTGCGTCGACTCCCGCGTCCCGATCGAGCTCGTCTTTGACCAGGGGCTCGGCGACCTGGTCGTCGTACGGAGTGCCGGCGGTGCGCTGGATCAATCCGTGATCGGCAGCATCGAGTTCGGGATCGCCGAGCTCCACACGCCGCTCCTGGTGGTTCTGGGCCACCAGCGCTGTGGAGCCTTGGACGCGACGATGAAGGCACTGAACCATCGGACCTCGCACCCCGGCGACCTCGCCTACCTGGTCGACACCCTCGCGCCGGCAGTCCAGCAGATCGAAGGCAAGCCCGGCGACCCGCTCACGAACGCCATCCACGCCAACACCGGCCTGATCCTCACCAAACTTCGCCAGTCACCCGTCATCGGCCCGCTGGTGAAGTCCGGCAAACTCAAACTCACCGCCGCCTACTACGAACTCGACACCGGCAAAGTCACCTTCCGTGCGACCTGACCTCTGGGACGGACGACTTCCGAGCCCGCTCCGCGGCAGGGTCAGTCGACCTGGGTGAGGCGGCCGGTGTCGACGTCGTACATGAAGCCGCCGACGAGGATCTCGTCGCCGATCAGTGGGTGTTCGCGGACCGCGGCGACGTCGCGGCGGAGGGCCTCGAGTTGGTCGGGGATCACGTTGATCGGCAGGTAGCCGGCCGGTTTCCCGGCGGCCACCTCGACCTTGGCGCGCAGCTCGTCCTCGGACATCGCCGCCATCGCGCACCGGGTGTGCGGGATGATCATGATCCGCCGGACGCCGAGCAACTGGACGCCGAGCACCAGCCCGGTCAGCGTGATCTCGGTGACGCGGCCACCGGCCGAGCGCAGGACCTTCGCGTCCCCGGGCTTGAGGCCGAGCATCTCGAGCGGCGGGATCCGGGAGTCCATGCAGGTGACCAGGCCGATCCCGGCATGGGCGATCCCGTCGAACCCACCGTAGTGGAAGTCGGCGGCGTACTCCGCGTTGGCAGCGAGCAGATCGTCGAACCCGCCGCTCATCGGACCGCACCTGACACTGGAGTTCCGGCTTGCAAAATCGACATCGCGAACGGTTCCTTTCCACACGAATCCGGACGGGGTGGGTCGGCGGGCGCACTGGTGACCGGCACGATCCACGACCTGCCGTCGACATGCTGGACCGTCACGATGTCGGCGTCTTCGCCGACGACACGCAACGCATCCAGGGAGAGCTCGCCGATGAGCTCCCGTACGGCGACCTCGGCCGCCTGCCCGCGCTTGGTCCACGTCGACCGGCCGCGCAGCCCGGTCAGCACCGTCTCACCACGATCCGCGGCGGCGAGCACCTCGACTGCCGTGTCGACGGTGAGATGCCCGTGCATGGTCCCGGCCGGCAGGTACGTCGCGGTCGGCGCGAAGCGGTGCCCGCCGAGATGATTGGCCTCCCAGACCCGGCCCGGTGCCCGCTCGGCGAGCCCGGACACCAACGGCCGGCCGAGGACGGCGCAGCAGCCGTCGCGCTTCCCGTTCGTACAGACCAGCACGATCGGGTCGTCGACCGGCGCCAGTGCGGGCAGTGACGCCAGTACCGCCGTACGGTCACCGCGAGCGACCGCGTCGAGGTCGAGGCCGTCGAGCGCCGACGGGTCCGCGACGCGTCCGCCGAGCAGCCAGCTCCGGCCGGGTCTCGTCGAGGCGACGAAGACCTGGTGCGACCGCTCGACGGTGTCCGCGTGCCGCCCGGGGGAGCGGATCAGCCCGAACCGGACGTCGGACTTCTTGCACTTGTCGTCGAACGGCCCGCCGAACCTCGGGTCGAGATGACTCTGTGTCGGGGCCTTTGCGCCCCACGGCCCGGGCTGTTCGACGACGACCCAGCCGGCCGCGACCACCGCGGTGCCGGGCAGCGGCTCCCTCAGCTCCCGGCAGAACGTCGAGCACAGCCCCGGCCGGCCGACGGGCACGGGAGTCCCGGCCGGCGTGGCAGCAGAGGCCGTGTCAGCGGCGTTCGTGGCAGGGCGCACAGGATCACGTTACGCGACCTGAGACGGCTGTCCCTCATGATGATCATCATGTGTGCGCTGCGCCACGCCGCCCGAGCAGCAGCACGCTCAGCACGGCGGCCAGGAAGGCGCAGATCGCGGCCCCGGCGAAGATCGCGTGAACTTGTGAAACGGCCGCGTCCAGGAGCGCGTCGAGGAACGGGCGGCAGTTGGTGGGGGAGGACGGGCAGAGTTCGTTGGGAGATTTGATGCCGTCGGCAATCGCGTAGTACCGGCGGAGACCGATCGCGGTGAGCGCCGAGACCCCGACGAGCATGCCGACCATCCGGGCGACCACCACGAGCGCGCTGACCAGGCCGTGGCTGTCGGCCGGCGTCGCGCCGAGCATGGCGGTGTTGAGCGGCGACAACGCCAGGCCGAACCCGAAACCGCAGACGAGCAGTACGACGGTCGCGGGCCAGTGATCGAGCGCCGTACGGCTCCAGAACGCCATCAGCACGAACATCGCGCCCGAGAGCGCCAGCCCGGCACCGGTGATCAACCCGAGCCCATGACGCCGCGTCAGCCACCCGCCGACCACCGCACCGATCGGCAGCGCGATCAGGAACCGCAGCAGCACCAGAGCGGCCGCCAACTGCCCACCGCCCTGCGTGGTCCGCGCGAACACCGGTACGTCGACCAAGGCGGCGATCAGTGCACAACCGATCAGAAAACTGACCACCAGCGAACCCCACGCCGGACGTGCACCTAGCAAGCCACGAGGCACGATCGCGGCTGCCGTACGACGCTGCCACACGGCGAACCCGACCGCGAAGACCGCGGCCCCGATCAGCAGCCACGGCCCGGCGGGCGACATCAGTTCCCGCTCGGGGTCGGCCGTCGCGAACGCCAGCACCACTCCGGCCAAGGCGAGCGCGAGCAGCAGTGCACCGACGAGGTCGACCTGTGACAGCACCCTCGCCAGGTGACCATGCGCCCGCCACAGCACCAGACCGAGCCAGATCACCGCGAGGACGAGTGTCGCCAGCCCGATCGGGGTGAGCAGCCGCGACGTACCGGTGAATGGCACGAACGGCAGGCCGAGCGTCACGCCGGACGCGAGCCGTTCCGGCGCGGTCAGCGTCAGCCCCAGGGCAAGACATGCGAGTACGCCGACAGCTCCGGACAGCCGTGGGCGCCAACGGCCGCGCAGGAGCAGCGCGAGTACGACGGCAACCACCAGATTCAGCCAGAAGATGTACCGCCAGTCGGCGACGGCGAGTACGGCGGCACCGAGTAGCGGACCGAGCACCGAGCCCAGCTCCTGCACCGCTCCGACCACGCCCAACGGCATCCCGCGTCGTTCAGCCGGCCACAGGTCCGCGACCAGCGCCAGCGTCGCCGGGACAAGCCCACCGCCACCGACACCCTGAAGAAACCGACCGGTTACCACCAGCGACAGGTCATACGCACCCGCCGTGATCAGGGACCCGACCGCGAACAGGAGCAGCGCACCGACGAGCACCGGCGTCCGCCCGACGACGTCCGCGATCCGCCCGATCAGCGGCAGGACAGCGATGTACCCGAGCAGGAAGCCGGAGATGATCGGCGCCGCGCGCTGCAGCTCGTCCGCCGACAGCCCGACCCCGGCCATCATGTCCGGCAGCGCGAGGACGACGACGTAGGTGTCCGCGGCCGCGAACGCGACGGCGATCGCGGCCAGTGTGAGGCGGATCCTCGCCGCGCGGCCGGCGTCGGACCGGTCGTCCTTGGCCGGCTGAGCCTGAGGAGTGCCGGCAGCGTCGGTCACGGCTTGGTGATCTCGACCTTCTCGCCGTACTTGTCCAGGGTGACGTCGTAGCTGCTGGTGGCCCCGGCGTAGAACGGCCCGGTGATGGTCGCCGAGACCAGCTGCGAGTTGCTCTTGTCGATCTTGAACGTGCTCGGGAAGTCCTGGTCGGCCGGCGCCTTCGGGAAGATGCCCTGCAGCGACTTGCCCTGAACCGCTCCGGTGATCTCGGTGAGCACCTTCGCGCCCTCGCGCGTCTCGCCCTTCACCTTGGGGTCCTTGACGGTCGGCAGCACCGAGGTGAGGCCCTTGGCGGGGTCGAGCAGGAGCGCGGGGTCCGGCGCTCCGAGGCCCGCCAGCTGGGCCGGTGTGAGCTCGATGAAGCTCGGCGCGAACGAGACCTTCGCGTAGACCTTGCTGCCGACCGCGACCACCTCGGCCTCGATCGGCGAGCCGCCGGACCGCACGGTCAGCTTGCCCTTGAAGGCGGGCGCGTGCGTCGCGACGCCGTCACCGGCGGCCAGCGTCTGCGCGGTGTCCGGCAAGTCGCGGCCGGTCAGCACGATGTGCACGCTGGCGGCCTCGTCGATCGTCTTCTTGGCGCTCGTCAGCAGCGCGACCGGGTCCGAACCGGAACCTCCGCCGCCGGATCCCTTCTTGTCGTCCTTGTCGGTGCAGCCCACGACCGCGAGGACGACGACCGCGCACAGCGCGAGCACTCTCTTCACGTTGTCAGCCTGCCAGATCAGGAGCGCACGCGGCGATGGGTTGCGCCACCGGTACGCCGGAACCGTCGCGCCGCATGTCGACAGGTGGCAGCTCGACCGGCGCCCCACTGCTCGCGGCCGCCTTCACCGGCGCGATGCCGACGTACCCGAGCAGGAGCCCGTCCTCGCCCTTGAGCAGTCGCTGGCAACGGACCCCGCCGGTCCCGCGGCCCTTGCCCGGGTACTCACTGAACGGGGTCACCTTCACCGCGCCCACCTCGGTCCCGGGCAGCGCCGAGGCCGAGCCCGCGATCGTCACGACCTGGGCTTCCCGGCCGGTGTCCACAGCACCGAAGAACACCACGGTGGCCTTCGCGGCGAGCCGTACGCCGGCCATACCACCCGCGGTCCGGCCCTGCGGACGGACGGCAGACGCCGGGAAGTGCAGCAGCTGCGCGTCGGACGTGATGAAGCACAGCTCCTCCTCACCCGTCGTCAGCTCGACCGCGCCGATGACCTCGTCACCGTCGTTGAGCCGGATGATCTCCCAGGAGTCGCGGTTGCTCAGGTGATCCGGTACGACGCGCTTCACCACGCCGCCCGTCGTACCGAGGGCGACACCGACCGAGTCCGGATCCATCGTGGTCAACGCGAGCGCCTTCTCACCCGGGTCCAGCGACACGAACTCCGCAATCGGCGCGCCACCCTGCAGGTTCGGCGCGTTCGCGGTCGTCGGTACGGCGGGAAGGTCGAGCGACTCGAGCCGGATCAGGCGGCCGGCGCTGGTGATCAGCCCGTACTGCCCGCGGGCGGTGCTCTTCACCGCGGACACGATCGCGTCGTGCTTGGCGCGCGACTCGCTCGGACCGAACGGCTCCACACCGTTCGTCCGCGCCAGCAGGCCGGTCGAGCTCATCAGGATCCAGCACGGGTCGTCGCTGACCTCGAGCGGTACGGCGGCGGTCTTGGTCGCGCCGGACGACTCCAGCAGTACGGTCCGCCGCGGCGTCCCGTACGTCTTGGCGACCTCGGCGAGCTCGTCGGAGACCGTCTTCCGGAGCAGCTTCGGGTCCTCGATGATCGCGGTCAGCGCCTCGATCTCGCGCTCCAGCTCGCCCTTCTCGGTCTCCAGCTCGAGCTTGGAGTACTTCGTCAGCCGGCGCAGCGGCATGTCCAGGATGTAGTTCGCCTGGATCTCGGACAGGTCGTAGATCTCGATCAGCCGGGACCGCGCCTCGGCGGAATCGTCACTGCTGCGGATGACCTGGATGACCTCGTCGATGTCCAGGATCGCGATCAGCAGGCCCTCGACGATGTGCAGCCGGTCCTGGGCCTTGGTCCGGCGGAACTCGCTGCGCCGGCGCGTCACGTCGTACCGGTGGTCGAGGTAGACCTCGAGGAGCTCCTTCAGGCCGAGCGTGCGCGGCTGGCCCTCGACCAGGCAGACGTTGTTGACGTGGAACGCGTCCTCGAGTGGCGTCAGCTTGTACAGCTGCTCGAGCAGCGCCTCGGGGACGAACCCGTTCTTGACCTCGATCACCAGCTGGGTGCCGTGAGTCCGGTCGGTGAGGTCCTTGATGTCCGCGATGCCCTGGAGCTTCTTGCTCTGCACCAGGGTCTTGATCTTCTCGATCACCTTCTCCGGGCCGACCGAGTACGGCAACTCGGTGACCACGATGCCCTTGCGGCGCGGGGTGACGTTCTCGATCCGGGCGGTGGCGCGCATCTTGAAGCTGCCGCGGCCGGTGGTGTAGGCGTCCTTGATGCCTTCCAGGCCGACGATCTTGCCGCCGGTCGGCAGGTCCGGCCCGGGGATGAACCGCATCAGGTCGTCGATGTCGGCGCTCGGCGTCTTGATCAGGTGCCGCAGCGCCTGGATCACCTCGACCAGGTTGTGCGGGGCCATGTTGGTGGCCATACCGACGGCGATCCCGGCGGCGCCGTTGACCAGCAGGTTCGGGAAGGCGGCCGGCAGGACGTACGGCTCGGTCTCCTGGCCGTCGTAGTTCGGCTTGAAGTCGACGACGTTCTCGTCCAGCCCGGTCGTCATCGCCATCGCCGGCGGCGCCATCCGGCACTCGGTGTACCGCATCGCCGCCGGGCCGTCGTCCAGGCTGCCGAAGTTGCCGTGGCCGTCGATCAGCGGGACGCGCATCGACCAGGGCTGGGCGGTGCGCACCAGGGCGTCGTAGATCGCGCCATCGCCGTGCGGGTGGTACTTACCCATGACCTCACCGACGACACGGGCCGACTTCACGTGGCCGCGGTCGGGGCGGATGTTGTTCTCCGCCATCGAGAACAGGATCCGCCGCTGGACCGGCTTCAGCCCGTCCCGCGCGTCCGGCAGCGCCCGGGAGTAGATCACCGAGTAGGCGTACTCCAGGTAGCTGGTGCGCATCTCGTCGGAGACGTCGATGTCGAGGATGTGCTCCTCGAAGTCCTCGGGTTCGGCGGTGCTGGTACGGCGTGCCATACGGGTCTACGAACTCCTCGATCAAGCGGTACGGCGCCGCGACGGTCCGGCGCTGTCCCTATTCTCCCTGGTGAACGGTCGTTTCCCGGCTCACGACCCGCAGAATGTACCCGGCCGGAACCAGACCGGACCCTACCGCCGCCCACCGACAGTGATGAGGGGAGGAGGTGGGTCCCAAGGACACCGCTTCGCGGCGGCTGACTTTTGGCCGCCTGCGGCGGCGCGCGAGCTGCTCTACACCGAACCCGCTTCCGGCGAAGCTGCAGGCACACCACCGGGAACGGTGAACCCGCAGCGTGCGTGCGCCGTGACCGCCTGGCAGTCCGCTCTGCTGAGGCGGCCACCAGACAGGCGGCTGGGAAGGAACTCTGCGCGGGCGGCGGCTCCCGGCGGACGGCTGGCGGCAGGCGGTTCGCGGCGAGCGGCGAAGGTGCGCGGCAAACCATCGGCGACAGGTGACAGGCGGTCGGCACGGACGGTGATGGCTCGCAGCCTGTGGCGGAGGCTAACGGTGGCACGCCAGCAGTCGGCTCGCGATTGGCATCTTGCGGCCGGACGCACACAGCCGCGAGCTCGCAGCCGGCGGCTGTCAGCGGCTGTTGGCAGGCGGGTGGGCCTTTGCGGCTGGGCCCTCGCACCTGGCTGCCGAGGCCGCACGGACGGCTCGCAGTTCGCGGCTGGCGACACACGCTCGCGGGCGGCAAGGGCGACGGCCTGGACAGGAGTCGCGGCTGGCGGCTCGTCGCCGTGGGGTGGACGACCGCGGATTGCGCCGGCAGTTGGTTGGCCGTTGGTTGGCCGGTGGCTCGGGCCTGTGTGGTCCAGCTGGGAGGGCTGGCGACGGTCGGGGTGAGTGACGGCGAGCGCGTTGCCCGACTGGGGCGCCCCGGTTTCGTCGTGGCTCAGGATGGTTGCGGCGGAGACTTGGCAGGGCGTCGTCGATCTGTCCGGTGGGTGCCGGTGGGGTCGACGTGGAAGGTGAAGCCGTGAGGCGTTGTCCACTCGAGGGTCTTGTGGTCGATGCGGTGCACGGTCCAGCCGTGGGCGTGGGTTTTCACTCGGTGGCCGAAGCGTCCGAGGGGTGCGAGGTTGCTGGTGGAGGTCTGACCGGTGGGGCCGAGGGGGTCGTAGGGCTCGATGTGGTCGAGGTCGATGGCGTTGGTGGTTTCGCGGGTGCCGTACGGGAACAGTTCCACCGGATGGATGAGCTTGATGCGGTCGCGGATGCGGGTCGGGATTTCGTAGGCGTCAACGCTGACGGCGTCGTTGAGGTCGATGACTGGCTTGACGGTGTACGGGCCGTGGCCGATCAGCTCGGTCAGCTGCGACGCGAGCAGCGGACCGATGGTCTCCGCGCGCAGCACCCCGGTGCCGGTGGCAAGCGTGTGGTCGGTGAGATGCACAACCACCTCAGTCTGCCCCGGACGCACCCGCCCCGCACCGCGACCGCCCGCCCGCGCGGCGCCGGCCAACCCGGACGACCCAGCCGACTCGGACGACCCAGCCGGATCCGCCGGACCGGCTGGACCGGCTGGACTGACCGGACCAGCGGGGCCAGCCGAAGCAGCCTGGCCAGGTGCATTTGTCGGACTAGGTGAACCCGTTAGGTCGCCTTGGCCGAGGGAGCAGGACGGTTCGGTTGTGTGCCCAGGGGCTTCGAGGCGATTGGGTGTGTTGCAGTACAGGGGGTTGGCGTAGGCGTCGTGTTTGATCTGAGCAAGTCGGGCGTTGAGTGCCCGTAGTGCGGCGGGATCCATTGGGCAGGCGTCGTCAGCGCCGGTCTGCGCGACCGGCAAGTCGGGAGCCGGACGCCTGTCGAACGGGTCGGTTATTGGCTCGGGATCGAGCGGCCCTGCGGCTTCCAACCACAGATCCTCTGCCGGCCCCGGCGGCTCCACCAGATCGTCGGCACAGAAGCGTCGCCGGTCGTCGTGCGATCCGTCGTCTTGCCCGTCCGCGGCATCAGCTCCCGCCTGTCTGCCCAGTCCGGACCGCAAATCCAACCCAGGGCACGCATCCAACCCAGCCCCCCTGTCCGGCCGCGCCAGCAGATCCAGCCCACCCCGCGCATCCAGCCCGGCCCGGCTGTCCGGTCGAGCCGGCCCATCCAGCCGAACCTGTCCGTCCAGCCGAACCTGTCCGTCCAGTCCAGCCCGCGCATCCATTCCGGCCCGGTGGTTCACCCCACGCTGCGCACCCATTCCAGCCTGCGTATCCGGGTTGAACCGCTCGGCCGGGGCTGTGGGCGGGTGTGGTGTGGCCTGAGTTTCGGAGGTGGGCGCGGAGTCCTGCGTCCGTTCGCGATCGGCAGGGGTTGGTGGCTGGGTGTTGGTGGCTGTGTGGGCTTGGGCGAGGAGTTCCTGGGTGAAGCGGGAGTCGGCGAGGATGTCTATTGCGGCGGCTCGGCGGTGTTGGACCGGGCGGGTGTCGCCGATGATTTTGAGGGCGTCGGCGATTGCGGTGATCCTCGCGTTGCAGCGGTTCACCGCGGCGGCGGCCGCCTTGATGTAGAGCGTCTTGTTGCCGTGAGCGTCGCCGCGGCCGACGAACACACCGCGTTCGGCGGCGGCTTCGGCGGCCTCGTCCTTGGCCAGCGCAGGGTCGGCGTGCAGGCGCGCGGCGCGGACGACCTTTTCGAGCCGGTAGGGCGAAAGGGTGTCGACCAGGGCCTCGACCCGGCGGTCGACGTACTCGGCGGCGGCGTGCGACAGCTTCACGCACTGCCGGACAATTTGACGTGCCTTCCAGGGCGTCGCCTCTCCGCTGCGGACGCGCGCCCAGATCAACGGGAAGCGGTGCCGCAGCGCTAGTGCGTCGCCGAGGAGGTCGCGGCCGACGCCTGGCGAGACACCGATCACGACCGCGAACTCTGCCACTGCGAACTCGGCGATCTCCGGGCATCCCTCCCCGCCCAGCAGTACCGCACGCTCTCTGCCGTCGCAGGTTCGCCGGGCAGGACGCACGCCGCAGACCGATGGATGGAAGCGGTCGGCGTAGACCTGAGCATGCTCGAGCATTCGCGCGTCGGCCCGGTTGGCCAGGGCGCGCAGCTCGACGGCCGACTCCAGGAGGTCCCGGGTCGGCAGCAGGGTCAGGTCGCGCTCGAACATGCGTTCGAGTCTATCTCGTCCGTCGTGGTTCATCAAATCGGATTGCAGCCGTTTCCCCTTATCCACAAGAGAAAACCAGAGATCCGGACCAGCCGCGGGAGGAATGCACCAAACAGGTGAACTCCGGGCTGGATCTGGCGAATGGCGCCCGGAACACGACCCGGCATGCGGCGCCGACCTGGTCGCGACCAGCGGGCAGTTGATCCGCGCGGTGCTGCCCCGCCTGCCGAACGCCGCGAGCGGGCCAACCGCGCGCGGGCGGGTAGCGTCCGTTGCTCGAAGAGCCGCTACATCTCCGGGCTGCCAGGGCCCCTGTCCGACCCCAGGCATCCGCGGCGCCCAGTCCCTCTCCGACCTCCATGTCGCGAACGCAACCGGCATACCCGCATTTCAGAGCCGGTTGCTGCTCGGTCCGGGCGTCGTGGCAGATGCGGACATGCGCTGACATGGATCGCTCCGCACTACGAACCGAACGACGGCTTCCGGCGGTGCGCGAGCACGCTCCAGCGCGAGCAGCAGGCCGGGCGCGGCCCCATGCCGCACCGGTCCCGGCGAAGCCACAGGCACTCCGCAGGGACCTGAACCCGCAGCGCGGACACCTGACTGCTAACAGCCGGCGTGCATCGACGCGCCGCCGAGCGACAGTCTTCGCCGCTGAGGTCACCTAACAGACAACCGTCTGCGAAGCGGCGTTCTTCGACGGCCCGGGCAGCTTGACGGGACGGGCTGCTTCGCCGTCAGCCTTGTGCCTGGACGGGCCGTCTGCGCGCCGCCGGAGGTGGCCGAAAGGACTGCCGCGGCGAAGCGGCGTCCTTTCTATGGTCTTCTCGCGGTTTCCACGACCCGTAGGAGGTAGGCGGTCGGGGCCAGGGCGGATCCGATCGTGAGGGTTAGGCAGAGGGCGCCGATGGCTAGCAGGATGCTCCACGGGATGGTTGTCGGTACGTCGGTCAGGCCGGACGTCAACGCGTTGCGCAGGAGCACGCCGACAGTGATCGTGATGACGGTGCCGAGGCTAAGGGCGACGGCTCCGACCAGCGAGGACTCCCAGAGGACCATCCGGCGTAGTTGCGCCGGCGTCGCGCCGAGTAGCCGCGAGGTGGCGAACTCGTGCCGACGCTGCAGACTGCTCATCAGGAGCGTGTTCGCGATCGCGATGGCGCTGTAGAGCGCGGCCGGGCCGAGCAGGATGATCAGACCGAACCGGTTCCCCTTCCGCAGCCCCTCGGCCTGGTCGGCCTCCCAGTCCGCGGCCAGCTGCGCGCCCGGCAGCCGCTTCACCAGCTCCGCGGGTGCCACTCCGTCGGCGGGCAGCACGAAACTGCGCTGCACCTGCGCGTCCGGTGCGTGCCGGCGGGCGACGTCCAGTGGGATCAGGAACGACGGGTTGACACCGAACGCGTCCTTGACGATCGCGACCACCCGCAGCCGCACGGGCGTCCCGTTCGGGGAGACCATCGGGATTTCGTCGCCGACGTGGTAGCCCTCGAAGCCCGACATTTCTTTGCTGATGGCAACGGTGTCACCGGTGAGCCGGCCAAGGGCACCGGACAGCACGGTGAGGTCCCGGGTCCGGGACGCGATCGCCGGGTCGATGCCCTCGACGTCCTCGAGTTCTGCGTAGTCGGCGGCGATGCGCACCAACTGGAGCGGTACCCCGGCATCGACTGCTTGCACTCCGGGCTCGCCTGGCGGTACCGGGCCGCTGACCACGATCGGTGCCCGGACCGCATCACGGATGTTCGCCGCCTCGCTGTCAGCCGCGAAGCTCAGCGTCAGCACCATCGACCCCGCAATAGCTGAGATGGCAAGAATCGGCGCCGCCAGCGACGCGCTCCGGCGCGGGGCGGTGACCACGTTGCTCCGCGCGAGCCGCCCAGAGACCTGCGTCCAGGCCACCAGCGGCGCCGCCCACAGCCTCCCGATCAGCGGTACGACGAGCGGAGCCAGCAGCGTCAGTGCGACCACCATCACCATCGGCGTGAACATCGCCAGCGGCGCCGCGCCCTCACCGGTCGACGGCCGGATCAGCGTCAGCATCACGATCGCACCGACCAGGAACAGCAGCCCGAACCCGATCCGTACCGGACCGATCCGCGGCGGCTCCAGCGCGGCTTCCCGCAATGCGTCGATCGGCCCGACCTTCCCCGCTCGCCGGGCCGCGGACCGGGCTCCGAGCATCGCAACCAGCAGTCCGGCCCCGACCGCGATCGCGAGCGGTACCCAGGGCGACGCCGGCTCCAGCTTCACCGGTGCGAGCTCGGTGTACGACGCCTTGCGCAGCAGCAGCGGTGTGGCGAGGTGAGCGGCGAGCGCACCGGTGAGGGATGCGGCGGACGCGACGACCAGCGCCTCGCCCATGATCATGCGGCGGATCTGCCGCGGAGTCGCCCCGATGAGCCGGAGCAGCCCGATTTCCTGGCGCCGGGACGCGACAGCGAACGCGAACGTGCTCGCGATGACGAAGATCGTGATGAACCCGGAGATCGTCCCCACCATGCTCAGCACGGTCTGCAGGCCGGACACGTCGGCGCCCGACAACGGCACGCTCACCCGCTGTGGCGCAGTACCGTCCCCGCCGAGTGTGGTGACGGAGATCCGAGTACCGGTCGGGCCGTCGTACGCGACCGTGGCGGCGGTCGCAGTGGCGGCCAGGCCGAGGAGGAAGACGCCGGCCGCGAGCGCGACGAACGAACCGGCGTACAGCGAGCGATGCTGCCCGACGGTCTGGCGGCTGATGCGGAACATCATCGCTCCAGCTCGCTCATCGCGGCGGCGATCTGCGCCGGGGTGGCCCGGTCGAGGTGGCCGGCGAGGAGGCCGTCGGACAGGAACAGGACGCGTTCGGCGTACGCGGCCGCGACCGGATCGTGGGTGACCATCACCACGGTCTGCCCGGCGCGGTCGGTTGCCTCGCGCAACAGCCCGAGGATCTGCCGGCTGGTGCCGCTGTCCAGGGCGCCGGTCGGTTCGTCGGCGAAGAACACCGATGGCTTGGTAATCAATGCTCGCGCGATCGCGACCCGCTGCTGCTGCCCACCTGACAGCTCCGCGGGCCGCCGTTTCGCCTTCCCCTGCAGGCCGACCTGCTCCAGAGTCCGCAGTACGTCGTTGCGCGCCGGACGCCGGCCGGTGAGGCGCAGCGGCAGGGCGACGTTGTCGTACACGGTCAGCGACGGCAGCAGGTTGTACGCCTGGAACACGAACCCCATGTCGGCCCGGCGCAGTTTGGTGAGCTGCACCTCGTTGAGGCCGCCCAAGGTGACGCCGTTGAGGACGACGTTCCCGGTGGTCGGCTGGTCGAGTCCGGCGGCGCACTGCAGCAACGTCGACTTGCCGGAGCCGGACGGCCCCATCACCGCGGTGAACGAGCCGCGCGCGAAGTGGTACGTCACGCCGCGCAACGCGTCGACCGCGCCGGCCTTGGAACGGTACGTCTTGGTGATGCCGTCCAGCAGCAGGGCCGGCGGTTCGATCGGAGCGACGGAGGGGTACGTCGGCGCGGTAGCGGTCATGGAACCAGGCAATCGCGAAAGCCACGACGAAGCGCTGGCCCGAGGGAGACAGCCGCGGTAGCGCGCACGCTACCGACCAACCGGCCGCCGCCCACCTAGGGTTGGCCTGGTGGAGAGTCCGAAGACGGTCTGGGGAGCGCTGGCGTCGCCGCGCTACCTCATCTCGTCGTGGCCGTGGCGCAGCTATGCGTACCTCCTCACCTCCGTGCCGATGGGTGCCCTGTCGATCGTCGTCCTGATCGGCATCGCGGGACTGAGCGCACTGCTCAGCCCGATCCTGATCGGCATCCTGATGCTGACCGCGTTCCCGCTCCTCGGCGCCGGGATCGGATGGATCGAACGCCGGCGGGCCGGGCTGATGCTGGTCGACGGTGTCAGCAGCCCGCACGCGAAACTGCCTGCAGGACTCACCCGGCGGGCGAGGCTGACGTATCGCCGCCGCGAGCAGGCGTCGATGCGGGCACTCGGCTACAGCTTCGTGCTCGGTGTCTTCCTGTGGCCGGTCAGCGCTGCGTTCGCCGGGATCAGCGCGACCGTGCTGCTGACGACCCTCGCGGCGCCGGTGATCGCGGACGGCGACCAGATGGGCATGGGCCCGTGGACACTGGACACGGCGCGCGAGGGGCTCGTCTTCCTGGTCCTGTTCGGGCCGGTGTTCTTTGCGGTCAGCTCGTACCTGCTCGGGTTGATCGCCGGTGCCGAGGCCGCACTCGCCCGGGCGATGCTCGGGCCGCGGCAGGAGGAGTTGCAGCGCAACCTCGCCGAACTGCGTCGATCCCGTTTGGACCTGGTCGACGCGTTCGAGACCGAGCGGGCGCGGATCGAGCGGCACCTGCACGACGGCGTACAGCAGCGGCTGGTCGGGCTGACGATGACGCTCGGGCTGGCCGAGCTGGATCTGCCCGAGGGCGAGGGCCGGCGGCTGGTGGTGAAGGCACACGCGGAGGCGGAGGCGGCGCTGGCGGATCTGCGGGCCGCCGTACGGGGGATCCATCCACGCGTTCTGGTCGATCACGGGCTGGAGGCCGCCGTACGGGAGGTGGCCGACCGGATGCCGTTGCCGGTGGCGCTGCAGTTCTCGATCGTGGCCCGGCTGCCGGCGCCGATCGAGGCCGCGGCGTACTTCGTGGTGAGCGAGGCGCTCGCGAACGTGGCCAAGCACGCCCGGGCGACCAAGTGCGAGGTGTCCGGCTGGGTGGACCGGGAACGGCTCGTCATCACCGTGCAGGACGACGGCGTCGGCGGTGCACGACCGGGGGAGGGGACCGGCTTGACCGGGCTGGTGACGCGGCTGGACGCGCTGGGCGGCACACTCGACGTCGACAGTCCACCCGGTGGACCGACCCGACTGAGAATGGAGTGCCCGTGCCAACTCGGCGATTGAGCATCGTGCTGGCAGAGGACTCGCTGTTGCTGCGCGAGGGGCTGGCAAGCATCCTTGATCGAGCTGGGCACGAGGTACGGGACAGTGTGGGCGACGCGGACACGTTGCTGGCGGTCGTCCGCAAGGACCCGCCGGACGTCGTCATCACCGACGTACGGATGCCGCCGGGGCACAGCGACGAGGGCCTGCGCGCCGCGGCGGCGATCCGGGCAGAGCTGCCCGCGATCGGCATCCTGGTGCTGTCGCAGTACGTCGCCGACGCCTATCTCTCGTCGTTGCTGGAGACAACGACCGGTGGGATCGGGTACCTGCTGAAGGACCGTGTCGGGCACGTCACCGAGTTCCTCGAGTCGCTCGACCGGGTCGCGGACGGTGGCACCGTGGTCGACCCGGAGGTGGTGCGGCAACTCCTGGCCCGACGGCGGAACGACGGACCGCTGGCGGCCCTCACCCCGCGTGAACTGGAGGTGCTCGCACTGATGGCGGAGGGCCGCGTGAACGCGTCGATCGCGGAGCACCTCGTGGTGAGCGAGGCCGCCGTCCGCAAACACGTCGGCAACATCTTCGCGAAACTACAACTGGACGACGGACTCGATCGGCGCGTGTCCGCAGTACTGACTTATCTGAGGGGCTAGAGATGGACGAGGCGATCCGGAAGATCCTGGCCGAGTGTGAGACGTGGGCGGTGGTGGGGTTGTCGAACAACACCAGCCGGGCGGCGTACGGCGTGGCGCGGTTCCTGCAGGGGCACGGCAAGCGGATCGTGCCGGTGCATCCGGCGGCGGAGACCGTGCACGGCGAGCAGGGGTACGCGACGCTCGCGGACATCCCGTTCGCGGTGGACTGCGTGGACGTGTTCGTGCGGTCGGAGCTGGCGGGCGACATCGCCGACCAGGCGGTGGGAATCAACGCGAAGGCGGTGTGGTTCCAGCTGGACGTAGTGGATCAGGACGCCTACGCGCGGACGACGGCGGCAGGACTCACCATGGTGATGGATCGTTGCCCGGCGATCGAGTGGGGGCGTCTCGGACCGGCACCCGAAGGGATCTGATGTTCTCCATCGACACGTCCACCGATTTCGGCAAGCGGATCGAGCGGCAGCTCGGCGACGAGCGGGTGGTCTGGCTGACCACCGTCGGCAGGTCGGGTACGCCGGCGCCGAACCCGGTGTGGTTCCTCTGGCACGACGGCGACATCCTGATCAGCAGCCAGCCGAACAAGGCGAAGCTGCGCAACGTCGCCGCCCACCCGCAGGTCGCGGTGCACTTCAACGCGACCTACACCGGGGGAGACGTCGGGGTCGTCTCCGGTACGGCGGTGATCGACAGCGAGCCGCTCAGCGGCGAGGCGCTGGCGGCGTACACCGCGAAGTACGCCGACGACATCGCCGGCCTCGGGATGACACCGGACCAGTTCCACTCCGACTACTCGGTCGTGATCCGGATCACCCCGGAGAAACTGCGCGGTTTCTAGCTGAGGTTCGAGCTGAGGCTCTAGTTGAGGTAGCCCTCGACGGTGTCGGCGGGGCGGGGCGTCGCGTCGTCGGGGTTCTCACCGAACTCGCGCTTCGCGCGGCGCTGGCGGAGCAGGTCCCAGCACTGGTCCAGCTCGACCTCGAGCGCCCGGAGCCGGGACTGCTCGTCGGCGTTGTCGACCTGCCCGGCAGCGTGCTTGGTCCGCAGCTCGTGCTCCTCGGCCACCAGCTCGTCGATGCGGCTGAAGATGCTCTTGTCGTCACTCATGAGGTAACGGTACGCCCGTCCGGCAGCTTGGCGCGGGACAGGAGTTCGGTGAGGACGAGGATGGCGATCGCCTCGGCCGCCACGAGTCCGATCAGTACGACGAGTTGCAGCGCGGCCGCCTTGGTCGGCGAGGCGCCGCCGAGGACCATGCCGACGAACGCGCCGGGCAGCGTCACGAGGCCGACCGTGCGGGTCTGATCGAGCGCCGGCAGCAGCGCGTCGCCGGCGATCGGTCCGACCACGAGTTTGAACGCGTCCGGCTGCAGCAGCCCGATCGACAGTCCGGCCTCGAACTCGCCGTACCGCGTGCCGTACTCGCTCAGCACCCGCCGCCCGGCGAGTGTGGTCGCGGTCATCGCGCCGCCGACGATGATGCCGCCCATCGGCAGGATGCTCGCCGGGTTCCGCGGTACGACGCCCGGCAGGATCAGCAGCAGCAGTACGGTGAACGCGCCGCACCCGATCGCGGCGGCGCAGTACGCCCACTGCCCCGGAACCTCCGCGCTGTGCCGGATCCGCCGCGTGCTCGTGATCGTGGCGACGACGAACATCAGCAGGACGAACGCGAGCGCGCCGAGCGTGTGCTGCAGCGCGACCCCGACGACCGCGCCGACCGCGGCGAGCTGTACGACCGCGCGCAGCGCCGCGGTGACGATCCCCTTGTCGTGCCGGAGCCCGGCGTACCGGGACGCGCCGACGCCGATCGCGACGAGCAGCGGCAGGACGACCACGGCCGCCCAGCCGAGGCCGGTGTCGAAGGACATCGCCGGCTACTTGAAGTCTGCTTCGTCGTACGTCTGTCCGGTGTCGCCGTTGCCCGCGACCTTGGCCGCCTCGTCCGCCCGCAGCTCGACCCGGCGGATCTTCCCGGAGATCGTCTTCGGCAGCTCGGCGAACTCGAGCCGCCTGATCCGCTTGTACGGCGCCAGGTGCTCCCGGCAGAACGCCAGGATCTCGCCGGCCAGCTCCCGCGACGGCTCGTGACCGGCCGCGAGGACGACGTACGCCTTCGGTACGGCGAGCCGCACCGGGTCCGGCGACGGTACGACGGCTGCCTCGGCGACGGCCGGGTGCTCGATCAGCACGGACTCCAGCTCGAACGGCGAGATGCGGTAGTCGCTGGCCTTGAACACGTCGTCCGAGCGCCCGACGTACGTGATGTAGCCGTCCTCGTCCCGGCTTGCGACGTCACCGGTGTGGTAGTACCCCTTGCGCATCACCTCGTCGGTGAGCTCCTGCGCGTCGCGGTACCCGCTCATCAGGGGGACCGGGGCGGGGGCGAGTTCGATGCAGATCTCGCCGTCGTCGCCGATCTCGTCGGTCGACGGATCGATCAGCGCGATGGTGTACCCGGGCAACGGGCGGCCCATCGACCCGGGCTTCACCGGCTGACCAGGGGTGTTGCCGATCTGCGCGGTCGTCTCGGTCTGGCCGTACCCGTCCCGGATCGTGATGCCCCAGGCGGTCCGGACCTGTTCGATCACCTCGGGGTTCAGCGGCTCGCCGGCCGAGATGCACTCGCGGATCCGGACCTCGACCGCGGACAGGTCGGCCTGGATCAGCATCCGCCACACCGTCGGCGGGGCGCAGAACGTCGTCACGCCGTACGTCTGCAGCACGTCGAGCATCTTCTCGGCGTTGAAGCGCGTGTAGTTGTAGAGGAACACGGTCGCCCCGGCGTTCCAGGGGGCGAAGACGTTGCTCCAGGAGTGCTTCGCCCAGCCGGGGGACGAGACGTTCAGATGGACGTCGCCCGGCTGCAACCCGATCCAGTACATCGTCGAGAGGTGGCCGAGCGGGTAGCTGACCTGTGTGTGCTCGACCAGTTTCGGCTGGCTCGTCGTACCTGACGTGAAGTACAGCGGGAGCGAGTCGTCGGCGGCGGTGTCGACGTCGGGCACCGGGCCGTCGTAGCTCTCGGAGTCCGGGTAGTGCAGCCAGCCTTCGGCCGGTTCGCCGACCGCGACGCGGAGGCAGTGGTCCGCGATCCCGGCGTACCGTCCGGCGTCGGCGCCGCTGGTGACGACGGCGCGGACGTTGCCGCGGGAGATCCGGTCGGCGAGGTCGGCGTCGGTGAGCAGCGTGGTGGCCGGGATCATCACCGCGCCGGCGCGGATGCAGCCGAGCATGGTTTCCCAGAGCTCGACCTGGTTGCCGAGCACGATCAGCACCCGGTCACCCGGCTTGAGCCCGGCCGCGGTCAGCCAGCCGGCCACCTTGCGGGAGCGCTCGGCCATCTCGGCGTACGTCCGCGTGTTGACCTCGCCGTCCTCCTCGACGATCGTCAGCGCGGCCACCTCGGGCTGCTCCACCGCGAGCGCGTCGAACCAGTCCCGCGCCCAGTTGAACCGCTCGAACTGCGGCCAGTTGAAGTCCCGGTACGCCGTCTCGTAGTCGTCGCGATGCGCCACCAAGAAGTCCCGCGCCGCCCGAAACTCCCGCGTGACCTCCGCAGTGCTCTGCTCCGTCGCCATGCTGCGCACATTACCCATTGAGCGTGAGAACAGCGCCCGTCACCACGAGTGGCGTCAGAATCAGCCCTCGCCACAGGAATGACCACCAGGAGATGTCTACGCGGGCGGCGTCGCAGCGGGATCGCCAGAGGAGGGTTGCCAGCGAGCCCCACAGGGTGAGCAGGCAGCCGCAGTTGACTCCGATGAGCAGCGCTAGCATGCGGTGCGGACTGTCGGAGGCGACGGGTTCCATGGCGAGGTACGCCGGGAGGTTGTCGAAGAGGTTCGCGCCGACGGCTGCCGTGGCGCTCAGTCGCAGCTCGGAGGTGGTACCGGCCACCCGCCGCAGGAGGTCCTCGAGGCCGTGCGAGCTCAGGAACCCGACCACGGTGAACAGCACCACGACCGTGCCGACCAGCTTGAACGGGATCAGCGACCACCGCAGCGCACTGCGGCGCCGGACCGCGAACAGAACAACCAGCGCGATCGCCCCGACGCTCGCCGGCCACGCCACCTCGATGCCCGAGACGAACGCGGGGCCGAGCAGCAGGCAAACGGCCGCCGAACCCCAGAACAGCACCTTGTCCTCGACCGCGGGCGTCGGCGGGACGAAGTAGCGCAGCCGCAGGTCACGATGGAACAGGGCGGCCAGGACCGCGACGGTGATGACGATCGCGGCCAGCGCCGGCCGCCAACTCACGGACAGATAGCTGACGTCCAGCCGGCGGAACGGGTGCAGGGCCAGCAGGTTCGTGAGGTTGGACACCGGTAGCAGGAGGGACGCCGTACCGGCCAGCCAGACGGTGGTGAACGCGAACAGCTTCGGCGGGATGTCCAGCTGGCGGGCCATCGACAGCACCACCGGCGTCAGGAGTACGGCGCAGGTGTCGAGCGACAGCACGATCGTCAGCCCGGTGGCGAGCGCGACCACGAGCAGCCACAGCCGCCACACCCGGCCGCGCGCGAGGTGGGCCGCCTCGCGGGCCGCGACGTCGAACACCTTCGCCCGGTCGGCGAGCTCGGCGATCACGGTCACCGCGATCAGGAACACCAGAACCGGCGCGATCCGCTCGACCAAATTCCCGACCTCCGCTGTTGCGGTTCGATTACCCTGTCTAGGTGCCGGACCAGTATGACCAGGAGCTCCCGGACGGCTATCCGGCGGAGTACGAGGCCGATGTCGTCCTGCGGGACGGCGCGACCGCGCACCTGCGGCCGATCACGCCGGCCGACGACGATCTGCTGGTGGCGTTCTACGCCAGGGTGTCCGAACAGTCGAAGTACTACCGCTTCTTCGCCCCGTACCCGCAGCTGTCCGACCGCGACGTCGCGCGGTTCACCCAGGTCGACTACCGGCAGCGGCTCGCCCTGATCGTGACGGTCGGTGACGAGATGATCGGTGTCGGCCGCTACGAGGGCACCGGCCGCAGTACGGCGGAAGTCGCGTTCCTGATCGAGGACGCGCACCAGGGTCGCGGGCTCGGCCAGCTGCTGCTCGAGCACCTCGCGCAGGCCGCCCGCGAGAACGGCATCCACCGGTTCGTCGCCGAGGTGCTGCCGGACAACCGGAAGATGATCACGGTCTTCACCGAGGCCGGGTACAAGGTCGCCCGGGAGTTCGAGGACGGCGTGATCATGGTCGAGTTCGACATCGCGCCGACGGACACGTCGTTCGGTGTGATGCAGGCCCGCGAGCAGCGTTCCGAGGCGCTGTCGATCGCGCGGCTGCTGACCCCGTCATCGGTCGCCGTGATCGGCGCGAGCCGCCGCGAGGGCACGATCGGCAACGCCCTGCTCCGCAACCTCCGCGACGGCGGGTTCCCCGGCCGGTTGTACGCCGTCAACACCGATGCCGATCCCCTGCGCGACACCGAGATCGAGGGCGTCGCGGCGTACCCGACGATCCGGGACGTCGACGGCACGGTCGACCTCGCGGTGGTCGCGGTGAAGGCCGAGATGGTCGCGGACGTGGTGCTGGACTGTGCCGCCAAGGGCGTGCGTGGACTGGTCGTGGTGTCCAGCGGGTTCGCCGAGATCGGGGACGAGGGGCGGAAGCGGCAGCGGTACCTCGTCGGGCTGGCGCGGTCGTACGGCATGCGCGTGATCGGCCCGAACGCACTCGGCCTGATCAACACCGCGAGCGGGGTGTCGCTGAACGCCACGCTGTCGCCGCTGATGCCGAGCAAGGGGCGGGTCGCGTTCTTCTGCCAGTCCGGCGCGCTCGGCGTACCGATCCTGGCCGATATGGTCGGTCGTGGCCTGGGCCTGTCGAGCTTCGTCTCGGCCGGCAACCGCGCCGACGTGTCCGGCAACGACCTGATGCAGTACTGGTACTCCGACGAGGCCACCGAGGTCGTGCTGCTGTACCTCGAGTCGCTCGGCAACCCGCGCAAGTTCAGCCGGGTGGCGCGGCGGCTGGCCGGGCGCAAACCGGTGGTCGCGCTGAAGTCCGGCCGCGCCACGCAGGGTGTCCCGGTCGGTCAGATGGTCCGCCGCAGCCAGTTGCCCGCAGCAACCATCGAGTCGATGTTCCGGCAGAGCGGTCTGATCGGTGTGGACACGACCGGTGAGCTGTTCGACGTCGCGCAGCTGCTCGCGCACCAGCCGCTGCCGAAGGGCCGCCGGGTCGCGATCGTCTCGAACTCCGACGCGCTGACCCTGCTCGCCCTCGACACGATGGCGGGCTGCGGCCTGGACGTCGCGGGGGAGCCGCGGAATCTGAGCGCGGACGCGACCGCGTCGGACTTCGGTCTGGCGCTGTCGGAGGTGTTCGCCGACGACTCGGTGCACTCGGTCGTGGTGATCTACACGCCGCCGGTGCAGTCGAACGGCGGTGAGGTCGCGCAGGTGCTCGCCGCGGCGGCGGCCGGTTCGGACAAGCCCGTCGTGTCGACGTTCCTGGCGTCGCGCAGTGTGCCCGAGGAGTTGCGGGTGCCGGACGAGGACGGCGGCGCGGCCCGCGGATCGATCCCGTCGTTCCTCAACCCGCAGTACGCCGTGGGCGCGCTGGCGAAGGCCACGCAGTACGCCGAGTGGCGGCGCCGGTCGGACAGCCGGATCCCGGACCTGCCGGAGGTCGACACCGCCGGGGGAGAGGACTTCGTCGCGGAGTTCCTGCAACGGCATCCGTCGGGTGCGGATCTGGACGACGCCGACCGGCAGCGGCTGCTGAGCTACTACGGGATCTCGGTGTTGCCAGCGTTCCCGGTGCTGAGCGCCGACGAGGCGGTCGCGCGGGCCACGGACCTCGGGTTCGAGGTGATCCTGAAGGCGACCGCGGAGCAGTGGCGGATGCGGCCGGACCTGGCCGACATCTGGCGGCACATCCATGACGAGGACGACATGCGGGCCGCCTGGGCCGAGATGACCCAGACGTTCGGCGTCGCGTCGGACCCGGGGCGGGCGCAGTTCGTCGTCCAGAAGATGGCGCCGCCGGGCGTGCCGGTGGTGATCTCGGCGATCGAGGACGTGTCGTTCGGCCCGGTCGTGACCTTCGGGCTGTCCGGTGTCGCCACGGATCTGCTCGGCGACCGCTCCTACCGGATGCCGCCGCTCACCACCCGCGACGCCGCCGAGATGGTCCGCGAGGTGAAAGCCGCACCGTTGCTGTACGGCTACCGCGGCTCGGACCCCGTCGACATCTCCGCGATCGAGAACCTGCTGCACCGTGTGTCCCGCCTGACGCTCGACCTCGAGGAGGTCGTCCGGCTCGACCTCCGCTCGGTCCTGGTCTCCGCCCAGGGCGCCACCGTCCTCGACACCCGGATCCGCATCGCGCCGAACGAGAAGCCCCGCCAGGACACTCCGGCGCGCCGCCTCACCTAGTACGCGTGTAGACGCTGTTCTCGCGGGTCAGGAGGCCTGCGTCGACCAGGCCGCGGCGCAGCGCCGCGTGATCGGGGTGGAAGCGGTTGAGGAGCTCGTTGACCTCGGTCTCCGGGTAGCTACGCCCGACCTCGAAGGCCTGGACGAAGTACTCCAGCACGATCCGGTACTTGTCCGGGAACGTCGGGAAGTGCGTCAGCCGCCCGTCACGGATGAACGACTTCAGCACGTTGTCGCGGGCCGGATCGGGATCCAGCGGCACCCACTCCGGCCGGTTCTCCCGTACGGCGTCCTTGAACACGCCGGCGTCCGCGGTGAACCCGTCACGGCTCGCCTCGATCAGCCCGCCCTTGGTCAGCCGTTGCAGCGCCTTCACCACGACCGGCGCGGCCAGGCCGGTGCTCCCGGCAACCTGTTCCGGAGTCGTGGCGCCGAGGACGATCGCGGAGTACGTCCGCAACCTCGACGGTTCGGCCAGCAGACCACAGAGCTGATCGGCGTTCATGCCTTCCACGCTAGCGCGCGCCGCAACCGGATTTCGGCGTGCGAAGATCGGACGCATGCAGCCCGGTCCGCACAACGCGATCACTGATGTTCCCGGCGTTCTGGTCGGTCAGGTCGAGCGCCTCGACGCGCCGTACCTCACCGGCACGACGGTCGTCCACGTGCCCGCGACGGCGGTCGCCGGCGTCGATGTCCGCGGCGGCGCGCCCGGCACGCGCGAGACCGACCTGCTCTCGCCGGTGAACTCCAACGACGGCGTGAACGCGATCGTCCTGACCGGCGGCAGCGCCTTCGGGCTCGACACCGCCGGCAGCGTGATGCGCTGGCTGGAGGAACGCGGCGAGGGCGTGCGGGTCGGCCAGGGCGAGTTCGACGTGGTGCCGATCGTGCCGACCGCGGTGATCTTCGACCTGGCCCGGGGCGGTGACTTCAAGGCCCGGCCGGAGCCGTCCTGGGGAGCGGACGCGATCGCCGCCGCGACCGGCGGATCGGTTGCCCTCGGCAATCACGGCGCCGGGGCGGGCGCCCGGGTCCGGTCGCTCAAGGGCGGCGTCGGCTCGGCCAGCGTCCGGCTCGACGACGGTACGACGGTCGGCGCGCTGGTGATCGTGAACGCGGCCGGTTCCGCGGTCGACGCCGACGGCAACCTGTACGGCGCGCGGTACGGACTGGGCGACGAGTTCGCCCACCTGCGGACACCGGTCGAGCCCCCGCCGCCCGCCGCGCCCGGCCGCAACCTGATCCCGGGCCCGCCGATGAACACGGTGATCGCGATCGTCGGCACCGACGTACCGCTGGACAAGGCCGCGGCGCAGCGGATGGCGATGGTCGCGCACGACGGCCTGGCGCGGGCGATCGACCCGATCCACACCCTCGTCGACGGCGACAGCATCTTCGCGGTGTCGACCGGGACGCCCCCGGACGGCGTACCGCGGCTGAGCGTCACCGATCCGGCCGCGCTGGGACAGCTGGAGACGGTGTACGCCGCCGGCGCGCGGACCCTGTGCCGCGCGATCGTGCACGCGATGCTGAACGCCGAGTCGGTGCAGACGCCGGCCGGCACGATCCCGAGCTACCGCGACGCGTACCCGTCGGCGTTCCGTACGACCTGAGTCGTACGGAAGGTCGCCGAAAGGCACCGGAAGACGGCAGCAAGACCGGTCCGCGGGCGGACGATCGCGCGGAGTGATCGCGAAAGGCTCCGGGTATGAACTTCCAGAGTCAGCAGATCGTGCTCAGCGGTCACGGTCTCGTCAAGTACTACGGCAGCGTGGTCGGCCTCGCCGGAGTGGATGTCGCGGTGCATGCGGGCGAAGCGCTCGCGGTGATGGGGCCGAGCGGGAACGGCAAGACCACCCTCCTGCACGTCCTGGCCGGCATCCTCACGCCGGACCAGGGCGAGGTGTGGCTGGGCGGTGAACGGGTGGACCAGTTGAACGACGCGGCGCGGACGGTGCTGAGGCGGCGTCGGCTCGGCTTCGTGTTCCAGGACAACCAGTTGCTCGCCGAACTGCCCGCGGACGAGAACGTGGCCCTCCCGTTGATGGTCGACGGTGTGAATCGACGGGAGGCCATCGGGCGGGCCCGCACCACGCTGGCCCAGGTCGGGCTCGCAGCCGAGGTCGGGCGTCGTCCCGGGGAGCTGTCAGGTGGTCAGGCGCAGCGGGTGGCGATCGCGCGGGCACTGGTCGGTGAGCCGCAGGTGGTGTTCGCCGACGAGCCGACCGGCGCGTTGGATGCTGCCACGGGCTCCCAGGTCATCGAGCTCCTCGTCGGCGCAGCGACGTACCGCGGTGCCGCGGTGGTCGTCGTCACGCACGACAACGCAGTGGCCGCCCGCTGCCATCGCACGCTGCACATCGTCGACGGCCGCGTCAGCGAGGGCATGAACCCTGGCGCCCCGGTGGCCGGGCCGGTTCCGTGGGAGGTGCGGCCGTGAATCCGATGACGGATCTCGGGCTGCGGTTCGTTCGGCGGCCCGGGCCGGGTGGACGGGCCGCCAACCTCGCTGCGCTCGGTGCGACAGCGGTGGTCGCGCTGCTCGTCACGTTCCTGATCGCCGGCTCGCTCGGGCTCTCGCACCGGTCCGAGCGGATCGGCTGGCGCAGCGCGGACAAGGCCGACCCTGCGACCGCGATCGGTCTGCTGAACCTCGACGACGACCAGCGCGTCGACGGCCACCGCCTCGCCGTCCTCGACCTCGCCACTCTCCGACCCAACGAACTGCCGCCACCGCCAGGGCTCGAGCACACCCCGAAGCCCGGCGAGGTCTTCGTGTCACCCGAGGTCGCCAAGCGCTGGTCCAGCCTCAGCAAGCGGTACAACCTGGACCAGCCCACCGGCGTGATCAGCGACAAGGGACTGTCCTCACCAGAGGAGCTCATCGTCATCCGCGGCGTACAGACGATCGCCGCCGACGAGCACCCGCAGTACGTCAGCAGCTGGAACGAGAACGTCTGGGACAGCCGCATGCTCGGCCTCCTCATCGCAGTTGCCTTCGGCATCACCCTGGTGCTCTTCCCGATCCTCAGCCTGGTCGGACAGGCAGCCGGTGTCGCAGCCAAGCGACGCGAGCACAGACTGGCCGCTCTACGTCTCGCCGGTGCTACGCGTACCCAGGTGCTCTGGCTGAGCGCAGTAGAACAAGCCGTGCTCGCCTTGGCCGGTGCGGTGATCGGTCTGCTCGGCTACACCGTGCTGAGTCCGCTGATCGCACAGGTCCCCTTGGGCGGCGGACGCTGGTACGTCGGCGACATCACCGTGCAGTGGTGGACAGTCCTCGTGGTACTGGTCGCCGTTCCCGTCCTGTCCGTCGTCAGCGCACTTATCGGCCTCGGACGCGTCAGCATCACGCCGCTGGGCGTCGTACGCGGCCAGACCCGCAAGGGCGTCAGCGTGCTGCGGATCGGTCTCCTCGTGATCGGTCCGGTGATTCTGGCGTACTACGGGATGCGGGCAGCGATCCTGCCGTTGCTGATCGGCGTTGGATTCGCTGCGCTCGCAGTGCGGATCATCGGGCCGTGGGCAGTACAGGTGGTCGGCAAGCTGATGGCCAACGCTGCGAACGGACCCGTGACGTTGCTGGCCGGACGACGGCTCGTGGACGACCCGAAGGGCGCGTTCCGCCCGGTGGCCGCACTGGTCCTGTCCGGTTTCGTCACCGGGTTCATCTCGGTCTTCATGCCCTCAGGTGAGGACGACCCGAGCTTCAACGACATGCGGATCGGCGTCGCGTTGCTGCTCTCGCTGGTGTTCCTGACGGTGGCCGCCTCGACGGCTGCCGGTGCGGTGGGCACGGCGCTCGACCAGGCGGCTCCGGCGCGCGCGCTGCGGCGGTCCGGTGTGCCGTTGTCGGTGATCGAGCGGTCGGCTCGGGTGGCGGCCGTCGTACCGGTCGTCGGGGTCGGTCTGCCGGTGGTCGGGTTCGGCGCGCTGTGCGGGCTGGCGTTGAGCGGCGGCAAGGTCATCACCCAGGGGAGTTCCGGCGTACTTCTGCTGCTCGGGCAGGTTGTCGCCGGACTCGTGCTGGCCACGGTCGCGGGCGCGGCCGGCGCGCCGGTGCTGCGGAAGGCAAGTGCGAACTGATCGCGGTTGTCCACAGGTGAAGGCGAAGGGTGAAACGCTCCCGGGCACGGTCGTGCAAGGATGAGGGCATGCGTGACCTGAATGCACCGGAACTTGCGGACGCGTCAGCAGACCTCCGCGAGGCGATCGATCGGTGCGGCTACTACCCCGACGTGGTGTCGGACTCGCTCGACGTGGCGATCGCCGGTGAGCCGATCCGGGCCTACGTGCTGCAGCACGAGCCGACGTTCGACCGGGACGAGGTCCGGCGGCACATCACGATCCTGGCGCTGACCCCGACCCGGCTGATCGTCGGCCACACCGACGAGCACGCCGCCGACGAGCTGATCCGCGCGCCGTACGCGTCGACCTCGACCGAGGCCATCCCGCTGCAGCGCGTGAACGCCGTGGTCGTGAACCGCGTCGTGCCGAATCCGGCGGGCTATGCCTCGGGCAAGGCCGACCCGGCGGTGGCCGGCAGCGGTGAGGTGGTGCTGACGATCGGCTGGGGCATGGTGAACCGGATCGACCTCGAGCCCGCCGTCTGCGCGGACCCGAACTGCGAGGCCGACCACGGCTACACCGGCTCGGTCGCGGCCGACGACATCTCGCTGCGGATCAGCGCCGCCGCCGACGGCCCCGCCGGGATCCGGCAGGTGCTCGAGTTCGCCAAGGCGCTCTCGTTCGCCACCAGCAGGTAGTGCCGTGATCGTCCCGGTTTCCCCGCAGTACGGCGGTGGCGCGCTCGCCGACGTCCTGCCGTCGGTGGCCGGCGCGCTGTCAGTGCCGGGGGAGACCGACGTCCTCGGCCTGCCACCCGCGTCCCGGTACGCCGTGCTCCTGCTCGACGGCCTCGGCTGGAACCTGCTGCAGCGGTACGCCGCCGCCGCGCCGTACCTGTCGTCGTTGATGCCGGCGGGCCGCAGTCTGACCGCGGGCGTGCCGTCGACGACGGCCGTCAGTCTCACGAGTCTCGGGACCGGTCTTCCGCCGGGCGCGCACGGCATCGTCGGCTACACGTCGATCGTGCCGGAGTCCGGTGCGCTGCTGAACGCGCTTGCCTGGGACGCCCCGGTCGATCCGCGGCGCTGGCAGCCGCACGGGACGGTCTTCGACCGGGCCGCGGCGGCGGGTGTTGCCACGCGGAACGTGAGCAAGAGCCGCTTCGACACGTCAGGGCTGACAGCGGCGGCCTTCCGGGGGAGTAAGCATCGCGGAGCCGACACGATCGAGGAGCGGCTGGACGCGACCCGGTTCGCGAGTCGTGAAGGACGGTCGTCGCTGGTCTACGTGTACGACTCCCAGCTCGACTACATCGGCCACCAGCAGGGCTGCGACTCGTGGCAGTGGCAGAAGGAACTCACGGCGGCCGACACGTTCGCCCAGCAGGTCCGATCCGCGTTGCCGCGTGACGCCGTACTGCTGGTCGTCGCCGACCACGGCATGATCGACGTCGCGCCCGAACACCGCGTCGACCTGGACGCCGAGCCGGCGCTGGCGGCCGGGGTCAGCCTGATCGGCGGCGAGTCCCGGTTCCGCCACCTGTACTGCGTGCCCGGCGCCGAGGCCGACGTACTGGCCACTTACCGGGAGCGCTTGGGCGACAAGGCGTTGGTGCTGTCTCGCTCCGAGGCGGTCGCCCGGGGCTGGTTCGGTGCGGTCGTCGAGGACCGCGTGTCGCCGCGGCTGGGCGACGTCATCGTCGCCTCTCTCGGCCCGGTCGCGCTGGTGGCCGGCCGGCAGCACCCGCAGGAGGCGGGCCTGATCGGCCTGCACGGTTCATTGACGCACGACGAGATGGAGATCCCGCTGCTCGTCGACGCGGGCAGTTAGAAACTCCACACGTTCCAGAAGAAGCTCGTGCGGGCGGTCTTCGCCTCGCCGTCGCGGGCCGTGACGGTCACCTTGTAGCGTCCCGCGCCGGGCGTCAGTACACCGGTGATCCAGCCGCGCGTGGCGTCGATGCGGAGGCCCGGCGGCAGGCCGACGGCCGTGTAGCTGATGTCGCCCGTCCCTCCGGTGCCCTTCATCAGCAGCGGGACCGCCGGGATGCCGCCGACACCGATCTGCTCCGACGGCTCGGTGATCGAGATCGCGCCCTGCGGCTGGGCCGCCGCGGCGCCGACCGCCTCGGCCGCGTCGACCATCCCTTCGCCGTAGTACGAGTTCTTGGCGGCCGACCCGATGCACTCGCCGGAGGCGCCCGGCGGGCAGGCGAGGTCGTTGGCCTGCTGCGCGAGCCGGGCGCGGACGTCGGCCGCCGACAGCTTCGGATCGACGCTGCGGAGCAGGGCCGCGACGCCGGCGACGTGCGGCGACGCCATCGACGTACCCTCGAGCACCTTGTAGCCACCGCCCGGGACCGTCGAGTACACGACCTGGCCCGGGGCGGCCAGGTTGATCTTGTTCTCACCGAAGTTCGAGAACGGCGACTTCGCGCTGCGCGGGTCGACCGACGCTACGACGACCACGTTCGGCAGCTCGGTCGGGAGGCTGAGGCAGTCGTTCGTGACGGTGCGGCTGGTGGCGGTCGAGTCGTCGGGGCTGGACTCGTCGTCGGTCTTGTTCGCGAGGTCGTAGTCCTCGTTGCCGGCCGCGGCGACGTTCACCACGCCCTTGCTGTCCGAGTACGCGACGGCCCGGCGGACGCCCTCGGCGATCGCGGCCTGGTCCTCGTCGTTCGGGCAGTTGAACAGCCACGGGTCGACGTAGTAGCTGTTGTTGGTCACCGAGACGCCCTTGTCGGCGGCGAACATGAACGCGCAGACCGTGTTCTCCGGGAAGAACAACTCGCTGCCGGCCTCGGCAACCCTGATCGACGACACCTTCACACCGGGCGCGACCCCGACCATGCCGAGACCGTTCTTCGCGCCGGCGATCGTGCCCGCGACGTGCGTCCCGTGCTCACCGACCGGGCGCCACGCGCCGGGCCTGGTGTCGACCTTGCCGTACGCGCAGGACGCCGACCGCGCCGGGTCGAAGTTCGCCTTCAGGTCCGGGTGCTGGTCGTCCACGCCGGTATCGAGGACGCCGACCGTGATGTTCTTCGAGCCCGGATTCTTCGCCCACGCGCGGTCCGCGCCGATCAGCGTCATGTCCGGCCGGTCGACCTCCGGCTGGGCCGTCGGCACCTCCGGCACCGCCAGGGGGATCGCCGGGTTCGCGGCCGCCGCGGGCACGTCCGACGTCCGGGTCGCCCCGGCCTTCTGTACGCCGCTCACGCCGCGGATCTTCGTGACGAAGTCGGCCGCGGTCGCGTGCGCCACGATCACGCCGATCGCGTCGTACGCCGCGTACACCGTGCCGCCGCTCTGCGCGATCGCACCAGTGACCTTGCCGGTCTGGCCCGGCGCGGTGATCACGAAGTACGCCCGCAGCCCGGCCTCGGACCGTCCCGGCGCCGCGGTGGCCGGAACTGCGGCCGGAGGGGTGGCGGTGACGGCGAGCAGGCAGGCCGCGAGGACGAGAACCAGGGGTTTGCGCACATTCCATTCAAACTGAACGGAGGCTCAGAACCCAAGCCACCGCTCCGACACACCCCCGGAGTGCGCGAGGGACCTTTGACTTGGCAGGATGTTCGCCCGTGGCTGAGCTGCTGTATTTCACCGGGACCATGGACTGCGGCAAGTCGACCTTGGCGCTCCAGATGGATCACAACCACAAGGCCCGCGGGCGGCTCGGCCGGATCTTCACCAGCCACGACCGCGCGGGCGAGTCGGTGCTGTCGTCGCGGCTCGGCCTGTCCGCGGACGCGGTCGAGGTCCGGCCGGACTTCGACTTCTGGGACTATGTGGTGAACGAGCTGACCCGCGGCGGGCGGATCGACTACGTGGTCTGCGACGAGGCGCAGTTCTACAGCCCGCTGCAGATCGAGCAGCTCGCGCGGCTGGTCGACGAACTGCAGATCGACGTGTTCTGCTTCGGGATCCTGACCGACTTCCGGGCGACGCTGTTCCCGGGATCGGCGCGGCTGGTGGAGCTCGCGGACCGGATGGAGCTGCTCCAGGTCGAGGCGCTGTGCTGGTGCGGTGAACGGGCCACGCACAACGCCCGTACGATCGGCGGTGAGATGGTGACCGAGGGAGAGCAACTGGTGGTGGGCGACATCGTGTCGCACGACCACGAGGTCGCGTACGAGGTGCTCTGCCGCCGGCACCACCGTCGCCGTCTCACCCAGGCCCGCGCCCGCGCCACGCTGTCACCCGAGGTCCTGCCGTTCGGAGGAGCTGCTTCATGAGTCCGTTGATCACCGTGGACGAACTGCGTGCGCTTGATCCCGCGCCGGTGCTGGTGGACGTCACGTGGAACCTCGCCGGTCCGCCCGGCAAGGAGGCGTACGACGCCGGACACCTGCCCGGCGCGTACTTCGTCGACCTCGACACCGAGCTCGCCGGCCCGCCCGGCCCCGGCCGTCACCCGTTGCCGGACGCAACCACCGTGACGGCGACCTTCCGGCGCCTCGGCGTGACCGCCGCGGACACCCCGGTCGTGGTCTACGACGCCGCGAACTCGATGTCCGCGGCCCGGGCCCGCTGGGTCTTCCGCTACTTCGGCCTCACCGACGTCCGCGTCCTCGACGGCGGCCTGGCGGCCTGGAAGGCAGCCGGGGGAGCCGTGACCACCGAGGTACCGACCAGCCCCACCGCCGCCGAAGGGTTCGTCGCCACCCCCGGGCACCTGCCGGTGCTGGACGCGGATGGGGCCGCGGCCCTGGCGGCCAAAGGCATCCTGCTCGACGCGCGGACCCCGGAGCGGTTCGCGGGGGAGGTGGAGCCGATGGACCCGGTAGCCGGTCACATCCCCGGTGCCGTCAACGCGCCCACCACCGCGAACGTCGACGACACCGGCCGCTTCCTCCCGGCAGCGGAACTCCAGGCCCGGTTCGCCGGCCTCGGCGTCACGCCCGACGCCGAGGCGGGCGTCTACTGCGGCTCCGGGGTCACCGCCGCCCACGAAGCCCTCGCGCTCGAGTCGGCCGGCCTACCCGCGACCGTCTACATCGGCAGCTGGTCGGAGTGGATCACCGACCCGACCCGCCCGGTTGCCACCGGCAAGGACTGAGCCACCGGAAGGATCGCCACCGCCAGGGACTGAACCTACGGCCGACCGGCGTCACCAGCCGATCGGCCCTTCGCGGTCCTCGAACGTCCCGGACGGCCCGTCCGGACCGATGGTCGCCATCCGAACGATCGAGTCGGTGCCTTCGGTGACGGTCAGCTGGCCCATGTGGTTGTTCATGTCCGTCGCGGCAAAGGTCTGCTTCGCGTTCTCACCCGGCGTGACCGCGTTGAACTTGATCCCCGGCAGCGCCTGGGCGTAGCGGACGGTGAGCATGTTCGCGGCCGCCTTGGAGGTGCTGTAGGCGAGCTCGTGCATCTTCGAGGTCGGCTGTGCCGGATCGAGGACCACGCTGAACGCGCCACCGGCGCTCGTCACGTTCACCACCCGCGGGTTCTCCGCCGCCTGCAGCAGCGGCAGGAACGCATGCGTGACGCGCACCAGACCGTAGACGTTGGCGTCGAACACCGGGTGCAGCTCGTCCACCGTCGCTTCACCAGGATGGACGATGTGCCCCGGCGCGCCCGCGTTGTTGATCAGTACGTCGAGCCGGTCGGTGTACCCGCGCACGAGTTCCAGCGCGCCGGCCACCGACTCGTCGGACGTGACGTCCAGCGGGACCAGTACGACGTCGATACCGTCGGCAGCCAGCTTCTCGGCGGCGACTCGGCCCCGGCCTTCGTCGCGCGAGCCCAGGAAGACCTTCCAGCCCATCAGCCCGAGCCGCCGGGCCGCCTCGTGGCCGAGACCCTTGTTCGCACCCGTGATCAGCACCGTGGTCTGTACCGCGTCGGTCATCGAATACCTCCTCTGGAGACAACTCTTCGCCCACCAGATGCCGCCCGAGGACGTCCCGTGACACCGGGCGGACGTGACCCGCGCCACGGGTTGACTTCGCGAGGGAGGTGCGGGATCGTGTGGCAGAAATCGATTTCCCATCACTGTCCGCCCCCTTTTGATGCTGGGAGTCACCCCATGCTGAAGCGATCCACGTTCCTGCGCGCCGCGGTCGGCGCCGGTGTGCTGGCCGCCGTACCCGGCCGGGCCCTCGGGAACAGCCAGGCAGTGCTGACGAACAAGGTGGCCGATCTGACCGGGCCGGGACTGACCGACCGGTTCCGGATGGCCGCGACCGACCTCGGGATTCCCGCGCGGACGCCGGACGGGCGCCTGCTGTTCATGTTCGGCGACACCTTCGAGGAGCCGTACGTCGGCGGCGGCTGGTGGCGCTCACCGGTGGCGCTGTGGTCGACGACCTCGGACCTGAACGGCGGCGTGACGTGGTCCGGCGCGGTCGGGGGAGACGCGGCGCAGCAACTGTGGGACTACCCGCACGACAACCCGACGTTCTCGACCGTGCTGCCGTCGGACGTGATCACGATCGGCGGGTCGATGTACCTGCACGCGATGGTGAACAAGGGCCTCGGGAACGTCGTCTGGACGGAGATCTGGCGCTCGGACAACTCCGGCGCGAGCTGGTACCACACCGGCGCGAAGTTCGATCCGAACATCGACGGCGGGATGTTCCAGCTGCTGACCTGGGGCCTCGGGAACGACGGGTACGTCTACGTCTATTCCACAGGCTTCCAGCGCGACAAGCCGATCATCCTGAAGCGCGTCCGCGCCGAGCAGATCGCGAACCCGGCGGCGTACGAGCCGTGGGGTTACCGCGACGGCGTCTGGGCGTGGGGCAATCCCGCGACGCCCATCCTGAGCGGGAGCTTCGGCGAGATGAGCCTGCGCCCGCTGGGCGGCAAGTGGATCCTGACCTGGTTCAACGCCGGCGACTACCGCATCGACGGCATGATCATGGACACGCCGACGTCCAACCTGTACACGGCGTACCGCCAGACCCTGATCTACGGCGGTGCGTGGGGCTCGGAGGACGACAACCACGTGGCGCAGCTGTACGGCGGCTACGTGATCCCCGGCTCGACGCTGTCGGATCTGCACCTGTCGGTCAGCCAGTGGAACACCGCCAACGGATGGCCTTACCGGGTCATGCAGTTCCGCGTGCGCGGCTTCGGTTAGAGGTCCAGGACCATCGTGTCGGAGGTGCCGACGACACTCACCTTCCGGAAGCCGAGCGATTCGTAGAGCTTCCGGGCCGGGTTGTCCGGGTCGACGCTGAGTGAGAGCCGGCTGTACGACGCCGTCCGCGCCTGCGCGATGACCTCGCTGAGCACGGCCCGGGCGACCCCGCGGCGGCGGAACCCGGGCGCGACGCCCAGGGTGAGCTCGGGTACGTCGTCCGCGACGTACCCGTAGCCCGGCCGGTCCGCGGTGAGCAGGCGGGCCCAGGCGGCGCCGGCGGGGGAGCCGTCCAACTCGGCGACGACCCCGAAGTCGGTACCTCGCTGCCAGTCGGCGAGGTACCGCCAGGCGTGGTCGTCGGCACGCGCCTTCGCCTCGTCGTACCACGGGGTGCCGTCCCAGTTGCACGCCTCGAGCAACATCGCGGTCAGGAACGGGAAGTCATCGGCAGTCGCCGGCCGCAGGAGCATGCCGCCTATCTTCGCGCCGGGTCGTCCTAAGCTCCAGCGGATTACTGCCGAACAAGGTCTTGAGTTAGTAACACGCTTGGTTTAACTTACTCGGGACCTGGTCGGTGTGTGGCTCAGAGCACACCGGCGGCATGCGGAAACCTGAGGAGTTCCGATGACGACAGTGAGCAGGTGGGGGCGGCGCGGGACTGCCCTGGGGATCGCCGGGCTGATGCTCGCGGCGGCCGGCTGCGCGAAGGCGACCACGCCGGAGGCCGGTGGCGCCGCGGGTGAGATCGACGAGAAGGCACCGGTCACGATCACGATCGGCGACCGCCCGACACCCGACAAGCCGAACGACATCAAGGCGTTCGAGCAGAAGATCAAGGACTTCACGGCGAAGTACCCGAACATCACGGTGAAGTCGACCGAGACCAAATGGGAGGCGCAGACCTTCCAGGCGCAGGTGGCCGGCGGCACGCTGCCGACGGTGATGAACATCAGCTTCACCGAGCCCGCCAACATGATCCCGAACAAGCAGTTGCCGGACATCACCGACGAGCTGAAGCTCGTCGACCTGACCAAGGACCTGAACCCGGACGTGCTCAAGATCGTTCAGGACGCCGAGGGCCGGATCTACGGCGTACCGATCGACGTGTTCTCGGTCGGACTGGCGTACAACCGGGCGCTGTTCACGCAGGCAGGTCTCGACCCGGACAAGCCGCCGACGACCTGGGACGAGGTCCGCCAGTACGCGAAGCAGATTGCCGAGAAGACCGGCAAGGCCGGGTACGCGCAGCTGACCACGAACAACACCGGCGGCTGGATGCTGACCACGATGACCTACAGCATGGGCGGCACGGTCGAGAGCCCCGACGGGAAGAAGAGCACCTTCAACGACGCGCCGACCAAGAAGGCGCTGCAGTTGCTGAAGGACATGCGCTGGACCGACAACTCGATGGGCAGCAACTTCCTCTACAACCAGGAGGAGATCCGTCAGGACTTCGCTGCCGGGAAGATCGGCATGGTCCTGCAGGCGCCGGACGCCTACGACATGAGCGTGAAGAACTTCGGCATGAAGCCCGCCGACTACGGTCACGGCGGGCTGCCGCAGGACGGCGGTCCGCACGGCACGCTGACCGGCGGCTCACTCAAGATGATCAGCCCGAAGGCGACGAAGAACGAGGTCGTCGCGGCGCTGAAGTGGATCAAGTTCGACCAGTTCGACAAGTACACGACCGAGGCGCTCGCGGTGCAGGACGCGAAGACCACGGTCGCGGACAAGGGCTTCGTCGGGCGGCCGGGCATCACGCCGCTCAGCCAGGAGACCTACGACCGGTACAACAAGTGGCGCGAGCCGTACGTCAACGTGCCGGTCAAGCAGTTCCAGGGGTACGTCGACTCCACCAAGACGCTGAAGCTGCTGCCCGAGCCGCCGAACAAGGGCCAGGAGGTCTACTCGCTGCTCGACCCGGTCGTCCAGCAGGTGCTGACGAAGAAGGACGCGGACATCGACAAGCTGCTGAGCGACGCCGCCTCGAAGATCGACGCGCGCCTGGCGCGGTGATCCGATGTTCCAGCGACGTACGTCCGATGCGTCACGGCAGAGCCGGAGCGGTGCCAGGTCCGTCGCGACCTGGTACCGCTCCGGCGGGCTCAGCAGCATCATCTTCGCCCTGCCCCTGGTGCTGATCTTCCTGTACTTCTCCTGGGGCCCGATCGTCCGCGGCCTGGTGCTCAGCTTCCAGAAGAACAACCTGGTCCAGGCGCCGGAGTGGGTCGGGATGGCGAACTTCAGCTATGTGCTGACCGATCCGCAGCTCCCGCAGGCCGCGATCAACACGCTGTACTTCGCGTTCCTGGCGCTGATCTTCGGCTTCCCGGTCCCGCTGTTCCTGGCTGTGTTCGTCAGCGAGCTCCGCCGTACCGGATGGCTCTACAACATGCTGTCCTACCTGCCGGCCGTCGTACCGCCGGTGGCCGCGATCCTGCTGTGGAAGTTCTTCTACGACCCGAGCGGCACGGGTGTGTTCAACACGATCCTCGGCTGGTTCGGGATCGGGCCGTTCGCGTGGCTGAACTCGCAGAGCCTGGCGATGCCGGCGATCGTGCTCGAGGCGACCTGGGCCGGCGCCGGGGCCACATCGATCATCTACCTGGCGGCGCTGACCGGCGTACGCACGGAGCTGTACGAGGCGGCAGAGCTGGACGGGGCCGGGATCTGGCGCCGGATCTGGCACGTCACGCTGCCGCAGATCCGCGGAATCATTCTGATCATGATGCTGCTGCAGCTGATCGGGACGTTCCAGGTGTTCACCGAGCCGTTCCTGTTCACCGGCGGCGGTCCGAACAACGCCACCACCACGATCCTGCTGCTGATCTACCGGTACGCCTTCATCAACGGTGACTTCGGCGCCGCGACAGCGCTCAGCGTGCTGCTCGCCGGGGTGCTGTGCCTGCTGTCGGTCGTCTACCACTTCGTCACTCGCCGCTGGAGTACTACATGAGTTACGAGCGCGGAGTCATCTCGACCGCGGACCGCCAGCGCGGTCTGGTCCGCTACGGCCTGCCCGCGATCCAGGTGCTGATCTTCGTCGGTGTCGTGATCGCCGGTGTCGGTCCGCTGCTCTGGCTGCTCAAGTCCGGTCTCTCGACCAGCCAGGACATCCTCCGCGGCCCGATGCAGCTGTGGCCGTCGGGCGTCCAGTGGCAGAACATCCCGGACGCCTGGAGCCGCGTGCAGATCGGCGCGTACCTCGGCAACACCGCGTTCATCGCGATCGGCTCGATGATCTCGACGTTGTTCGTGTGTACGACGGGAGCGTTCGTGCTGAGCGTGCTGCGGCCGAAGTGGGGCCCGATCGTCACGGGCGCCGTCCTCGCGACACTGTTCCTGCCCGGCGTCATCTCGCTGGTCCCGCTGTACATGACCGTCCTGAAGATGCCGCTGCTCGGGATCAGCCTGCAGAACACGTTCTGGGCGGTCTGGCTGCCACAGGCGGCCGGCGCGTTCAACATCCTGGTGATGAAGCGGTACTTCGACTCGATCCCGCGCGAACTGGTCGAGGCGGCCCGCATCGACGGCGCGAGCAACCTGCGCCTGTTCACGTCGCTGATCCTGCCGTTGTCGAAGCCGATCGTCGGCGTCGTCGCACTGCTGACGGTGATCGGTTCCTGGAAGGACTACCTCTGGCCGCTGCTGGTCCTGCCCGACCCACGCCTGCAGCCGATCTCGGTAGCCCTGCCCCGCGTAGCCAAAACCACAGAGATCTCCCTCCAGATGAGCGCCCTGTTCCTCGCCGTCCTGATCCCTGTGGTTTTGTTCTTACTGTTCCAGAAGCAATTCCTACGCGGCGTCGGAATGTCGGGAGGTATCAAGGAGTGACCGAACTCAACGGCCGGCGGGTGCTGGTGACGGGGGCGGCTGGGCGGATCGGGTTGGCTGCGGTGGCGCATCTGCATGCGGTGGGTGCGAAGGTGACCGCGTTGACCAACGTCGAGGATCCGGAGCTCAAGGCCGACCGGGTGCTGCTCGGGGACACTCGGTCCGAGGCCGACGTGGCCCGGGCGCTGGAGGGGGCGGAGTACGTCGTCCACCTGGCGGCGCTCCCGCACCCGTCGGCCGGTTCGCCGTACGACGTGTACTCGGTCAACGTGGTGTCGACGTTCAACGTACTGGCGCAGGCCGGTGCCCTGGGCATCGATCGCGCCGTGATCGCGAGCAGCATCAACGCGACCGGCGTACCGTTCAACCCGCACGAGATCCGGCCGGCGTACTTCCCGTGGGACGAGAAGGCGCCGAGTGATGTCGGCGACTGGTACTCGCTGTCGAAGCAGAGCGACGAGAACACCGCGCGGATGGCGTGGCGCCGGTGGGGGATCGACGTGGTCGCCTTCCGGTTCCCGCACGTGAACTCGCAGGACGCACTGCAGCAGATGTCGGACCACGTGCGCTCGAACCCCGACAGCGGAATGCGGGAGGCCTGGAGCTACCTGGACACCCGCGACGCGGCGTACGCGATCGAACTCGGGCTGACCGCTCCGCTGTCCGGCGCGCACACCTTCTTCGTCACCGCGTCGACCACGATCGCGCCGTACGCGACCGAGGACCTGCTGGACGCCTACATGCCGGAGGTACCGCGGTTGCGACGGTTCGTCGACCGCGAGGTGCCGATCGACCTGACCGCCGTACGGAGCGTGCTCGGCTTCCAGGCGCAGCACGAACTCGACCTGCCCACCCTTCCCTTGGAGCACTGATATGCCCTCGAACTTCGACCAGCCGTGGCCCGTCCGCGACGACATCCGGATCCGCGACGTGCAGGCGATCGTCACCGCACCGCAAGGCATCCCACTGGTGGTCGTGAAGATCGACACCACCGAGCCCGGTCTGTACGGACTCGGGTGTGCCACGTTCACGCAGCGGTGGAAGGCGGTGCAGACCTTCGTCGACGAGCACCTGGCCAGGCTGCTGGTCGGGCGGTACCCGGGTGACATCGGCGACCTGACCCGGCTGGCGTCGTACTCCGGGTACTGGCGTGGCGGACCGGTCACGAACAACGCGATCTCCGGGATCGACCAGGCGCTGTGGGACATCGCGGGCAAGCGCGCCGGCATGCCCGTGTACGAGCTGCTGGGCGGCAAGGTGCGAGCGGCCGCCGACACCTACATCCACGCGAGCGGCCGGACGATCGACGAGACGCTCGACCACGCTCAGAAGCTGATCGCCCAGGGCTGGCGGCACATCCGGCTGCAGATGTCGACCCCGGGCGGCGGCGGGTACGGCGCTCCGCAGGTGCCGACGCTCTACCCGGATGCGCCGTACCGCAACGGCTGGTCGGCGCGCGACTACCTGCGCACCACGCCGGAGCTGTTCGCGGAGGCGCGCCGGGTGCTGCCGGACAACATCGAGCTGCTGCACGACGTGCACTCGCGGCTGACGTCGAAGGAGGCGGTGCTGCTGGCTCGCTCGCTCGAGCCGTACCGGCTGTTCTTCCTGGAGGACGTGCTCGCTCCGGAGCTCTGGGATCGCCTTCCCGAGGTACGGGCAGCATCGCCGGTGCCGCTGGCGGTGGGTGAGCTGACCACGTCGCTGACCGACGCGGTACGACTGGTTCGTGAGTACGGCGTGGACTTCATCCGCTCGCACGTGTCCGACATCGGCGGGCTTACCCCGGCGCGGAAGCTGGCCGATCTCGCCGAGCTGTGCGGTGTCCGGACGGCCTGGCACGGTCCGGGGGACACGTCGCCGATCGGCGTGGCGGCGAACGTCGCGCTGGACGTGACGTCTGTTGCCTTCGGCATCCAGGAGGGGCACCTCTACAACGAGGCGACGTACGAGGTCTTCCCGGGCGCGCTGCGGATCGAGGACGGCTGGTTGCGGCCGAACGAGGCGCCGGGCTGGGGGATCGAGCTGGATCTGGACGCGGCGGCCCGTTATCCGGCGCAACTGTCCGGTCACGACGAGTGGGCGGCCGGGGTACGGCGGCTCGACGGTGCCCTCGAGGCGCCGTGATCCGCAGGACCGCGCAGTACGATCACGGCCAGTGAGTGTGACGGGCGAGGCGGGGAGGTGGAGATGAGCGATTCGGTCGACGGCCTGGCGGAGCTGCGCCGCGCCGGTGCGAACCAGTACGACCTGGGCTCGTTCAACGAGGCCGTGATCATCGAGACGATCCGGCTGGCCGGCATCATCAGCCGGACGGAGATCTCCCGCCGGACCGGTCTCACCCAGCAGTCGGTGTCGCGCATCCTGCGCATCCTGCTCCAGCAGGGTCTACTGGTGGAGGAGGCGCAGGAGCGCGCCGAGCGGCTCGGTAAGCCGCGGACGCCGGTGCGGCTGCGGTCGAACGCCGCGCACGCGGTCGGGATCCATGTCGACCCCGAGCTGCTGACCGTCGCCGTGGTCGATCTGGACGGCACGATCGTGCGCCGCGAAACGGTCGATCTGGCCGACGATCTCGAGGCGGACAAGCTCATCGACCTGACCGCGGCCACTGTGACCGCGGCGCTGAGCATCAGCCAGGTCGACCTGGACTCGATGCTCGGTGTCGGTGTCGCCGTACCGGGGCCGATCGACGCCGACGGGACGCTGCTCGCCCTGCCGTTGCAGCCGGCCTGGCGCGGCCTGAAGATCCGTCAGTTGCTGCAGCAGAAGCTGAACCATCCGGTGCTCGTCGAGAAGGACGGTACGGCGGCCGCGATCGGGGAGCGGTGGATCGGCCGCTCGGCGCGGGCGCGGGACTTCGCGTACCTGTACCTCGGGACCGGCGTCGGCTGCGGCCTGATCCTGAACGGGTCGATCTACCGCGGCGGGACGGCGAACGCGGGCGAGTTCGGCCAGATCACGGCGTTGCGGATGGGGGAGTGGGATCCGGAGAACGGGCCGCGGATGGTTGCGGAGTGCAACCCGACGGCGTCGCTGCCGGTGATCGCGGGCGAGTTCGGGTACGTCGAGACGGACGGCGCCGCGACGGACGAGGCCAAGCGGTACCGCGCGGTGTGCAAGGCGGCCGCGGACGGGGACGAGGCCGCGATCCGGGCGGTGTCCCAGGTCGCCCGGGTGATCGGCCAGGGCGCGGTCGGTCTGGTGGATCTGCTCGACATCGATCTCGTGGTGCTCGGCGGTCCGGCGTTCGGCAAGGAGATCTCGGAGATCTTCCTGACCGAGATCGGGCGCGCGGTCAACGCGCATCCGGTGGCCCGGGAGACCCGGCCGGTCGCCGTCGAGGAGTCGATGCTGCAGACCGACGCCGCCGCGGTCGGAGCGGCGTCGACGATCTTCCACGACGCGTTCACCCCACGGGTGTCGGGGTCGAGTCAGGCACGTAGGCTGCCGAAGTGATCGACCCCCGCCCGCTGACGCCGGACGTGCAGCTCCGGATCGCGACCCTTGACGACGCTCCCGCACTGGCCGACGCGCAGACGCTCAGCCGTGAACATCTCCGGCGCTGGGAGCCGGTCCGGACCGAGCACTGGTTCACGACGGCCGGCCAGCTCGAGCGGTTGACGTACCAGCTCGAGCGGTACAAGAACGGCCTGGTCGTGCCTTGGGTGCTCGTCGAGGGTGACCGGGTCGTCGGTGCGATCACCTTGAGCGACCTGGTTCCCGGGCCGTTCCGGAGTGCGAGCCTCGGCTACTGGGTATCCGTCGACTCGATCGGCCGCGGGCTCGCGACCCGCGCCGTCGAGGCGGTCGCCGAGATCGCGGACACCGAGTTGAAGCTGCACCGCATCGAGGCGAGCACCCTCACCGGCAATGCGGCGTCCCAGCGAGTCCTGGAGCGCACTGGCTTCCGGCAGATCGGCATGGCGCCGACGTACCTGCACATCGACGGCTACTGGCAGGACTGCAACCTGTACCAGCGCATCCTGAACGACCGCGAGCCCGGCGCCTAGTCGCGGCGCCGGGCCCACCGGGCTCGTTCAGCTGGGCGGCAGACCGATCCCGCGGGAGACGTCGACGTCGTCGTACCTGCCTTCGAGGACGTCGATGAACTTCACCGGCCGCTGCAGGGTCGAGGCGATGTAGACGCCGCGGACCGTGGCCAGCGCGTCGATGGCGTCCTGCACGGTGATCGCCGGCTGCGTGCTGTCCGCGATCGCCGTCAGGATGTCGTCGTACTGCGCCGGATGGCCGCCGGGATCGCCCGCGTCGACCGGCTGGTCCTCGGCGGACCCGTCGACGACCAGCCGGCGCAGGCGGTCGTCCTCGACCTCGGCACCGCCTTCGGTGCCGTGGACCGAGACACGCGTGCGGCCGCCGGGGAAGGCCGCAGTGGTCGCGTGCAAGGTGCCGACGGCACCGTTCTCGAAGGTGAGGGTGGCGACGACCGTGTCCTCGACCTCGATCGCGTGATGGGCGGCCCGCAGCGCCTGCGCCTGGATGGTGACCGGCCGGCCCATGAACCACAGCATCAGGTCGACGGTGTGCACGCCCTGGTTCATCAGCGCGCCGCCGCCGTCCTGCGCCCACGTCCCGCGCCAGCCCGCGGACGCATAGTACTCGTCGCTGCGCCACCAGGCGACCGTCGCGACCGACGAGGTCAGCTGTCCGAACCGGCCGGCGTCGATCGCCTGCTTGACCACGACGCTGCCCGCGTCGAACCGGTGCTGGCTGATCACCGACGACACCACGCCGTGGTTCGCGGCCCGGGTGGCCGCCGCGCCGAGGCGGCGGGCACGGACCAGGTCCACGTCGAGCGGCTTCTCGATCACCACGTGCTTCTTCTCGTTGAGCGCCTGCTCGGCCAACGCCGCGTGGGTACCGCTGGGCGTGCAGATCGCGACGAGCGTGACGTCCGACCCACTCAGCGCCGCGGTCAGGTCGTCGTACACCTTCGGCTCGGGCCGGCCGAGACCGACCAGTTCGGCCCGGAGTGCGTCCCGGGCCGCGGCGTCGCCGTCCACGAGGGCGGTGACGACCGCGTCCGGCCGTTCCGCGATGGTCTGGGCGTGGGTGCGGCCGATGATGCCGCACCCGACGATCGCGACCTGCTGTTGTGTGTCAGCCATCTCGCTCCTACTTCGGTCTGAAGTTGGCGGTCAGAATCTGGTCCGCGGTGACGGTGAAGGTGTACGACGGCGCTGTCGACACCACCGTCCCGTTCACGGTCCAGTCTCGGAAAACGCTATCCGATCCTGGCGCCGCCGTCACTGTGACCTGCGCGCCGACCTCGTACGTCCCGGGTTCGGACTCGTTGCCGACGATCGCGACCGTGCCGTTTCCGTTCGTCTGCACACTGATGCTGCGCTGGACCACGTTGATCACCATCACGTTGTGCAGCCTGGCCGATCCGTCGAGGGTGGCGCCGTTGTAACGGGCCAGGTTGGTCGCCTCGACGTCGCCGCTGAGCACCTTGACGGTGTGCCCGTCGGTCCCGAGGTTGTCGGTGCCGAGGTTGAACGCCTCGACGTGGCCGGAGTTGACCACGAGCCCGTCGTGGAAGCCGTACGCGAAGACGTTCAGCAGCGTCAGCCCGTGGGCGCCGTCGACGGTGACGATCTTCGCGGTCTTCCGCATGTACTTGTCGATGACGAGCTCGAAGATGCTGCCCTCGTTCATCCAGTACGGCTGCTGGTACCCGACCCGGGTGACGGCGTTCCCGTTGGACAGCACGCCCTCGATGCGCCCGTTCCGGCCGGGACCGATCGCGATCGCGTGGTCGAAGAACGCGCCGGCGACCTTCCGCACCACCACGTCGTCACCGCTCAGGTCGATGCCGTTCCACGCGTTCGGGAAACCGGCGTTGATGACGTAGTTGCCGCCGGCGTGACCGCGGATCGCGTACGGGTACGGCACGACGCCCTCGGCCCTGCCCGGGTTGTTCTCCGGGTAGAACACCCGCAGCCCGCGCACGCCGGCACGGTTCTGCAGCGTGATCAGCGCGGTGGTGGTGTCGCGCTCGAACGCGTGCAGCACGGTCCCGCCGCTCGCACCACCCTGATCGCGGTTCGGTACGGCGGACGCGCCGCGCAGCTCGACCTTCGCCGGGACGTTGAGATGCGTGCCGATCCGGTACCACCCGGCGGGCAGGTAGACGATCCCGCCGCCTTCGCGCCCGGCCTGATCGAGCACGGTCTGTACGTCACGCGTCGCGTCCTTCGCCGGCAGGTAGCCGATCCCGTGCGGCGCGTCGACGACGTACACCTTCTGCACCGGCTTGGGGAGCGGCTTCTGGTTGTACGTCGGCACGGTGCCGGACATGCGGTGGATGATGCCCGACTGTACGCCGGTGACCTCGGTTCCGGTGATCTTCACGTAGCCGCGCGCGTTGTTGACGATTCCCTCGACATGACCGCCCGCGAGGGTCAGTCCCCAGCGATCGTCGATCACGTCGACGAGCAGCCCGGTCCCGGTCCGCCGTACGTCGGGCTCGAAGAAGCTTCCGGTGAACTGCGCCCGCTGGCCGGCGACCACGTGGATGCCGACCGCATAGTCCGAGACGGCGACGCGGTAGAACTGGTCCCACTCGAGGTCGCCCAGGACGAGACCGGTGCCGTGCGCGCGGGTCCACGCATCGAGGGCGGCGCGGGCCGGCGGGCGGAACGCAGCCGGCGCGGACGACCAGTAGGAGTTGTTGAAGGCAACGTTCTCCCAGGTGCCGACATCGGCCCCGTTGTAGGCGCGAGCGCCTTCGAACAACGCCGTACCGCGCACGTTGCGGATCGTCGTCGACTCGTGCACCTGACCCGAGCTCGGGGCGTTGCCGCGGTCGTTGGGCATGGTGCTGACACCGATGCCGCGGTACGAGTTCAGCAGGGTGACGTCGGCAACCGTCGCCATCATGTAGTTCTCGTTGCCGATCCAGGCACCGCCGGGGATCTCGAACGTGTAGTTGTACGGAACCGGGGTCGTCGCGTGCTGGTTCGGGTAGTACGTCGTGACGCCGACGACGCCCGCGCTGCCGCCGATCCGGAACAGGCTCGGTCCGTCGTCGCCGGACGGCAGGTCCGCGATGACCACGGTGCCTGTGCCGACCTTCTGGCCGTGGTCGCCACGGACCGTGCAGAACGCGTGCACCTCGACCGTGTCGGTGACCCGGTAGCGCCCGGCCGGCAACCACACCGTCCCGCCGCCCGCGTCCTGGCAGGCGTACACAGCCTGCTGGATCGCTTTGGTCGAGTCACGCCGGCCGCTGCGGTCGGCGCCGTACTGCGTGGCATCGAAGTCGGCGATCACGCCGTCTTCAGTCGGGTTGCTCGTCTGCACGAGACGCGGCCGCGGTGTCACGACCGGTGCCAGCCGGAGTTGCAGTTCCTTGACGACGAACTCGTCGGCGCCGGTCATCGCGACGCGCACATAGCGAGCACTCGTCGTGGCGAACCGGGTCCGGCTGAACTGGTTGCCGCCCGGCGAGCCCGTCCGGCCGACGTTCGTGAACTTCTGGCCGTCGGTGGAGACCTGCACCGTGTAGTCGGGGGAGTACGCCGGCCCCCATTCGATGCGGACGTCGTTGACCGGCCGCGACTTGCCGAGATCGACCTGCAGCCACGAGTCGGCACCGCCGGACCAGGCCGTCTGATGGTTGTTGTCGTTGACGTTCGCGGGATCGGTCCCTCCGCTCGCGGACGCCGTACCGTCGTCGGCGAAGTTGGTGTCCACGACCGACGCGGTGAACGTGTCCAGGGCGGCCTGCAGCGTCGTCAGCGCCTCCTTGACCTGTACGTCGGTGACGCCCGGAGTGGACGCGATCGCCTGAGCGTTGTCGATCGCGTCCGTCAGTGTGGCGCGGCTGCCGACCGGGTACTGCCCGTCCCGCGTGCCTTCCCGGGCAGCCTTCTCGGCGCGGGCGGCCTCGCCGATCAGGTCTACGAGTCCTTCAGTGACGTCGAGTGTGGTGGCGACCTTGGCGACCCGGACCGCGGCGACCTTGAGGTCCACGGAGCCGTCGCCGTTGTGGATCCGGAAGTCGCCACCGTTCGAGCGGTTGGTCATCACGGCGTCCGGCAGCGCGAAGGTGTAGGTCTTCCAGGTCGCCGTGTCGCCGTACCGGACGACCTCGGAATTCTTGAACTTCTCCGGGATGGTCTCGCCGGGGGAGTCGTAGTGCAGCCCGAACTGGCCGTTGCCCTGGTCGAAGTAGTCGATGCTGACCAGGACGAGACTCCGGTTGTCGTACAGGTAGGTGTCGGCGACGTTCATGTAGAAGAAGTTCGTGCCCGGCGCGGGCGCGGTGCGGTCGGTCTGCCAGTACGGGCGACCGTCCTGGACGCCGGTGATCAGATGTGCGGCGTCGTCGCCGGCGCGGGGGCTGATCCCGCTCTGCACCGGTGTCGGACCGAGCTGTACCGAAGCGCCCGCCGTACTGATCCGCAGGGCCGCGACGGTGATGTCCGAGGTGCCTGACAGGCGGACGTCGGCGTCGCCGAGGCGGTTGGTGAACGCGATATCGGTCAGCGCGAACACGCCGGTCTTCCATGCGCCGGTGTTCGTGAGCTGGACGTCGGTCGCGCTCTGCTGGGGGTCGGCCTTGGCGTCGTACTGGAGCTTGAGGCTGCCGGATCCGGTGTCGAGATACGTCACCGTCACCAGGACGTCGTCGGTGCCGATCTCGTCGACGTAGTCGTGGTCCACGTCGAATTCGAGATAGCCGGTACCGGCGGCCTGGTTCGTCTGCCAGTAGGTGCGGCCTTGGTCGGTGCCGGTCCGCAGACCGGCCGGGTCGTCGCCGGCGGCAGGTTGCACGCCGAGCGTGGTCGGGCTCGGGCCGAGATCGGCACCGACTCCACTGGGATACATGGTGGCGGCCTGTGCCGCCGGCACTGAGACCGAGCTCGTGATCAAGCCGGCGAGAAGCACGGCGGGCAAACCCCGCGCGAGCAGGCGTCTGAACATGCTGAAACCTCCAGGTGGCGGACCGGAGCACACACGCGACTGCACTGCAGCAACAACTGCGCGGTTAAGTTAAACCAAGCGTGTTACTTATTCAAGACGTCGAGCCCGCGCCCGCGGAGGGTTCAGCCCGGGGACTTCAGGTGGCGGGGTACGGCGGTCATGATCCGGCCGAGATCGTCCGTGAGCGCGGCGACCCGTTCGGCGCGGCCGTCGTCGTCGATGTAGATCATGACGGTGCGGACGTCCGCGTGCCCGGACAGCTCCTGGAGGTCCTCGGCGCTGTGACCGCGCCGCTTCTGGTCGGTGATGGCGGTGGCACGCAGCGAGTGCGGGCCGATCGTTTCCGGGCGGGGGAGACCGGCGGCTCGGGCCAGGCGGCGGAGCAGTCGGGTGACGTCGTGCCGGTCGAGCCGGTCGCCGTCCGCATCGGCGATGAGCGGAGCCGGTCCCGTCCCGGTCCAGGCCGGGCGGCTCGCGCGGTAGAGGTCGAGAAGCTCGGCCACAGTGGTCTCGAGTGGGACGCGGATCGACTTCCCGCCCTTGCGGGTGACGACCAGCCACGTTCGCCGGCCCTCGTCCTGACGGTCGGTGTCGTTGGCACCGCAGAGCTCGGAGACTCGCAGGGCGCCGGTGTACAGGAGACCGACGATCAAGGCGTCGCGGACGTCACTCGCTGCCGCGAGCAAGGCGCCGACCTGATCAGCGTCCAGGACGCGCGCTGAGGTCGCGCGCCGCCCGCGGTGGAACTTCGGCCGGTGGTCGTCGTCGGAGATCGGGGACACCACGGGCAGGCCCCAGCCTGCGGCGTACCGGTACAGGCTGGACAGCGTCGACAGGCGGCGCGAGACAGAGGACGCGGCCGCTCCCGCGTCCTGCTGACAGGTCAGCCACATCGTCACCTCGCCGCGGTGCAGGTCGAGGCCGAACCGCTCGCGGCCAAGCTCACGTCGCGCCCAATCGGCCCACAGCAGCAGGTCGTCGGCGTACCCGATTCGCGTGTCGCGACTTGCCCGTCGGGTGCCGCCGAGCCACAGCACGACCAGTGCGGTCAGCTCGGGGGTCAGCGCTTCGGCGAGCAGGTCGAGGCGGTCGACGGGAGCCGTTTCCCGATCGCGGAGCGGTCGGCGGCGGCCGAGCGTGCGGCGCACGGCAGCCTCTGTCGTCGCGTCCGGCCTGGGGAGCTCGACGGCATTCTCCGTCGGGCGGAACACGAGCGGCGCCGGCAGATCGTCCACAGGAGAGAAACTAGCGCATAACGGGGATTATGCGCTAGTTCAGTTCGGTTTCGTTCGGTCAACTAGGTTGACGCTAACCATACTTAAATGGGAACTTTATCGACCTAATCCGATAGGGTGGCATCATGACGACGACGGAGGCGGAGCCCCTCGCGCGGAGCCGGCAAGGACTGTGCGAGTTTCCTGGGGTGAGTTGTGCGAACGCGAAGCAGGTCGATCCCGGCACGCCGGGGCGGCCGCCGAAGTACTGCGGCCGCGAAGGGGCAGGCGTCGACGGCAAGCCGGTCGTTCACAACAAGGCGAACGCATGGGCCGCGAAGAATCGCCTCGCCAGGCAACCGGTACGCCGTGACGCGGCCGCTCCCGGCTCCGAACCGGTGCCGGGCCCGGTGACTTCGGCCCGGATGACCCTCGAGCAGTTGATGAAGGGCAACCTGCCGCGCCTGGTGGAGGAGCTGGAGGGATACCTCGCGCAGCTGGCTGAGGCGGTCCGCACGTACGGCGATGCGGAAGCGGTCGCGGCCGAGGTGGAGCAGTTGCAAGCGGAATCGCGTGCGGAGCTGGCCGCCCTCGAGCGTCAGCGCGGCGAGGAAGAGCACCGGCGTCGGAAGGCGGAGCAGCAGGCCGCCGAAGCTGAGGATGCACGCGAGGAGGCCGACGAGGCAGCGCGCGAGGCCGTCGAGGCGCTCGACGAGGCTCGCGTCGATGTCGCGGTTGCCCAGGAAGCGACCGAACAGGCTCGGCGAGACGCGGCAGCCCTCCGTGAAAGCGCCGCCGCCGAGGTGGAGCAGTTGCAGCAGGAGCTGGCCGCTGCCCGTGAAGCAGCAGCTGCGGAGATGCAGCAGGTGCGCGCTGAGGCCGAGCAGCGCGTCCGCGACCTTCAGGCCACGGCAGAGGAACAGGTCCGTCAGGCCCGGAGCGAGCTCGATGCGGCACGGATCGCCCAGGCCGCAGCCGAAGCCGAGCGCCACACCGCACAGCAGACCGCGGACCAACTCCGCACCGAGCTCCGCCAGGAGCGCGAGCAACACCGGGCTGAGATGGACGCCCTTCGCGCCGAACACCGCACCGACCGCGAACAGCTACGGGCAGACCACCAGGCCCAACTGGCCGACGCCAAGCGATCAGCTGACGACCGCGTAGCCGCCGTGACTGCAGCACAACGAGCCGCCGAGCAGCTCGCCGAATCCCTCCGACACCAGCTGGCAGCCCTCTCCAGCCCGCCGCAAGCCCCCGAGCACCCCGCGGACAATCCACCGGCAACCGCCACGACCACCTAGCCGCCCACTCCCGTCCTTGCCAACTGATTCAGAGGAGCTGACGGAGAGCCGGACTCCGGGGTGGAGGGGGCAAGTGTTGTGGTCCTGGAACTGGTGGCTGTGCCGCGGCTTAGCGGAAGGCTTGGATGTTGCGGTTGACCCAGTCGGCGAAGGTGTGCGGCGGGCGGCCGAGGACTTTCTCGACGTCGGGGCTGATTGCTCGCTCGGCGGGGGTCGGTGTGCTGAGCACATCGAGCGTGGCCTCGACGACGGGCGGCGGCATGAAGGTGAGCATGCCTGCCCGAGCCTGTTCGCGGGTCAGCTCCGTGAAGCTGATCGGCGTACGGATCGCCTCCTGGATCACCTCGGCTTGCTGGCGGGGTGAGATGGCCGCGGGACCGGTCAGTGTGTAGACGGCGTTCGTGTGGGCGGGGTCGCGCAGTGCGGCCGCGGCGACCTCCGCGATGTCCTGCGGGTCGACAGCCGGAAGGGCTACGTCCGCGAAAGGTGCGGCCATCTCGCGCCGGGTCCGGATCGACTCGGCCCACGCCAAGGCGTTGCTCGCGAAGTTGCCCGGACGCAGGATCGTCCAGTCGAGATCCGACCCGGTGACCGCGTCCTCATGGACCGAGGAGTGGCGCTGGGTGGTGACGCCTTGGGACGAGAGCAGGACGACACGCCGCACGCCGGCGTCGCGGATCACGCCGACGACGTCCTGGAGGTTGCCGCTGGCAAGGAAGTCGGCGGAGGTGAGCAGGAAGACGGCTTTCGCGCCGTTCAGGATCGGTGCGAGGGTTTCGGGACGGGTGAGGTCGGCCTGGTGGCCGTCGCCGTGGCGGGAGACGGGGACGACATCCTCGCCGGCGGCGGTGAGGGTCTGGACGAGTGGGCGGCCTACGTTGCCGGTTGCTCCGGTGATCACGATCATGACGAGGACGCTACTGGCCGCGGGATAGTAGGTACCTAGAGGATAGTATTGGGATTGTGAGCGAGAGCACAGCTGGTGATGCAGGAGTCGATGCCGTGCAGGCTTGTCCGATCGCGCCGGTCGTGGACCTGGTCTTCAGCCGATGGACGACCCCGATCCTGTGGACGCTGAACGAGTTCGGGCAGCAGCGCTTCGTCGAGTTGCAGCGGCGGATCGGCGTGATCACGCCGAAGGTCCTGACCCAGCGCCTGCGCCAGCTGGAGCGCGACGGTCTGGTGACCCGTACGTACCACGCCGAGGTCCCGCCCCGCGTCGAGTACGAGATCAGCCCGCTCGGCCGCAGTCTCGCCCCGCTGTTCCACTCGCTCGCCGAGTGGTCTCCGAATCTCGCCAAGGTCGAAGCAGCCCGCCACCACTTCGACACCCACGAACCCGCCCACCGCCGCCCCTAGCCCCACCGAAACCCGGCCCGTCAGGCGACGCCGACGAGTTCGCGGGTGCGGAGGGTGTCGAGGAGCGCGAGGAAGTGGGTGGTGGCGTCGGCGAGGCGGAGCAGGCCGGCTTCGTGGTGGCGCCAGCCGAAGGCGAGTTCGCCGTCGATGACGTGTTCCTCGAGCGGTACGGCGTACCGGCTGAGCGTCACGCGGGACGGGCCGGTCTGCGGGTGGTGGTCGCCGCAGCCGCACTCGGCGGGGATCGCGATCGTGGTGAGCGCGTCGGGGGAGTAACTGCGCAGGCGGAGCGTCGTGCCGCGGGCGGTGAACCGGATGATCGTGGCGTCGGGCAGCTGCACGAGCAGCTCGACCGGTACGGCGTACGAACCGGGGAGGAGCCGGAGACCACGAGACGCGAGCAGATCGGCGAGAACCGGGAGATTCATGCGAAGTTCCTGTGAGTGCTGTGTCGGCGGGCGGGCCACGGAAAGGGGCAGGGCCTCGTGCGCCGGAGACGGCGCGCGTCAGCGACGACAGCAACAACACAGCATCTGCATGCCGAGAATGATGGCAGAGCGGCCGTATCCGGCCAAACACCGTCCGCGATCCGAGACGACTGTCCGTGATGCGTCAGCAAGGACGCCCGCGGCGTTGCCTGGTGAGGGTCTGCCGCCAGTGCTCGGCCGCCTGGGTCATGTCGCGGCCGAGGTACTCGAAGAACTGGCTGGTGGTGTGGAGCCGGTCGCCGGTAGGGGTGTGGCTGCCGAAGATCTCGGCACCTTGCCGGGCGGTGTTGGCCCACCGCACCATCGCCCGAGCGCTGGCCGTCCAGGCGCGGTACCAGGCGTCGACGTCGACGATGTAGCGCACCCGGCGAGCCTCCCGCTCCCGGGCGACAAGCTCGCGTTGCTCGAGCCACCGGATCGCATGAGAGATCGTCGCCGGGCTGACGTGCAGCTGGTGCACCAACTCCGCGGCGGTCAGGCTGCCGCCGTCGCTGATGAACAAGGCGGCGAAGACGCGCGCGGTCATGGGCGCCATCCCGGTCTCGATCATCAGGGCGACGAACTGCTCTTCGAACTCCCGGACCGATGAGGTCACCCCGTCCGCGGCGGCCGGGACGGTAGCGGGGGAAGAGTGCTTGCGGCGGCGGGCGCGCCAACTCGTCGCCAGCTGCGCGCGGGCGGCCCGATAGGCGTGAGGCCCGCCATTCCTGGCGATCTCACGGGTGACAGTCGACGTCGGCCGGCCCAGCCTCCGGGCGATCTCCGCATAGGTCCTGCCTGCCGCGAGCCCTTCGGCGATCCGGCGACGCTGCTCGGCCGTCAGCCGATCTCCTGGCACGAGAACACCCTTCCGACCCGATTGCAATCAGCTACACCGTCATTGCACCAATATTCCGCCGCTGACCTGCGCAAACGTGGGAGGTCAGTTGTCCAGCGACAGAATACGAACCTAGCCTCCTCATCGGACGAAGAGGAGAAGAGTCATGGAAAAGGTCGTACTCGTCACCGGCGCCTCCGCGGGGATCGGCAAGGCCACAGCGCTCGAGCTCATCCATGCCGGCCACATCGTGTACGGCGCCGCGCGGCGCGTGCCCAAGATGGACGACATCCGCGACGCCGGCGGCCACGTACTGGCCCTGGACGCACGCCGGCCGGAGGATCTGGAACGGGTCGTCGGCACGATCATCCAGGAGCAGGGCCGCCTCGACGTACTGGTCAACAACGCGGGCGCCGTCCTGCACGGCGCGGCCGAGGACATCCCGCTCGACCTGGCGCGCGACCAGTTCGAGGTGAACGTCTTCGCGCCGGCACGGCTGGCGCAGCTCGTCCTGCCCCACATGCGCGAGCAGGGATCCGGCACGATCGTGAACGTCTCCTCGATCGGCGGCGAGATCGCGCTGCCGCTCGGCTGCTGGTACTACGCGACGAAGCACGCGCTGGAGGCCTACTCCGACACGCTGCGCATGGAGGTCGAGCCGTTCGGCATCGACGTGGTCATCATCCAGCCGGGCATCATCAAGACCGACTTCGAAGACCGCACGGCCCAGGACCTGCGCGAGATCTCCGGTACGACGGCGTACGGCGAGATGGCCGAAGCCATGGCCCAGCGCGCCGAGGCCCAGCTCGGTGAGAACAGCCAGGGCAGCGACCCAGGCGTGGTCGCCACCACGATCCGGCAGGCCGTCGAAGCCGACAAGCCCGAGACGCGCTACGCGGTGGGCTGGATGGCCGACAAGCTCCTGGAACTCAACCGAACGCTGCCGGACCGCGAGTTCGACAAGCTCGTCAGGGGGAAGTAGCCCTCGCCTTCGACGTGAGGCTCGTGGCCAGGGTCAGTCGGCCTTCTTGCCGAACATGATCTCGTCCCAGCTCGGGACGCTGGCGCGCTTGCCGCGGCGGGCCGGCTTCTTCTTGGGCTCCGCCTGGGTGTCGTCGGCGGCGGGCTGGGCAGTCTCCGAACCTTCCGGAGCGGTGCCCCGGGTCTCCGCGACGGGGCGTGAGGCCGGCTCACGGGTCGGGTTCGCGCTGGTGTCGCGGGCGGCCGGGGCGTCGATGTCGGCGAGCTCGGGCTGCGACGGGCGAGGCTCGGAGGAGCCAGCCTGAGAGGGGCGGGCCTCGGTTGAGCGAGGGGCTGTCGAGCGGGGCTGTCGGCGGGGCGGCTCGGTCGGGCGGGGACGCGGCGCGGCCGGGCGCTCGTCGGCCCGGTCCTCCGCCCGGTCGTCGCTCCGGTCCTCGGTCCGGCCTTCGGTCCGGCCGTCAGCACGACCCTCGGCGCGGGTGTCGGCGCGGATGTCGGCGCGGTCGGTGATGCGCTCGGGGGTGCGGGCTTCGGGCGCGGCGGGGGAGGCGTAGGTGGGTGGGTCGGTCGGGCGTTCCACCGCGCGGACGGCGGGACGGGGAGTAGGTGGCTGGTCGACGGGGACGTCGATCAGCGTGGGCTCCTCGTCCGGGTTCGGCACCGAGTGGACACGGCGCGGTCCGCGCTCCGTGTCGCGGGCAACCTCACGACCCTCACGAGCAGGCTCGCGGCTGACTTCGCGCGGGTACGGCTCGCCGGTCTCGCGAGTGCCCGGGTGGTTGCGGCGACGAAGGGCGACCGTGTCCTCGAAGCCGGCCTCGTAGCTGTCCGCGCCGTGGTCGGGCGCGAGCGTGGGGTCGATGTCGGCGACTGCGGCCAGCCGGCGTTCGCCGGGCTGCGGCTGAACGGGCGTGGGCATGACCTGCGCCTGTTCACCGACCAGCCAGCGCGCCTCGTCGTCGTCGGGTACGGCGTACCGCCCGGGGGCGTCGTACGCGAACATCGCGATCTTCTCGTCCTTCTGCGGCTCCCCGGAGTCGTCGGTGTCCTCGGACTCGACGAAGTACGACACGCGCACCGCCCACCGGCCGTCCTCGCGCCGCCAGGCGTCCCACTCGGCCGAGGCCGGGTCGACCTGCCGCAGCCGCAGCCGGTCGGTGACCCAGGCGCCCAGGTTCCGGGTGGGGGCGTCACCGCCGCCACGACGACGGACCGACGCACGCTGCGCGAGGCTCGCGATGTGGTCCCGCTCGGCCAGGACCGGACCGGCGAACGCCATCACGCGTTCCATCGGCATCTGGGCGACGGCAGCGACCGCCTCGGGACTTTCGCCGGCGCGGATACGAGCCTGGATGTCTCGTGGGCGCAGCGCGCTCTCCATTTGAATCTCCAGCTGGCCGAGTCGGGCACGGTCGCCGCGGAGGGCCGCACGCAACCGGTCGTCGACCGGAACGGCGAACTCCTCACCCGTCTCCGCCATCGCCAGGACGAGTTGCCTTCCGTCCTGGCTCAGACCGACGAGCCTCGCCTCGCGCATTGACCTTGTTCTCCTGTGCGGTTCTCGACAGTCTCTCCCGGGACGTGCTGCCTGACCAAGACCGGCGCGCCGTGCCGCCCGGTCATTGTGGAGGTTACGTCACGAAATCACATCTTGCCTGGTCACCAGGGTCCTCCTGGTCACACCAGTCACAGTAGTCACAACACGGTGTGACGGCGAACCCCTGGTCAGCCGGCGTACGCCGAACGCACCGCAAGAGCACGTTTCAGGTCGTCCGCGCAGTCGCCGACGGACCGCCGGATCCCGGCCGCGACGGCCTCGTCGGCGATCAGGTCGGCGGCCCGGTCGACGACCCGCTGCTCGATCGCGTACCGGGGGAACGCCAGCTTCGCGCTCGTCGCGACGACCCAGCCCGAACGCAGCTTCTCTGTGCCCGCGATCTCCGCGAAGTACCGGTCGACGTACGGCGCCGTGAGCTCGGCCTGTGTCGGGTGCCAGAACCCCTCGCACGCGGCGTACAGCTCGTAGTTCGCGACGTCGGCGTCCGTGACGATCTGCGTCCAGGCCCGCTCCTTGGCCTCCGGCGTCGGCAGCGCGGCCCGGCAGCGGGTCGCGTGGACGACACCCTCGGACGAGGTGTCGCGCTCGAGCTCGGCGTCGATCTCCGCATCGCCGATCGCACCGAGCCGCGCGAGCTGGAGCAGGACCGTCCAGCGCAGGTCGGCGTCCATCGCGAGACCGTCCGGCACACCCTCGCCGGTCAGCCAGCCCTTCAGTACGTCGCCGTCGCCGGTGAACCGCACGTACCCGCGAGCGACCGCGAGCTGCAGGCTGCTCCCGGCAGGCGTGGTCCGCAACCGGTCGCGGAGCGCGTCGGCCAGCCGGCCACGGTACGGCTCGTACGGCAGGTAGATGCCGAGCAGATGCGAGGTCGCCCAGCCGGCCATCGTCGCGACGGCGATGTCGCTGGTCTCGTCCGGCACCATCCCGAGGAGGACGTCGAACCCGAGCTCCGGGTCGAGCTCGGCGTCGGCCACCGCGTCCCGGATGCTGTTCAGTACGACGGCTCGCGTCACGCCGTCCTCGATCTTCGGCAGTACCGCGGCCAGGTTCGCCAGGCTGCCGGCGTCGAGCCGGATCTTCGCCCAGCTGTCGTCACCGGCGTCCGGGATCACCACCGCGACCGACGGATCGAGCTCGACGTCCACCTCGTCGGCGTCGAGCAGTACGTCGACCGCCGTACGGCGACCGTCGGCGTCGTACCCGGCAACGGTGAGCTTGTGCGGTCGTGACGCCGGATAGGCCTCGGGCGCCTTGCGGTGCAGCGTGACACCGCTGTCCGTCCGCGTCACGCTGATCGTGTCGAGGCCCGGCGTCCGCAGCCACGCCTGCGCCCAGTCCTCGAGCCCGACCGCGCCGGCCTCGGTCCACTTGGCCAGCAGGTCGGCGAAGGTGGCGTTGCCGAACTCGTTCGCCGCGATGTGCGCGTTGACGCCGGCCAGGAACACGTCGTCACCGAGGTACGCCGCCAGTTGCTTGAGGACCGCGGCGCCCTTCGCGTACGAGATGCCGTCGAAGTCGTCGAGCGAGGCGAGCGCGTCCTTGACCGCGTCGGCGGCGACCGGGTGGGTCGAGGACCGCTGGTCGGCCTGCAGGCCCCACCACTTGCGGATGTAGGCGAAGTCGATCCAGTTGTCGGTGTACCGGGTCGCGTCGGTGGACACCCGGTGCGCCATGTACTCGGCGAACGACTCGTTCAGCCACAGGTCGTTCCACCACTTCATCGTCACGGTGTCGCCGAACCACTGGTGCGCCATCTCGTGGACGATGGTCCGCGCGCGGCTGCTGCGCTCGCCGTCGGTGACCGCGGAGCGGAAGACCATCGAGTCGCGGAACGTCACGCAGCCCGGGTTCTCCATTGCGCCGGCGTTGAACTCGGGCACGAACGCCTGGTGGTACTCGCCGAACGGGTACCGGTAGCCGAACATCCGGTGGTACTCGTCGAAGGACTGTTTGGTGACCTCGAAGATGTCCGCGGCCTCGCGCTCCAGCGCCTCCTTCAGCGACTGCCGCGAGACCACGCTGAGGGCGATGCCGTCGTGCGAGTCGGTGATCTGGTGGTACGGCCCGGCGACAATCGTCACGAAGTACGTCGACAGCGGTTTGGTCTCGGCGAGCTGCCAGCGGCCGGGGGAGACCTGCGTCGAGCCGCCGTTGCCGAGCACCAGCCATTCCTGCGGGGCCGTCACCGTGAGCCGGTACGGCGCCTTGAGGTCGGGCTGGTCGAAGCACGCGAAGATGCGCGGGCCGGCGTCCAGGAACGACATCGCGTAGGTGTAGGCGAGACCGTCGGCGGCGTCGACGGCGCGGTGCAGGCCTTCACCGTCGTGGGAGTACAGCATCGTCGCGACGACGACCAGTTCGTTGTCCGGCTGCAGGCCGGTGAGCTCGAGCCGGCCGTCGTTCAGGCCGGCCACGTCGACGGCGGTTCCGTTGAGCGTGACCGAGATCAGCTCGTCGGGTTTCACGTCCACCCAGCTGGACCGGTCGGTGGCGGTGAACCTGATCGTGGTGGTGGACCCGAACGTCCGCTCGCCCTGGGTGAGGTCGAGGTCGACGTCGTACGACTGGACGGAGAGCGCGGCGGCCCGAGTGCGGGCGCCGTCGACGGTGAGACTCGGCATGAGGGCCACTGTATGCCGTGACTAGGCTGAGCACATGACGGATATGGAGTACCGGCAGCTGGGCGACTCGGGTCTCACGGTGAGCGTTGTGGGACTGGGTTGCAACAACTTCGGCCGGCGGCTCGACGCGGACCGGACGGCGGCCGTGGTGAACGCCGCGGTCGACGCCGGGATCACGTTGTTCGACACCGCGGACATCTACCGCGGCGACCACGGGTTCAGCGAGGAACTGCTCGGCAAGGCGCTCGGATCGCGCCGCGACGAGGTCGTGATCGCGACCAAGTTCGGCGGCGACATGGGCGGTGTGAACGGCCCGGACTGGGGCGTCCGCGGCTCCCGCCGGTACATCCGCAAGGCGGTCGAGTCGAGCCTGCAGCGGCTCGGCACCGACTGGATCGATCTCTACCAGCTGCACTTCCCGGACCCGGTGACGCCGATCGAGGAGACGCTGGCGGCGCTGTCCGAGTTGGTTGCCGAGGGCAAGGTGCGGTACCTCGGCAGCTCGCAGTTCGCCGCCTGGCAGGTCGTCGACGCCGACTGGACGGCGCGGTCGAACGGGTTCGAGCACTTCGTCAGCGCCCAGAACCAGTACTCCCTGCTCGAGCGCGACGTCGAGGACGAACTCGTCCCGGCCTGCGAGCACCTCGGCCTCGGCATCCTGCCGTTCTTTCCGCTCGCCTCCGGTCTGCTCACCGGCAAGTACAAGCGCGGTACGTCGGCACCGGAAGGGACCCGTCTCGCGACGCAGCCCGAGCGGCTGGCGCGGGCGGACTTCGACCGGATCGAGGCGCTGGAGACGTTCGCGGCCGAGCGCGACCTGACGATGATCGACGTCGCGATCGGCGGCCTGGCGGCGCAGCCCGCGGTCGCCTCGGTGATCGCCGGCGCCACGACCCCGGAGCAGATCGCGCAGAACGTCGCCGCCGGGAGCTGGCAGCCGACCGCCGCTGACCTGGCCGCGCTGGACGACCTGACGTGACGCTCATTCTGCTGCCGCCGTCGGAGGGCAAGACCGGACGGTCGCGCGGCCGCGCCGTCGACTTCTCCACGCTGTCGTTCCCGGAGCTGAACCCGGTCCGCGAGCAGGTGCTCGAGACGCTGGCGAAGGTCTCCGCCTCCGCCGATGCCCACGACGTGCTCGGTGTGGGCGCCTCGTTGCAGCACGAGGTCGACCGCAACACCCGCTGGCGCACCGAGCCGTCCGTCCCCGCCTCGGAGCTGTACTCCGGGGTGCTGTACGACGCGCTCGGCTACGCCACGCTCTCCGCCGGCACGAAGCGCCGCGCCGCGAATCGGCTGCTCGTGATCTCGGCGGCGTGGGGTGCGCTGCGGCCGGCCGATCGCGTCCCGCCGTACCGTCTGTCGATGGGTACGACGCTGCCGGGCCACGGGCCGCTCGCGTCGGTGTGGCGCGATCCGCTGAACGCCGTGCTCGTGGACGTCGACGGTGTGATCGTGGACTGCCGGTCGTCGACGTACGTCGCGGCGTGGCGGCCGACCGGTGACCAGGCGGACAAGTGGGTCTCGGTGAACGTGGTCCGCGAGCGCGACGGCGTACGGTCGGTCGTCTCGCACAACGCCAAGCACACCCGCGGCCTCGTCGCGCGGCATCTGCTCGAATCCGGCAAGGATCCCGGTACGCCGAAGTCGCTGCACAAACTGGTGAGCGAGCGGTGGAACGCCGAGCTCGACCGCACAGGCGCCGGTTGGACCTTGACCGTGGTGGAACACGGGTAGCGGGTATCACACAGGTGTCAGCCGAAGTCGGCCTTGCGGATGATGCCGTGGACGCCGGTGGTGCGGTCGACGACCTGGGAGACCTCGAAGTCGGCCGCGGCGGACAGATAGGCGTACGCCGTGGCGCGGTCCATGCCCTGATCGGTCTCGAGGAAGTCGAGCGCGTTGATCACGGCGCGACGCATGGCGATGTTCAGGTCGTTGCCCTGACCGTTCTGGCTGCCGTCCGGGTCGGACAGGCCGATCGGCACCCAGGCCTGCGGCGTCTCCGCGAACGGGTATCCGAAGGCCACCGACGGCGCGTCACCGGAGCCCTTCGTGCAGACCGTCAACCGGAACGTCGCCCGCAGCGAACCCTCCAGCGCGGTCAGGGCGACCTCGCCGTTGCCCATCGCGAAGTGCGGATCGCCGACGTGGAACAGTGCGCCGTCGGTGACCCCGAGCCGGCGAACGCGACCCCCATCAGCCCCATGAACGGGTTCAGCGGGAAGGTCACCTTGCCGCTCGCCATCACCCCGCGCCCGCCGCGGACCGGCGTGAACACCGAGACGTTGCCGTAGCGGGCCGGGTCGCCGGTCGCCCGGCCGTCCGTCGCCACCGGCGGCATGATCTCGTCGAGGGTGATCCCGGCCGGGACGGCGCCGCCGGCCAGCCGGGGGAGCGCGCCCTTCCCGTGCCGGCTCGACACCACGCCGTACGGCACGCGGGGAAGCATCGACAGCATCTCGATCTTGAGGACGTCGCCAGGTCTGGCGTTCTGGACGAAGATCGGGCCGGTGACGACGTGCGGTCCGTCGACGTCGAAGTTCCGCGTGGTCCGGTCGTAGTCGCGGGCGATCGCGATGGCGTCGTCGAGCACCGACGACCTGCTGACGCCGTGCTGGGCGAAGTACTCGACCGGATCGCGTCCTTGGTCCTCGAGGATGCCCTCGTGGGACACCGTGTCGACGGTGACCGTGTCCCCGGAGCGCATGGTCAGCACCGGCGTGCTGTCCAGTGACGGGACGTAACCCCACCGGACCTGGTCGGGCGTCGACCGCAGGTAGTGGCGGCCGTGGGTCGGAGGGCAGCGGCCTGCTGACCAATCGTTGCCATCGACATCTCCTCACTGGATGGTGTGGCCTGTCTACCGGCCCGGCATTTCGGCACCGTGAAGCCTTGTAAACGGAGGATGTCGGCGGCGCCTTGACAGTGCGAGGATCGCGGCGGACGCTCCGAAGAGGACCAGTTCGGGGGCGCTCGCCGTGGGTGACGGCGGCACTGCACAGGGGGAATCATGCGGATCAATCGTGTCGGCGCTGACATCAGCGTGCTCAGTGACCAACTGCCCGTACCGGGCATCGGCTTCCTGCCCGTCAACGCGTTCGTCCTGCTCGGGGCCGAACCGCTGGTGGTCGACACCGGGTTGAGCCTGCCGGGCCGCGGCTTCATGGACGCGCTCGGCTCGGTGGTCGATCCGGCCGATGTGCGGTGGATCTGGCTGACCCATCCGGACCGCGACCACACCGGCTCGTTGTTCGACCTGCTGGAGGCGGCACCGCAGGCACGCCTGATCACGACCTTCATCGGCGCCGGCATCATGTCGACCGAGCGGCCGCTGCCGATGGACCGGCTGTACCTCCTCAACCCCGGGCAGTCGCTGTCCTTGGGGGACCGCACCGTGACTGCCTTCCGGCCTCCGCTGTACGACAGCCCGGCGACCGTGGGCTTCTACGACGACCGGTCGCGGGCCTGCTTCAGCTCCGACTGCTTCGGCGCGCCGATGCCGACCTCCGAGCTGGCCGACTGCGGCGACGTCAGCGATGCGCCACGGGACGCGCTGCGGGGCGGGCAGTTGCTCTGGGCGACGCTCGACAGCCCATGGGTGCACAACGTCGACCAGGAAGCGTTCCGGCGTACCATCCAGCCGTTGCGGGAGATGGACCCGGACGTCATTCTCAGCACCCACTTGCCGCCGGCCCCGGGGCACACGACGGATTTCCTGGACCTGCTCGAGACCGCGCCGCAGGCCGATCCCTTCTTCGGACCGGACCAGCATGCCTTGGAGGAGATGCTCGCCGGCTTCGAACCCGCCGCAGCCGCGACCTGAGCAGGCGCAGACCGTCGCAGGGGCAGCGCTCTACGTTCACGCGACTGTAACTGGTGAGTGGTTTCCTACGGTGCGTGATCGGGGAAGGCTGAAGGGCAGCAACGTCAGGGGGGATCCGCCCTAACCCTTCGGAGGCCTGACCGATGCCCCGCACAACCAAACCTGCAGCCAAACGTGCAGCCAAACGTGCGACGACCCTGGTGACAACAGTTGCCGCGGCAGCGACCGCGTGGGTGCTGAGCGCCGGACCGGCGATGGCTTACCCGCCGACTCCGCCGTCGGCGAGCACAGCGGCGAGCCAGCTGGCGACCCTGACCGTGAAGTCGGAAGGCTCCAGCGACGGCTACAGCCGGGACAAGTTCCCGCACTGGATCACGCAGTCCGGTACTTGCGACACCCGCGACGAGGTGCTGAAGCGCGACGGCTCCGGCGTCACCGTCGACAGCCAGTGCGAGCCGACTGCGGGCCGCTGGTACAGCGTGTACGACGCGACGTGGGTGAACGACGACTCGGACGTCGACATCGACCACATCGTGCCGCTGGCCGAGGCGTGGCGGTCGGGTGCGAGCTCGTGGACGCAGTCGCGCCGGCAGCAGTTCGCGAACGACCTGACGATCTCTCAGCTGATCGCGGTGACCGCGTCCAGCAACCGCTCGAAGGGCGACAAGGACCCGGCGGAGTGGAAGCCGACGAACACGTCGGTGCACTGCATCTACGCGCGCGAGTGGATCTGGGTGAAGTACACCTACAAGCTGTCGCTGCAGTCGGCAGAGAAGACCGCCCTGACGCAGATGCTCGGTACCTGCTAGTCGTCCTCGAGCAGGTGGCGGCGCTGGGCGTGGATACCGGCCTGGAACCGGGTGCGTGCCCCCAGCGTCTCCATCAGCTCGGCGACCCGCCGACCGACGGTCCGGCTGCTCAGCGCGAGCTGCCGCGCGATCGCGTCGTCCTTGAACCCGGCGGCGAGCAGCGTCATCAGCCGCGCGTCGGTCGGATCCGCCTTGGCGACCGGGACGACCGGGACCGCCTGGTCCCACAGCAGCCAGAACATCTCGATCAGCGCGTCCAGCAGCGCGCACGGATGGACGACGAGCGCGCTGTCGACCAACTGGTCCACCGCCAGCGGCAGCAGCGCGATCTTCCCGTCGAACACGGCCAGCTTCATCGGCACCTGCGGGTGCACCCGTGACGTCTCACCTGCGTCGGCCGCGCTGAACGCCTCGTCGACGCCGCCGGGGATGTCGAGCGAGTCGGGGGAGTAGATGCCGTGCACGACGACCCCGTCGCCGAGCAGGCCTCGGACCGTGCTGTCGGACTGGTCGGGCTGCGCGGCGTACGGCGGGCGGTCGAGCACGAGCAACTGGTTCCGGGTCCCGTTGAGCAACTGCGCGAACCGGGCCGCGATCGCTTCCTGCCCGACGATCACCTCGACGAGGTTCTCCGGCCGGTACCGCTCCTGGGTGCTCAGCTCGGACAGCAGGACCCGGGCTTCGGCGCGGACGCGGTCGAGCTCGGCCCGCCGTACGGCGACCAACGCGTCCACCGCGACGTCGGGACGGGTCGGGAGCAGGCGGACCGGATCGTCGGAGGTGGAGGTCAGCAGACCGAGCTTCTCGAGCCGGCCGACCGTGGCGACGACGTTCTGCTCGTCGCGGCCGAGGCGCTCCGCGAGCTGCCGGATGTCGCAGCCCGGAGCCGACAGCAACGCCCGATACGCCTCCTCATCAGGCGGCTCCACCCCAACCGACTCCAGCATTCGATCAGGCTATCTCGTCGGTTGGACGGTCTCGACCGGTTTGGCGACTTCACGCCATGGCTGACATACGTCAGCACTCTCGAACGCCTCGACAGGTGCGCGGAGCCCTCGAGTGGGGTATGTCTGTCGGTGCTGGGCGCGCGCGGACCGGACAGGGGACGCCCGGTCAAGCCTCAACGCGCGCGCCCGCCCTTCTCTTCACCCGCAGGTAGCTGCGCCAGATGAGCCGCTGCAACATCAGGGTGACCACGCCCGCGGCCGTCATCCCGGCCAGGTTGATACCGAGCTGTGCCGCGGACCCGCCGATGTGATGCGGTGCCCACAACGCCAGCGACAACGCCAGGTCGCCCGCGGCGGGAACGGTCGTGACCGAGATGAACACCCCGACGAGGGCGTTGCCACGGCCGGCCGTCTGCGACAGCACCCCGGCACACCCGGCCAGTACGGCGACCACCGCGGACCACTTGTCCGGCCGCCAGATGAAGCCCGTCAGCGGCCGCGCCGCCGTCACGTCGTTCACGTCCACCCAGCCGACCGCTCGCGCCAGCAACGCGGCGAGAGCCGTGACCGCGATCGCGAGCACGAATCCCTTCACGAGCAGCGAGAACGACCGCCGGGTCAGGCCGCCCTTGCGCAGGAACAGGCCGACGGCCAGCGCGGCGACCACTCCGAACTCGGGACCGACCACCATGGCGCCCACGACGAGGATCGCGGAGTCGGTGACGACGGCGACCGAGGCGATCATGGTCGCCAGCGCCAGGAACACGTAGTACACCCAGGACCCGCCGGCCTCGTTGTACGCCTGGTCGACGACGGCGTCCCAGATGACCGCGTCGTCGGGCGCGCCGGGCGCCGCCTTCTCGGCTTCCTGGGCGTTACGCGACGGTGCCGCGTCGACGCCGGTCATCGCCACCGTGCCGTCGTCGTACAGACCCTCGGCCTTGAGCCAGGTCAGGATCTCCGAGGTCGCCTCGCGGGTCACGTCGCACTCGATGACGTCGCCCGCGGGACGATGCGCGGCACCGGGGAGGCTCACGATGCTGGTCACCCGCGGGTCGGCGACGAGCGTGTCCAGGACGCGCTCGTTGCGGTCCGATGGGACGATGAGACGAAGGTGCATCACGGGCCACATGTTGTCAGGCGACCGGTCACCTTCCGGCCATGGCCTCGCCCATGCACCCCCGGATATGGTCCACTGACGCACCGGATCCAGGGAGGCACAATGAGTGACAGTTCCGCTGCCGCCGCAACGCCGAAGGTCGGCGAGCGGCCCGAACTGAAACGGGTCATGGGACCCGGACTGCTGCTGCTGTTCGTGGTCGGGGACATTCTCGGGACCGGCGTGTACGCGCTGACCGGCAAGGTCGCGGGTCAGGTCGGAGGCGCGGTCTGGCTGCCGTTCCTGTGCGCGTTCCTGGTCGCCCTGCTGACCGCGACGAGTTACCTCGAGCTGGTCACGAAGTACCCGAAGGCCGGTGGCGCCGCGGTCTACACGCACAAGGCGTTCGGCATCCACTTCCTCACCTTCCTGCTGACGTTCGCGGTGATGTGCTCCGGCCTCACCTCGGCGTCGAGCGCGTCCAAGGCGTTCGCGGCGAACTTCTTCTCCGCCGCGCACATCGACGTCGACCGCGGCTCGCTGCTGATGATCACGGCGCTCGGCTTCATGACGCTGATCGCGCTGGTGAACCTCCGCGGCGTCGGCGAGAGCGTGAAGGCGAACGTGGTCCTCACCTGCATCGAGCTCAGCGGTCTGCTGATCGTGATCGCGGTCGGCGCGTGGGCGCTGATCGGCGGCGACGGCGAACCGGGCCGGCTGACCGAGTTCCACGTCGCCGAGGGCGAGTCGCCGTTCGGTGCCGTGACCGCGGCGACGGCGCTGGCGTTCTTCGCGATGGTCGGGTTCGAGGACTCGGTGAACATGGCCGAGGAGACCAAGGACCCGGTGCGGATCTTCCCGAAGATCATGCTGATCGGGCTGTGCATCACCGGCGTCATCTACGTCCTGGTGGCGATCTCCGCGGTCGCGCTGGTCTCGCCGGAGGAACTGAACAAGGGCGCCACACCGCTGCTCAAGGTCGTCCAGGCCGGTGCACCAGGGTTCCCGCTCGAGTTGTTCGCGTGGATCACGATGTTCGCGGTCGCGAACTCGGCGCTGATCAACATGCTGATGGCGAGCCGCCTGCTGTACGGGATGTCGCACGAGCAGGTCCTGCCCGGTCCGCTCGGACGGGTGCTGCGCCGGCGCCGTACGCCGTACATCGCGATCATTTTCACCACGCTGCTCGCGTTCGTGCTGATCGGGTACGCCGACCTCGCGGCGCTCGGTGGTACGACGGCGTTCCTGCTGCTGTGTGTCTTCGCGATCGTGAACGTCGCGGTGCTGGTGCTGCGGCGGGACCGGGTCGAGCACAAGCACTTCCACGCGCCGACCGCGCTGCCGGTGCTCGGCGGCGTCCTGTGTGTCTACCTGGCCAGCCCGTTGTCCGGGCGGGCGTCGGCGGACTACAAGATCGCCGGCTGGCTGATGCTGATCGGCGTCGGGCTGTGGGCGCTCACGTGGCTGCTGAACAAGTACGTGTTCAACCGGCACCCGGACTTCGACCCGACGCACCTCGACCCGCAAGGCCCGGTGAACTGACCGGGACGAGCCCCGGAGACAGAGCCGCGAACAGCACGGTCGCGAGGGCCGCGAGCCCGGTGCCGACCGCGATCCAGCCGAGCGCGGCATAGCCCGCGCCGGCGTCGATCGCGAGCCCACCGAGCCACGGCCCGGCCGTGATGCCGACGTTGAACGCGGAGAAGTTCGTCGCGGTCGCGAGCGTCGAACGGTCGCCGGCCAGGCTGAACACGCGGCCGTTGGGGGCCGGGTTGGCGGCGAAGCCGAAGCCGCCGAGCAGCGCGATCACCGCGACCGCGACCACCGGAACGCTTGCCGTCACCGCGAGCAGCGCGGAGAGGGCGACGAGGCCGGTGATGCTGACGAACAGGGTGTGGAACGGCAGTGCGTCGGCGAAGCGGCCGCCGATGGTGATCCCGATGAACGAGCCGAGGCCGTAGAGGGCGAGGACGCCGGGGACGGCACCGGCCGGTAGGCCCGTGGTCTGGGTGAGCAGCGGCGCCAGGTAGCTGAAGGTGACGAGGATCGCGGAAGTGACGAGCGCCGTCGTGCCGAAGGCGAGCCAGAGCCGGGCGCTGCGCAGGGCGCGCAGTTCGTCGGCGAGCCGGGGCAGGTTCGCGGCGTCGGGGCGGTCGGCCGGGACGGTGGCGAGTACGCCGAACATCGCGAGCACGCACAAACCGGCCACCGTCCAGAACGCCGACTGCCAGCCGAAGTGCTGGCCGAGGACGGTGCCGAGTGGGAGGCCGACGATGGTGGCGATCGTGAGTCCGCCGGTGACGATGCTCATCGCCCGGGCCCGGCTGTGCGCGCGGACGAGGGTCATGACCGTCACGGCGGCGACCGACCAGAACCCGGCGTACACGAAGGCGCCGACGATCCGGGTCGCGAGCAGCACGCCGTAGCTGGAGGTCGTCGCGCCCACGACATGGGTGAGGGCGAAGATCGTGAGGAACAGCAGCAGCGCCGTACGGCGGGACCAGGTGAGCGTGACGACCGCGAGCACCGGCGCGCCGACCAGCATCCCGATCGCGAACGCGGAGATCAGCAGTCCGGCCTGGGGGATCGTGACGTGGAGGTCCGTGGCGAGCTCGGGGAGCAGCCCGGCGAGCATCAGCTCGGACGTGCCCTGGGCGAAGATGCTCAGCCCGAGGACATAGACGGCGATCGGCATCGTTCCCCCTCACTCGACGAGTGCCACCTGGAGTATCGCAGACGTCACTCTCCGCTGTCGCCGCGCGCCTCGAGGGCTGAGACTTGGAGGGATGCGGCATCGTGGAGGTATGAGCTTTCAGACCCCGGCCAGGCGGACAGGGCGGAGTGTGGACACTGCCAGGATCGGCAGTGGGCTGAAGCTGCTCGTCGGCCTGGTCGGGCTGATGTGGCTGAGCGAGGTCGTCGACACCGCCCTGCAGGGCCAGCTGGATCAGTACGGGATCATCTCTCGCGAGTCGAGCGGCCTGGTCGGCATCCTGACCGCGCCGTTCCTGCATCTCGGCTTCGGCCACCTGATCTCGAACACGCTCCCGCTGGTCACGCTAGGTGCGTTGATCGCGGTGGGCGGCGCGGCCCGGCTGTTGTCGGTGACCGCGATCGTGACGGTGATCGGCGGATTCGGCACCTGGCTGATCTCACCGCCGAACACGATCACGATCGGCGCGAGCGGTCTGGTCTTCGGGTACGCGTCGTACCTGATCCTGCGCGGGGTGTTCAACCGGCGGCTCGGACAGGTGCTGCTCGGCATCGTTGTCGTGATGGTGTGGGGCAGCGCGCTGCTGAGCGGGCTGTTGCCCCAGGACGGGATCTCCTGGCAGGGGCACCTGTTCGGCGGCATCGCCGGTGTACTCGCGGCCTGGGTCCTGGCCGACGACAAGCAGCAGCAACGGGTCAGATGAGCGTGCCGGGGTCGGTGTTCGCCCCGCAGACCACCACGACGACGCGCTCGCCGGCCGTCGGTTCGTAGGCGCCGGAGGTCAGAGCGGCGTACGCCGTGGCGCCGCCGTGCTCGGTCGCGAGGTGGTGGTCGCGCCAGAGCTGCTTGCGGGCGGCAACGATCGCGTCGTCTTCGACGAGGACGGATCGCACGTGATGGGCCTGGACTGCTGCGAAGGCGTGGTCGCCCAGACGGCGGGCTCCCAGGGAGTCGGCGGCCACACCGCCAACCGTGCCGTCGGTCGGCGCGCCGTCCGCCAGGGCGCGGTGCATGGTGGGCGCGAGCGCCGGCTCGACGCCGATGACCTGTGCGTGGTCGGCGATCGCAGTCGCGATGCCGGCGATCAGGCCGCCTCCGCCGACGGCCACCAGCACGGTGTCGAAGCCGTCGACCTGCTCGAGCAGCTCGAGCCCGACCGTGCCCTGCCCGGCGACGACCTCGGGCTGGTCGTAGGCGTGAACCAGCAGCGCACCGGTCTCCTCCTGGACGCGCAACGCGGCCTGGTACGCCTCGGCGTACTCGCTCCCGACCTGCACGATGTCCGCGTCCAGTGTGCGCAACGTGCCCAGCTTCGCGGCCGGAGTCGTCTCCGGAACGAAGATCCGCGCCGGTACGCCGAGCTCGCGGGCCGCGTACGCCGCGGCGAGCCCGTGGTTGCCGCCGGACGCGGCGACGATGCCCTGACCGGTCAGCTCGCCGGTCTCCTTCGCGGTCAGCAACCGGTTGAAGGCGCCGCGCGGCTTGAACGAGCCGGTGTGCTGGAGCAGTTCGAGCTTGAACGTGAGGCCGGGCGCCACCTCGATCACCGGCGTACGCCGTACCCGTCCGGCGATCCGCTCCGCGGCGCGCTGCACGTCTTCGAGACTTACCGTCATGGCTCAACCCTGCCACGATGGGGAAGAGCCGACGGACGGGAGGCGACCTGATGGGCGCTGGAACGGGCGCGTACGAGGAGAGCTACTGGCGGAGCCTCGACGATCCGCACGGGTTCTGGCTGGAGGCAGCGGGGGCGATCTCGTGGACGAGGCCGCCGACCCGGGCCGTGGACGCGAGCGGCGCGCCGATCGTCCGCTGGTTCCCCGACGGCGAGCTGAACACGGCGTACAACGCGCTCGACCGGCACGTCGAGGCCGGTGACGGCGACCGATCCGCGCTCATCTACGACTCGCCGGTCACCGGGACAGGCCGCACGTACAGCTACGCGCAACTGCGTGACGAGGTCGCGACGTTCGCCGGCGCGCTGGCCTCGCTCGGCGTCGGCAAGGGCGACCGGGTGATCGTCTACATGCCGATGGTCCCGGAGGCGGTCGTCGCGATGCTGGCGTGTGCGCGACTGGGCGCGATCCACTCGGTGGTGTTCGGCGGGTTCGCCCCGCGGGAGCTCGCGGCGCGGATCGAGGACGCCGGGCCGAAGGTGATCGTGGCCGCGTCCTGCGGCATCGAGCCGACCCGCGTCGTCGAGTACAAACCGATCATCGACGAGGCGCTGACGATCGCGTCGCACCGGCCCGAGCACACCGTCGTACTGCAGCGGCCGCAGGCCCGGGCGCAACTGGGCGAGCACGACCTCGACTGGACCGAACTCACCGCGAACGCCCAGCCGGCCGGCCCGGTACCGGTCGCCGCGACCGATCCGCTGTACATCCTCTACACGTCCGGTACGACGGGACGCCCGAAAGGGGTCGTCCGCGACAACGGCGGCCACGCGGTCGCCCTCGCCTGGACGATGCGCAACGTGTACGACATCGGCCCGGGTGACGTGTGGTGGACCGCCTCGGACGTCGGCTGGGTCGTCGGCCACTCGTACATCGTCTACGCGCCCCTCCTGGTCGGCGCGACGACGGTCCTGTACGAGGGCAAGCCGGTCGGGACGCCCGACGCGGGAGCGTTCTGGCGGGTGATCTCCGAGCACGGCGCGAAGGCCCTGTTCACGGCGCCGACCGCGATCCGGGCGATCAAGAAGGTCGACCCGGACGCCGCCGAGCTGGCGAAGTACCCGATGGACATGTTCCGGACGCTGTTCCTGGCCGGGGAGCGGCTCGACCCGGAGACCTACCACTGGGCGCACGAGCATCTCGACGTACCGGTGGTGGACCACTGGTGGCAGACCGAGACCGGCTGGCCGATCGCGGCCAACCCGCGCGGTCTCGAACCGCTGCCGACCAAGCCGGGCTCGGCGACCGTGCCGATGCCGGGCTGGAACGTACGGATCCTCGATGCAGGAGGCAAGGAACTGCTGCCGCACGAGGAGGGCGCGATCGCGATCAAGCTGCCGCTGCCGCCGGGCGCGCTCCCGACGCTGTGGGGCGACGACCAGCGCTACATCGACAGCTACCTCAAGGAGTACGACGGCTACTACCTGACCGGCGACGGCGGGTACATCGACGACGACGGCTACATCTTCGTCATGGGCCGCACGGACGATGTGATCAACGTCGCCGGGCACCGCTTGTCCACGGGCTCGATCGAGGCGGTCGTCGCGGCGAACCCCGCGGTCGCCGAGTGCGCGGTGATCGGCGTCCACGACGCGTTGAAGGGACAGTTGCCGCGGGCATTCGTCGTACTCAAGGCCGGTGCGACAGTGGCCGACGACGTACTGCGGGACGAACTGGTGGCCGCCGTACGACGGGAGATCGGGCCCGTGGCGGCGTTCCGGGACGTCGCCGTCGTGGACGCGCTGCCGAAGACCCGGTCGGGGAAGATCCTGCGCCGGACGATGCGCGGGATCGCCGACGGCCGGGACGAAGCCGTGCCGTCGACGATCGAGGACGCCGCCGTCCTGGACGCGCTACGACCCGTGCTGCGCGGCCAGGAAGGCTAGGACCGCCGGGCTTGCGACCGACCGGAACTCGTGGAAGTAGGCGTGCCGGGCACCCGCGATCAGCTCGGCGCGCGCCCCGGGGATGCGCTCGGCGAGCAACTGCGCGTTCGCGGCGGGACTGAAGATGTCGTCCGTGCCGTGCAGGACGAGCGTCGGCGCGGTGATGCTCGGCAGGTCGTCCCACGCGTCGTGCTTGTTGCTGGCGACCAGGTGCCGGCCCTTCGCGTACGTCGGCATGGTCGTGTCGCCGAGGACGTAGTACGGACCGGGGTTCCGCGCGAGCCAGCCGGGCGTGTACATGAGCTCGAGCAGGACACGCTCGGTCCGCGCCGGGTCGGCCAGAGCCCTGCGGATCTCCTGGCTGCGTTCGAATCCGTGCACCGCGCCCGGTGAGGTACATCCGAGGACCAGCTTGCCGACACGTTCGGGTGCGTCGACGGCGAGCCATTGCGCGACCCGTCCGCCCATCGAGGTCCCGTAGACGTGGGCGCGTTCCAGGCCGAGTGCGTCGAGGACGGCGATCACGTCCTGCGCGAAGCCCCGCGTGCTGTAGGCCTCGTCGGGCTTGTCGCTGGCCCCCGTACCTCTCCAGTCCACAGTGATCGTCCGGTGCCGCTCGTCGAAGTCGATCCGGACGGGATCCCACCACGTGTGGTTGTTGGACTGCCCGGCCAGCAGGACGAGTGGCGGCCCTTCACCACGGACCTGGTAGGCGATCCGGGTCCCGTCGGGAGCTGTCGCGTGCGGCACGGGGGAGAGTCTGCCTGATCGGGCCCACGGTTAGGCTGCGGGTATGCGAGTCGTGATTGCGGGTGGACACGGGCAGATCGCGCTGCGGCTGACTCGGCTGCTGAGTGCTGACGGCCACCAGGTGGTCGGGGTGGTGCGTAACCCGGACCACGAGGCCGACGTCGTCGCCGCCGGCGGGCAGGCCGCGGTGCTGGACCTCGAGCAGACGGACGTCGACGCCGTCGCCGAGGTGCTCGACGGCGCGGACGTGGCGATCTTCGCGGCCGGCGCCGGGCCGGGCAGCGGGAACGCCCGCAAGGACACGGTCGACCGCGGGGCGGCCGCACTGTTCGCGGACGCCGCCGAGCGGGCCGGCGTACGGCGGCACATCCAGGTCGGCTCGATGGGCGCCGACCGGGCCGACTCGCTCACCGACGACTCGACCTTCACCGTCTACCTGAAGGCGAAGTGGGCCGCCGAGGAGGATCTCCGGGCCCGCGACCTGGACTGGACGGTGCTGCGCCCGGGCGGTCTGACCGACGACCCCGGGACCGGCACGGTGTACCTCGCCGACAAGACCGGGAACGGCCGGATCACCCGCGACGACGTGGCGCTGGTGCTGGCCGGACTCTGTGACACTCCGGCCTCGATCGGCCGGACGCTCGAGCTCGTCGCCGGGGACACCCCGGTGCGCGAGGCCCTCGAGAACCTCTGACCCATTGTCAAGTTGCCACAAGCAACAGAATGTGACGGGACTGCGACACCATGGCAGACACACTCCGGCAGGTGACCTTCGAGCGCCTGGCGAACAGCAGCTACGAGGTCCGGAACGCCCGCGGCGGCACCATCCGGGTCGGCTCGGGCGGTGCGGACACCGACTTCACCCCGGTCGAACTGCTGCTGGCGGCGATCGGGACCTGCTCGGCGATCGACGTCGACGTCGTGGTGAGCCGCCGGGCCGAGCCTACCGAGTTCAGCGCGGTGGTCCGCGGCGACAAGCTCCGCGACCCCGACGAGGGCAACCGGATGGAGAATCTCGCGGTCGAGTTCACCGTGCACTTCCCCGAGGGCGAGGACGGCGACAAAGCCCGTGAGGCGCTCCCGCGCGCGGTGAAGATGTCCCACGACCGGCTCTGCACGGTCAGCCGCACGGTCGAGCTCGGCACCCCCGTGACCACCACGGTCAACGACTGAGGAACTCGCCGGCCGGGCGCAGGCGGGTCTTCAGGAGCTCCTGGGTACGGCGGCTGTCGAGCCGGATCTCCGACGGCGGTCCCGGCTCGGACGGCAACGCGTGCGGGTCGAGGCCGTCGCGGATCGCGAGCAGGCGGCCGAGTTCGAGCCGGCTGAGCGCCTGCGGGCCGGCCACGTGCGCGATACCGTCGACCTCGCCCACGAGCAGTTCGAGGAGCGCCGACGCCAGGTCGCTGACATGGACCGGGCAGCGGATGTTCTCGGTGTAGAACGCACCGGGCTCGCCGGCCGTCAACCGGCGTACCCGCTGCTCCTCCTCCGAGGTGCCGTCCGAGCCGACGATGAGCGACGTCCGGGCGATGACCGCACGTCGTGCGACCGCCCGGATCGCGGTTTCGGCTGCCGCCTTGGCCGCGCCGTAGGGCGTGGTCGGGCACGGCAGCTCGTGCTCGGCGTACGGCGTCGTCCTGGGACCGAAGACCGCGTCGGTCGACACGAACACCAGGCGCGCACCGGGGGACTCCAGCGCGACGTTGACCGCGCCGTCGGCGGTGGTCAGCCAATCGTCTTGCCGGTAGGCGGTGTGGATGATCCCGTCCGGCCGTACGGCGCGGATCACCTCGCGGACGTTGCCGCGATCGCGGACGTCGAGGCGAACTCCGCCCGGCACGGGCTGCGAGTGGTACGCCGGCACCACCTCGTAGGCGGCGGAGCGCAGGAGTTCACGCCCCAGGAGACCAGCGGCCCCAGTGACGAGCAACCTCACAGCACCACCATATGGCGTTCCAGCCGCCAACCCGTAGTCCGCGTGGCACGCTTCACCTCGGCGACCGTGCGCACCTTCCGCGGCGACGACCAGTCCTGCGACGGTTTGTGCAGCATCCACCCGTCGCCGATGGTGAGCGCCGCGTGCTGGACGAGCCGCGCAGCGTCACGCCAGACGAACACGGTGCCGGGTACGTCATCCTTTCCTCCGGGCACCGTGTGGCTGGCGAGCCATTCCTCGAACGGTTCGCGCACCATCCAGACGTTGTCGGCGCCCTCGACGCCGCAGGCCGCCATGACGGTACCGAAGCAGTTCGGGCCGCTGCCCTCGTTGAACGTGCCGGCCAGTTCGCGGACACGCGGGAACTGCTGCGGCCAGCGCCGGACCTCCGCGTGCCGGCTCGGTCCGAGGTCCTCGCTGACGATTGCCGGGAGCACCTGCTCGGGTGCATGCAGCAACGATTTCCACCAGACGAACCGGTGACCGTCCGCCTGCTGCCGGATCTGCGGCCCGACGACCCCGGCCCATCTCCGCACGGTAGGAACGGCGCCGCGGTTGTAGTTCACCTGCGCCCGGACCAACGCGGCACGGGTCGCCCTCGGCAGGTCGTCGTACGCCGACTCGCTCAGCCACACGGTCCGTGCGGCCTTCCGATCGATCCGGTACACCCGGTAGGTGTCGCGGTCCTCGCGGCCGAGCTCCCGGTCGCTGACGGGCAGCTTCCACGCCGTCGCCTGCTTCGTCGTCAGGAAGAACGGCTGTTCATCAGGCGCGAGCCAGTCGACCCATCGCTCGAGCAGGGCAGGGGAGACGTCGATACCGAGGACGGTCAGCACCGGCCAACGCTCTCATCCCCGTGGCTGATCGGCCACCGGCTTTTGCGGGCCGCGGTAACGCTGCGTCTGCGAGTAGACCAGGTTGGTCGTCGTACTGCCGAAGTCGGTCAGCTCGTTCACGAGCTCCTCCAGGTGCGGCATCGAGGCCGCTGCGACCTTCAGCGTGTAGCAGTCGTCGCCGGTCGTCCGCAGGCACTCGAGGATCTCGGTGCGCTCGGCCAGCAGACGGTGCAGCGGCTCGTGCTTGTTGCCGGGGTACTTCAGCCGGACGACGGCGAGGACGGGGTACCCGACCTTGGTCAGGTCGATCTCGGCGCGGTAGCCGGTGATCACGCCGATCGACTCGAGCCGCCGTACCCGCTCCGTCGTCGCCGAGGCGCTCAGGTTCACCCGCCGGCCGAGCTGGGTGAGGGACAACCGGGCGTCCGCCTGCAGCTCTGCCAGGATCGCCCAGTCGGTCGCATCGAGACTCTCGGTCATAGCGCCAATCTACCGGCGAATCCTCGGCGCGGGCCGCCGAGGACCGTGAGAAATCTCTTCAGAACTGCCCTGTCGCCTGGATACGCTCGAGGCGTGGAACTTGGAGTGAATGTGCCGAACTTCGGGCCGGGGACGAACCCGGAACGCCTTCGCGACTGGGCGCGGGTCGTCGAAGGGCTCGGGTACGACCTGCTGATGGTGTCCGACCACGTCGTCATCACACCGGACGTGGCGGAGCAGTATCCGGCGCCGTTCTTCGAGCCGTTCACGACGTTGAGCTGGCTGGCGGGCATCACCGAGCGCGTCCGCCTCGGGACGACCGTGCTGATCGCGCCCTACCGGCATCCGTTGCTCGTGGCAAGGATGGCGGCGAACCTCAACGCGCTGAGCGGCGGCCGGCTGGTGCTCGGCGTCGGGGTCGGCTGGGCGCCTCAGGAGTTCGAGGCGCTCGGCGCGGAGCATGCCCGGCGCGGCCGGCAGACCGACGAGCTGCTGACCGAGCTGCGCCGCGCGTGGTCCGACACCGCGGACTACGGCACCGGTACGATCCCGATCTGGATCGGCGGCAAGACGACGGCGGGCCTGCGCCGGACGGTCCGGTACGGCGACGCGTGGCATCCGCTGCGGCACACGCTGGATTTCATGCGCGACGGGCTCGACGAGATGCGGACCATCGCGGAGTCGCTCGGGCGGCCGGTGCCCGCGTTCGCGCCGCGGATCCTGCTCCGGCTGACGGACAAGCCGCTGCCTGACGACGAGCGGGTCGCGGGGGAGGGTTCGCTGGAGCAGGTGCTGCGGGATCTCGACGCGCTCCGGGAGCTCGGCGCGCAGAGCGTCGTACTGGATCCGTTCGTGGGCGACCCGGCCGAGACCGAACGGCCCGAAGTGGCCTGGCAGGCGCTCGCGACGATCGCGACGCATCGATGACGGGAGCAGACGTGACACCTGAGGACGAAGGATTCCTGCGCCGCGCGATCGCACTGGCCGCGGCCGCCCGCGAGGGCGGCGACCCGCCGTTCGGCTCGCTGCTGGTCGGACCGGACGGCGCCGTGCTCGTCGAGGCGCAGAACTCGACGATCACCGACGGGAACATCAGCTTCCACCCCGAGCTGAAGCTCGCGGTCTGGGCCGCCCAGAACCTGACGCCCGAGGTCGCGGCCGGCACGACCATGTACACCAGCTGCCAGCCGTGCCCGATGTGCTCCGGAGCATTGGCACGCTCCGGCCTCGGCAAGGTCGTCTTCGCCCTGTCCGGCGACCAACTCAACGGCCTCAAGACCACCGGCGGCTTCCCCGACGTCCCCCTGGAAGGCCCAGCCCTCTACGACGAGGCCCGCGTACCGGTCGACGGCTACTACGCCTGATGCACCTGACACACCCAGTAGTACCTACACTGCGACTCGAGACCCACACAACTACGGACTGCATGTGTGTACCGGACGGGTCGCTACGAGCCCGTCCTCCCGCCGCTGCGAGCGGACTTGGTACGACGGTCGCCGAATTGGATCCACCAGTACGAGGCATGGCTGCGTGCAACGGACGCCGGCCCGCTGCACGCCGGCACTTGGACGTTGGAGTCGCGACCACTTCCGCAGTACAGCATGGGAAACGATCTGGTGCGTGAACACCCGTCGGCGTACCTGGATTGGTTCGGTGACGGCTGGAACGGGGCTGCTGCCGCTGCGCGAGCTGCCGACGGAAGACGCCGGCCAGGTGAAGGCGTACCGCAAACAGGCCGTCGACGGAACGCTGCCGCCGGTGCAAGCCTGGCGCGGAGCCGGCGGCGGAGCGGATGCAGCGGGCGTTCGCGGAACTGAACTCTGCGCCCAGGGGTTCGCGGTACGCAGCCGGGGGTGGCCGGTGCGCGGCGGCGTACCGGAATGGGACCGGATCGCGGCTGTGGCGGCGCCGGGGTGGCCGAGCGAGTAGTGCGGGGCCCCTGGGACGGGACCCCGCGTCTCGTCAGCGGACCGGGGTCAGGCAGAGGACGTACTTCGTCGACTTGCGCTGGTAGACGTACGACGCCTCGGCGTTCTGGCCGCACTGGCTGTCGTCGGTCGAGTCGTCGATCTTGTCGACGATCTTGTACTCGGCCTCCGACGAGGTGCAGTCGACGACCTCCACGTCCGGGTTGACGGAGCTGCCCTTGTTGACGACGCAGGCGCCGACCTTCGCCTTCGACTCGGTCGAGTTCAGGTTCGCGAACACGATCAGCCCGATCAGCGCGACCGGCAGCAGCAGACCGAGGATCGCCGGGCGCTGGAACAGCGGCTTACCCGGGTTCATCGGGCGGCCCGGACCCGGCGCGGGCTCGGGCAGGTTCTTGAACTGCTGCATCGGGCCGATGTTCATCAGCATCGTGATCGGGTTGACGATCGCCGAGCCGATACCCCACCAGCCCTGCCACAGGCTCTTCGCGGTCATGTCCCGCACGGTCGCGACACCGCACGTCCGGCAGAACGGACCCTGCAGCTTCAGGAACCGCATCAGGATGATCAGACCCTGGTGCCCACGCACGGTCGCGTCGACGGCCGGGTAGCCACCGCAGAAGCGGCAGACCATTTGACCCTGCGGCGCGAAGCCCTGCTGCGGGAACCCTTGCTGACCCTGCTGGTCCTGCGGACCGTGCTGCCCTGGCTGACCGGGCTGGCCTGGGTACGGCGCCTGCTGCTGGCCCGGGTACTGCGGGCCGGGCTGCTGACCGGTGTACGGCTGCTGGTACTGCCCCGGCTGACCGGCGTACTGCTGCTCACCGGGCTGACCGGGCTGCTGACCGGGCTGCTGAGGCTGCTGGCCCGGCTGGGTGTACTGCGGGAACTGCTGCGGTGGCGGACCGTAGCCGGCCGGCTGTCCGGAGTACGGGTTCTGCGGCGGCTGGGGAGGGGATGTGGTCACGGATGGTTCCTGAGGATAGATCGGGACACGATGAACCATCGCACCCTACTCACCCCGCTGGTCCATCGCCGCATAGCGGTTCGTCAATTCCCGGCCAAGACGCGCCAGCTCCGCCTGCACCGACGGCGGATCGAGCACCTCGACCGACCCGCCCCACCCGGCCAGGTCCTGAGCGATCATCAACGCGGTCGGCGCCGTCACCTTGATCCGCACCCGGTCAGCGACCGTCCCGTCGACCTCGCAGTTGCGCCCGAGCCGGTCCTGCATCACCCACACGAACCGCGGGTCCATCAACACCGTTGCCGTCAGCCCCGACCGGCGCTCCTCCATCCGCTCGACGATCCCGGCCCACGCCGACGACAGGTCGAAGTCCTCCGGTCGCTCGAACGACTCATCCGTCGGCTCCGCCTCCAGCACACGGTCGACGCGGAACGTCCGCTGCCCCTTCTCCGTCCATGCGACCAGGTACCAGACGTCGTCCTTGTCCACCAGCCCGAGCGGATCCACCACCCGTTCCGACGTACTGCGACCGCGTCCGGAGTACACCAGCCGGAACCGTTCCCGGCGTACGACGGCGTCCTGCAGGCGACGTACCAGCTCCGGACGCTCCTTCACATGCGCGCCCCAGCGGGCCGGATCGATCACGACCGCCTCCGCCGCAGCCTGCGCGTGCTCGCGGAACGTGTCCGGCAGCGCGCGGACGAGCTTGCGCAGCGCCGCCTTGGCGTCCGGCGCGATCGACGCCGCGGGACCGACGAGCAGGAACAACGCCTGCGCCTCGGTCGCCGTCAGGCCGCTCAGATCGGTGCGGGCACCGCCGATCAGCTGCCAGCCGCCGTTGCGCCCGGGTTGTGGATAGACCGGGATGCCGGCCGTCGACAACGCCTCGAGGTCGCGCCGCGCGGTCGCGACCGAGATCTCCAGTTCCTCGGCGACCTCCGCCGCGGTCACCCGGCCCCGCGCCTGCATCAGCAACAACACCGCCACCAACCGATCCGCGCGCACGCGCCGATCGTCGCAGACAAACTGCTCATCTGCTGAGCAGTTCCCGGGACAGTCCCTGGGCTAATCTCGGATCCGGACGGACTTCTTCCGGAATGGTGACGATGGCGTACGACGTGAGCCCGACGGCGCGGACCCTGATGGTGCTGGAGCTGATCCAGAACAGTCCCGGGATCACCGCGGAGCAGCTCGGCGACAAGCTCGGGGTGTCCGAGCGCGCCGCGCGCCGGTACGTCGCGATCCTCCGCGAGGCGGAGATCCCGATCGAGTCGGAGCGCGGGCCGTACGGCGGTTACCGGGTCGGGCGGGGGCTGCGGCTGCCGCCGTTGATGTTCAGTACCACCGAGGCGCTCGGGCTGGTAATGGCTGTGCTCGAAGGGCCACGCGGCGCCGCGGATCCGGTCGAGAACGCGCTCGGCAAGATCATCCGGGTGCTGCCCGAGCCGGTCGCCCGGTCGACCGACGCGATCCGCCGAGTCAGCGCCCGCGGTCCCGATCCCGGCGCGCGCACCCCCGATCCCGGCATCACCGCGGCACTGGTCTCGTACAGCACGGAATGCCGCCGCATCACCATCCACTACCGCCGCCACCAGGACGAGTGGCCGATGGACGTCGACCCATGGGCGGTCGTCGTCCGTCGTGGACGCTGGTACCTGCTGTGCTGGTCGCACACCAAGGACGCCCAGCGCGTGCTGCGCGTCGACAAGATCACCAAGGTCGAGGCGCAGACGACCGACTTCACGCCTCCGGCCGACCTGGACGCGCTGGCCGCCGTCGAGGAACACCTCGCGCTGGGCTGGAGGTATCCCATCGAGGTCGAGATCGACGCCCCGCGCGAGGACGCCGCGTGCTGGATTCCACGCAGCATGGGCCGGTTGGAGGCGATCGACGACACGCACACGCGGCTGCTGGCGAGCACCGACGAGCCGGACTGGTACGCCGCTCAGCTCACCGCGATCCGCTCGCCGTACCGCATCCTCGGAGGCCCGGAGATCCAGGCCGCTTCCCAGGCCCTCGGGCGGCGCCTCCTCGCGGCGAGCACGCTCGACTGATGCCCTCCGCGACGTGGGGCACCGGCGACAGGCTGGTGCTGCTGGTCCACGGGATGCTCGGCGCCGCCACGCAGTACCACCAGGTCGGCCCGGCCCTCGCGGACCGCGGCTATCGAGTGATCGCCGTCGACCTGCCCGGACATGGCCTGGCCGCACCGGCGCCTGACGCGACGATGGAGGTCTTCGTCGACGCGGTCCTGGACGCCGTCGATGTCCCGCCAGCGCTCGCGATCGGTCACTCGCTCGGTGCGATCGTGCTGGCGCACGCCCTGCCCCATCTGGAGCCCGAGCGGGTTGTGTACGTCGACGTACCCCTCGACGGGCTGCGTGCAGGACCTCCGCCCTCGGTCGAGGAACTCCGCGAGCGGTTCAGGACTGCTCGTGTCGCGCGCACGCAGGATCGGCTGCGAGCGACGCGTCCCGAATGGTCCGCGGAGGATTGCCGGGTCGAGGCGGAGGCAGCGGCGAGGTTCGACCTCGAGACCGCGGTGTCGCTCGAGCGTTCGTACGGCGGCGGGGTTGCCGGGCCGCCGACTGTGCCTTCGCTGGTGATTCGCGCCGACCCGAGCCGGTACGTCTCGCCGGAGCGGGCGCTCGAACTGGAGAAGCTGGGATTCTGTGTGCGGGCGATGCCGGGGGCGGGACATTGTGTCTGGTACGGGCGTCTCGACGAGTTCCTGGGGGTGTTGGACGGGTGGCTGTGAACGACATCGAGTTCTCGGGCGAGATCTGGTACTGGCGCGGGCCCGCACCCTGGTACTTCATCACCGTGCCGGCGGACGAGAGCGCGTACTTCGAGGCGGAGTCGAACTTCGTCACGTACGGCTGGGGGATGATCCCGGTGACGGCCGAGATCGGCGCCAGCGTGTGGGACACGTCGATGTTCCCGAAGGACGGGCGGTACATCCTGCCGGTAAAGGCGTCCGTCCGGCGGGCGGAGGACCTTGACGACGGCGACGTACCGACCGTGCGGCTGCGGCTGCGGGGCTGGAAGTGACGACAACTGTCGGCGGGCGAGGCTAGCGTTCGGCGTACACCTCGGAAAGGGAGGGACGAGACATGACCACGCTGCCCGACCGGCCGCACACGGCGCTGCTGGTGGTTGACGTACAGAACGGTGTCGTCGGCGAGGCCCACGAGCGCGACAAGGTCGTCGCCAACATCACCACGCTCGTCGGCAAGGCCCGCGCCGGGGGCGTCCCGGTCGTGTGGGTCCAGCACTCCGGTGACGGTCTCGCGAAGGACACCGAGGCGTGGCAGCTCGTGCCGGAGCTGTCCCGCGACGGCTCGGAGTCGCTCGTCCACAAGACGTACGCCGACTCGTTCGAGGCGACCGACCTGGAGGACGTCCTCGCGCGCGCCGGCATCGGCCACCTCATCGTCAGCGGCGCGCAGACCGACGAGTGCATCCGCTCGACGATCCACGGCGCGATGGTCCGCGGGTACGACGTGACGCTCGTCGGCGACGCGCACACCACCGAGGACCTGTCGGAGTACGGCGCACCGAGCCCGGACAAGGTGATCGCCCACACCAACCTCTACTGGCACGAGCACCGCGCCCCCGGCCGCACCGCCTCCGTCAAGAAAACCGACGAAATCACCTTCTGACGACATCGAGCACCTGAGTCAACGACCGGACCCGCGGTACGCCGGCATTCGCGTGCTCGTCGGACCGGTCGACGAGCACGGCCCCGCTGCCGACGGCTTGAGCGCCGCGGACATCGTTCTCGAGTGAGTCCCCGACCATGACCACGTCGGCCGGGGCTGCTCCGAGTCGCCGAGTCCGGCGTCCCGTACGGCGCGCAGTCCAGGCACCGCGTCGTCGTACACGGCCCAACCCGCTTCGTGCCGCCGTACGTACCCGTCGAAGATCACGTCCGCCTCGGCATCTCTCACCTGAAACCCAAGGAACTCGCGGACGCGCAGCCGCCGCGGGCTGCTGGTCGACCAGCGTTCCGTCGAGGTCGAACAGCACCGTCTTCAACACCCAGACACTCTCTCAGTCGGTCAGGGAGTCGAGTAGTGCGAGGTCGGTGGGGGAGAGGGTGAGGTCGGTGGCGCGGAGGTTCTGCTCGGCGTGCTGCGGGCTTGACGTGCCCGGGATCGCGAGGACGTGGGCGCCGCGGCTGAGGGTCCACGCCAGCCGGACCTGCGCGACCGTCGCCCCGTGACGGTCCGCGACCTCCTGCACGGGACCGGAGTCCGGAACCCCGCCGGCCTCGCGCGACTCGGCGGTCAGCGCGAAGAACGGAACGAACGCGATCCCGAGCTCACCGCACACCCGCAGGATCTCGTCGTTCACCCGGCCGAATCCCACGCTGTACCGATTCTGCACCGCGACCACCGGCGCGATCGCCCGCGCCTCGTGCAAATGTTCGAGGCGCACATTGGACACACCCAGATGCCGGATCATTCCCTTCGCCTGCAATTCGGCCAGCGCGCCGAAATGCTCCGCGATCGAATCCAGCCGCATCTGCCGCAGATACACCAGGTCCAGCGCGTCGAGCCCGAGTGCCCGCAGATCCTCCTCTACCAGCCCCCGCAGTTCGTCCGGACGCGCGAGCCCGTGCTCGGTCGGACCGACCTTCGTCGCGATCACCAGTTCGTCCGGGTACGGCGCCAGCGCACGGCGAATCACGTCGTTCGCCCACCCCAGACTCTCGAAGTCCGTCTCACCGGCCCGCCCGTAACTGGGATAGAAGGCCGCCGTGTCGATGTGGCTGATCCCGAGCTCGACGACGCGCCGCAGCAGCCCGATCGCCCGCTCCTTCACATCCGCGGTCCCGCCGTCGCTCCCCGCGAGCCGCTTGGCCCCGAAGCCGACCCGCCGCACGGCAACGTCCCCGAGCCGCCAGAATTCCCCGGACTTGCCGTCCACAATGTCTGATGATAAGTTAATTCGTAGAGCTGCATTATCCTGTGAATTCTGCATTCGGCCAGGATAAATCCTCGAGGACAATTCGTCCAGCTTTTCCCATCTTTTTCTGCGCTATCTCTGGGGTCGAGCACCACGCCGAGCGCTACATCGCGAAGGCCGGCGACGAGGACGCAAAGCTCCTCCTGACCCGGTTCCTGCCAGGACAGTTGGTCGAAGGTACGCCGTACGACCGGATGCCCGGGACCTACCGCCAGGCAGGTGAACTGCTCGCAGCGTTCCACCAGCAATCCGCCGTACCGGACAACACCTACGCGAGTCGCGAGAACCAGCGGACGCTGACCAACCTCGGCAAGCCGCACCGCATCACTCCGGACCTGGCCCGGCCACCTGCGCACCACGATCGAAGCCTGGCCGACGCCGCCACGCGCTGGGGCCCTGACCTCTGCACGTGGCTGCCGCCCGACTGGTGGCGCAACCTCTGGGAGCGCACGAACCTGGTCACCGTCGACACCGCCGACTTCGTACCGCACGGCTGGGAAGACTGGCTCCACTGGCTCAAGACCTGCGCCCAAGTAGACCGCGGCTACGAACCCGACGAGCAACTCCTCGAGTCCGACCAGGGCCGCCTCCTAGGGCTGACCCGCCTGACCGCTCACCTCAAGTAGCCCCACCAGTTGCTCCCGCAAGGCCGCCGGGTACATCCCGAAGTCCGCCAGCTCGGCCGAGTCCGCCCACCGCAGCTCGAAATGGTTCGACGGACCATGCTCGGCCGCCTCGTCACCGGACAGTTCAGGTACGCCGCTCACGTCGTCGACCAGGAAGTAGTACGCCGGTCGACCGTTATGCGTTCCGGTCCAGAGGAGCCGATCGATCCGGCCCGTGAGCGTCGTCTCCTCCTCGAGTTCGCGCAGCGCAGCGCCGGCTGCCGATTCGCCCTCCTCCACATGACCACCAGGAAGTACGGCGTACCGATGCCCGGCGCACTCCGGACCCGGCACACCGGCGTACTCACACATCACGCATTCGGCCGACGTCGCTTGCCGCAGGTAGCGCTTCACCACCAGCACCTTGCCTGCCTCGACGACAACCGCAGCTCCACGAGGGATCTTCGTGCTCATGCAGTAGGAGTGTGGCGGGCAGCACCGACAAATTGGGTCGCCGGCGGCGCGGGTTCGTGGTGGGGTTCGGGGCAGGATCGGTCGACCGTGGAAGGACGCTCATGCCCAGTGCGCTTGTCGAGGTTCGTCGGGGGTACTCCGAAGCGGAGGAGGTCGGGTTGATCGACGCCGTGCACGCGGCGCTGGTCGGCGCGTTCCGGATTCCGCCGCAGGACAAGGACGTCCGTCTGGTGGTGCATGCGCCGCACCGGTTCGCCTGCTCGCCCCGGTTGACCCAGCCCGAGTACTTCACGCTCGTCACGATCGACTGCTTCGCCGGCCGCTCGCTCGACGCCAAGCGCGCCCTCTACGCCGAGATCGTCACGAACCTGAAGCAGTTCGGCATCCCGCAGGACCACGTCACGATCCTGGTGCGCGACCACCCGACCTCGAACTGGGGAATCCGCGGCGGCCAGGCCGCCTCCGACGTGGACCTCGGCTTCGACGTCAACGTCTGATCCCGCGCGCCTACTGGTGGAGGCCGGTCTCGGCGAGGACGGTGCGGAGTTGCCGGCGCGAGCTGATTCCGAGCTTGGTGAAGACCTTGCGCAGATGCCATTCGATCGTGTGACCGCTGAGGAACATCTGGGCGCCGATCTCGGCGTTGGTCAGGCCGTTGGCCGCGAGTTCGGCGATCCGCGCTTCCTGAGCCGTCAACGTCTCGCCGGCGCGGTCAGCGCGTCGGCCGACCGTCTCGCCGGTTGCGGCGAGCTCGTGGCGCAACCGCTCGGTGAAAGCGTCGGAGCCGGCCGAGGTCAGGATGTCGTACGCCGTTCGCAGCTGCCCCCGGGCGTCCTGGCGTCGACCTTCCCGCCGGAGCCATTCGCCGTACAGCAGGTGAGCCCGGGCGAGCTCGATGCGGACCCGGGTCCGGCCGAGGCGTTCGACGGCCTCCCGGTAGCAGGCCTCGGCTTCCTTGCCCGTCGCCAGTAGTGCACTCGATCGGGCCAGTACGCCGAGCGCCCAGTCCGTGCCGGCGGCTCGCATCATCCGGGTCAACCGGTCGTGTGCCTCGCTCGCCAGTTCGGGCTGCCCGGTGCGGACCGCCGCCTCGACGAGTTCCGGAAAGACCCAGTTGGCGAGCCCGAGATCGCTCGGATCGGCGCACGCGGCCTGCGCCGGTTCCAGTGCCTCGGAGTACCTGGCGAGACTGTTCATCAGGAAGGCGCGCGCCCAGTAGGTGAGGGACAGGCCGGCGCCTTCGCCGCGTGCCATGACCTCCTCGGTCAACTCTGCGATCAGCCGGGTCGCTTCGTCGACCCGTCCCTGCATGACGGTCAGCGGGATCTCGCCGTACGGCGCCCGCGTCACGCCGGTCACGTCGCAGATCGTCCGAACCTCGGCGCGCAGGGACGCCGCCGTCGTGAACTCGGCACTGAACGCGTGCATGGCCATCCGGGACGTCAGCGCGAGTGGCAGCTGGGTCAGGTCGCCTTGCTCGCGCGCGATGCTCTCGTGCCGTGCGGTCAGCGTGTCCCAGCACTCGAGGTCCCTGAGGTCGATCGCGGCGCGGGCGGCCTGGAACAACCACCGCTGGTCGCCGGGGTCGGCGCGCGCCGGGTCGGCGAACGCCTGGACGGCGTCCTTGGCCAGGGCGACCGCCGCCGGGTATCCGTCGGTGAACGTGACCGCCAGTGTGTCGAGGAGCAGGTCCTGCTTGCGTTCGGCCGGTGGCCTGGGCGCGGCGAGCGCTGCGCGCGCCACCTCGCCGGCCGGGAAGTCCGGCGCCAGGATCCCGGCGTACATCGCCGCCGAGATCGCGTCGACGTAGGTGTCGCGGGCCAGGTCGGGAGCGAGCGGTTCGAGCCGGCGGGCGGCATCGAGGAGCAACCGGACGGCCTCGCTGCGGCCGGACACGAAGGTGACCTGTGCCCGGGTGAGGGCGACCATGGCCTGGTGCAGGTCGTCGGCCGACCAGTCGTCGGCCACCACGAGCAGCTTCAGCGCGTTCTCGAAGGCTCCGGCGCGAAGGGACGCATGGGCGGCGGCCAGGGCGCGGGCCGCCCGGGTGGCGGGGTCCGGAGTGAGGTGGGTGGCCCGATACAGGAATGCTGCCGTCGCCGCGAGACCTCCGCGGCGCTGCGCCCGGTCCGCGGACGCGACGAGTTCCGCGGCGATGTCCTCGTCGGTGTCGGCCGCGCCGTTCGCGCGGTGCCATGCCCGCCGGTCGGGATCAACAGTCGGATCGGTCGCCTCCGCGAGCGCTTGATGCACCGCGCGGCGATCCGCGGAGGCAGCCTCCCGGTACGTCGCCGACCGCACCAGTGGGTGCCGGAAGGTGACCCGGGCGCCGATCTCGATCAGACCGGCCGCTTCAGCAGGCCCGGCAGCACTCACCGGTACGCCGAGCACCCGCAGCGCCCGAAGCAGCAGCGGTACGTCGCCGACGGGCTCAGCGGCAGCGGTCAGCAACAACTGCTGCGTCTCTGGCGGCAGGGTCTGCATCCGGCGAGCGAAGGTTTGCTCGAGCTGGCTGGCCAAGGGGCGGACGTCCGGCCGCTCGAAGCCGCCGGCCAGCTCGGCGGCGGTGAGCCCGCGAGGGAGCTCGAGCAACGCGAGCGGATTCCCGCGGGTCTCGGCAACGATCCGCTGCTCCACATGGGCGTCGAGGCGCCCGGGAATGACAGCTTCGAGCAGGGCTTTGGCGTCGTGGTCCCCGAGGCCGCGGACGACCAGCTCGGGCAGTCCTCGCCACTCCGGCGTGGTCACCGGATCCCGCACACCGAAGACCACACCGACACGATCGGCGAACAGCCGACGAGCGGCGAACGTCAGCGCCTGCGCCGACGCCTGGTCCAGCCACTGCCCGTCGTCGACGACACACATCAACGGCTGGGCAACGGATGCTTCCGACAACAGAGTCAGCGTGGCAGCGCCCACCAGGAACCGGTCCGGCGGCGGCCCGGCCCGCAGTCCGAACGCCACGTCAAGTGCTTCGCGCTGCAGCGGCGACAGCCGGTCGGCGAGATTCAGCATCGGCACACAGAGTTGGTGCAGGCCTGCGAACGGCAACTCCATCTCGGCCTCGACACCCGACGCCCGGACGACCCGGTACCCGTCGGCCCGCGCAGCCAAGTAGTCGAGGAGCGCCGACTTACCGATCCCCGGCTCACCCCGGACGATCAGCGCCTGCCCCTGACCAGCGCCTACCTCGGTCAGCAGTTGCCGCAACCGTGCGACTTCCTGACGCCGACCACGAAGCCCACCCGCCGTGCTGTCCGCCATGGCCCGCCCTCCCTGACCAAAAGGCTAAAAGTCTTCGGCCGTGAGCACCACCACACTTTCGGCGCAACTGTGCAACCGCTACGCCGCGCGCCGACCAGATGGACTGTGGGTGACCTGCGGTGGTTCGATCTTGTGATGATCACCCTGCAGTTCCATCCGAATTGGCCGCACGGCGACCGCACGGTGATCGAGTCGATGGCCGCCGACGGGCTCTACAGGTCCCAGTTCTCGACCGGCATTTCCAACGGGGGATTGACGGCCTTTCGCGGTGGAGACCGGTGGCGGTGGGAGAGCCGCTTGTTCTCCGGCCGGTACGACGGGAAACCCGGAACGGCTCGTCCGGTGTACGGCGTGTGGAACCGTCGGGCCGACGTGTACGGCGGGGCGATCCGTTTCGGGTCGTCGTACCTGCGGCTGAAACCCGAAACGGTCGAGCGCGCCACGTTCTGCTTCCCGGATTCCGCGCGCGAACCGGCCGACTTCGGCGACCGCGCGGTTCTGCCGCGTTTGTGCGCCCTGGCGGACGCCTCCGGTGGCGACGACCTCGACGACTACGTCGAAGCGCACGTCCACGGTCCGATCCGGCTGGCGAGCGACGTCGAGGCCGTAGTACTCGACCCGTCGTTCGTCGGCACGCCCGTCGAGAACGCGGCGCACCGGCTCGGCTGCCGGATCGAGTACCACCCCGGCTTCCGTGCCGCGCCGGCCGACTTCGACCCGGCGTACCGCGGCGCGGACGTTGTCGCTCTCGCGTGTCAGCTCGGTGCGGAACTGACGCCCGAGGTCCTCGGCGCCGCGGCACGGTCCGGAATTCATCCGGCGCAGGCGATCAAATACGTGTGGCACTACCTGGCCCGCTTCGGCCGTCGGTCATTCCCCGTCGACGGACAAGTCACGTAGCTTGTTCAGCGCGTTCGACCAGTAGGACTCGTACCGCGAGACCCACGGACCGAACGCCGCGTCGAGACCGGTGCCGTCGATCCGGTAATGCTGATGCCGCCCCGATTTCTCCGCGACCACCAAACCGGCGGCCCGCAGCGTCATCAGGTGCTTGGAGATCCCCGACGTCACCAGCTCGGGGAATTCCGCGGCGAGTTGCCCGACCGTGAGACTGCCCCGCTCCATCAACAGGTCGAGGATCCGCCGACGGGTCGGATCCGCGATCGCGCGGAACGGATCCGAGTCGTCAGGCAACGTCGGTCACCGCGTCCGCGAGCCGTTCCAGAACCCGGTGACGGTCGGCTCCCAGTTCGTACGCATCCCGGGTCCGCCGCCAGGTCGGCGTACCGATGCCGGCGAAGCCGTCGTGCGTCAGCGCCACCTCCGTGCCGTCGCCGTCCGCGCGCAGCTCGATCACCAGCCGGCCGGGATGCTCCCATCCGGCGTCCTCCTCCAGCCACGACAGCACGAGCCGCTCCTCGGGTACGAGTTCGAGGACCACGCCGCTGATCCAGGTGACGCCGTCGGCGCCGAGCATCCGGTACGGACCGGCTTCCTCCAGTTGGATCGTCAGCGAGGGCGCGAGCCATCGCCGCAGCGCCTCCTCGGTGGCGAACTGCCGCCACACCGCACTGCGCGGCCGGGGGATCGTGATCCGACGTGTCACCTGGGGCATGAGCTCCTCCTAGACGCCTTACCATTTGGTAAGGCATTACCTCATGGTAAGGCGTTGTCGTGCAAGTCCTCAGGCCAATTGGTTCCGCCGACGGGTCAGATACGCGGTCTCGGCGGTGTTCGCGGCAAGCTCGATCGCCTCGTCGTACGCCGCCCGCGACTCGGCGCTGCGACCCAGCCGGCGCAGCAGGTCGGCCCGGGTCGCGTGGTAGGCGTGATAGCCGGACAGCTTGTCGCCGAGACCGTCGACGATCGCCAACGCGACGTCCGGACCGTCGAGCTCGGCGACCGCGATCGCGCGGTTCAGGGCGACGATGGGGGAGCGGTCGATGCGGGCGAGCTGGTCGTACAGCGCGACGACCTGCGACCAGTCGGTGTCGCGGACGTCGCGGGCGGAGGTGTGTACTGCGTTGATCGCCGCGAGGATCTGGTAGCGGCCGGGTGGTATGCGGGTCGCGAGACGTTCGCGGACCAGTTGGTGGCCCTCGGCAATCATCGCGGTGTCCCACGCGCCGCGGTCCTGTTCGTCGAGGGACACCAGTTCGCCGGTCCGGGAGACGCGGGCGGTACCGCGCGCTTCGGTGAGCAGCATCAACGCGAGCAGGCCGGCCACCTCGCCGTCGTCGGGCAGGAGAGCGCGGATCAGGCGCGTGAGCCGGATCGCCTCGGCGGTCAGCTCGTGACGCACGGGGTCCGTGTCGGCGCCTGTCGCCAGGTAGCCCTCGTTGAAGACCAGGAACAGTACGGCGAGGACGCCGGACACGCGGCTCGGGAGGTCCTCGGAGGACGGGACACGGTAGGGGATCCGGGCAGCCTTGATCTTCGCCTTCGCGCGGGTGATCCGCTGGCCCATCGCGGTCTCCTGCACCAGGAACGCGCGGGCGATCTCCGGCACCGTCAGCCCGCCGACCATCCGCAGCGTCAGCGCGACACGGGTCTCCATCCCGAGCGCCGGGTGGCAGCAGGTGAAGATCAGCCGGAGCCGTTCGTCGTCGATCACACCGAGAGGCTCGGGCGGCTCGCCGTACGACATCTGAGCCTCCTTCTGCTTGTCGTCGCGTTTCGCCTCACGCCGGATCCGGTCGATCGCCTTGCGATTGGCGGTCGTGGTGAGCCAGGCACCCGGGTTCGGCGGTACGCCGTCCTCGGGCCACCGCTCGACCGCGGTCGCGAACGCTTCCGCGGCAGCTTCCTCGGCGATGTCGAGGTCCCCGAACCGTTTGGTCAGCGAGGCGACCACCCGTGCCCATTCGCCACGGTGGGCGCGGGTGATCGCTTCCTGGATGTCGTTCACAGGAACGGCCGCACCTCGAGCCGCCGGTTGCAGGCCTTGGACGCAGCGGCGGCGAGCTTGAGCGCCACGTCCAGATCCGGCGCCTCGAACACCCAGAAGCCGGCCATGTACTCCTTCGACTCCAGGAACGGCCCGTCGGTGAACAACGGCGTACCCTCACCGCGCCCGTCGATCACGGTGGCGTCGCTCGGAGCGCTCAAGCCACCCGCGAACACCCAGTGCCCGTCCGCGATCAGCTGCTCGTTGAACGCGTCGATCGCCTCCATCTCGTCCGCCGTCGCCGACCCTGTCCTGTCATCGATCACCGAAATCAAGTACTGCATCACGAGCTCCAGTCAGTCTGCCGAGGATCACCTACACCCACCCAACGAACCCCACCACAAGAATCCGACACAACCCACCGAAGAGAACGCTTTTCGGCGGCGGAGTCGACGTCAGGGTTGACGCGGCCGGGACGCGACGATGTGCATGAACAGCGGGATCCGGTACCACTTGTCGTCAGGGTCGTCGCTGGAATGCTCCCGGAGCCGTTCGATCACCAGGCCGGCGTCGGCGAGGGCCTCCGTGTAGGTGTGCAGCGGCCGGTGGATGCCGTGGTACGTCATCGAGAGGCCGTCGCGGGTGCGCGTGGTGGCGTAGTGCCTCGGTTGGGTGTACGCGTCCCGGATGACGTACGGCAACTGCGGGGCATCTCGGTCGAAGTCACCCGCTGAGTTGAGCGGATGCACGATCGCCAGCACGAGCTTGCCGCCGGGCGCGAGGATCCGGCCGATCTCCGCGATCGCAGGCACGACGTCGTCGATGTCGTGCAAGCACATGAAGGCCACCGCGCAGTCGGCAGCCGCATCCGGAAGCGGCAGGTGCACCGCATCGGCGACGACGGCCGGTACGGGTTGCCCGGGGTACGTCGCCGCGGACCGGGTCATCGTCGGCGATCGGTCGATGGCCAGGACGCGATGTCCTCGTGCCTGCAGCTCACGGCTGACCCGCCCTTCACCCGCGCCGACGTCCACGGTGAGCCGGCCAGGCGATGGGATCAACGGCAGGAACGCCAACTTGTGGGTGCTGTAGCTGTCGAGCCCACGTCTGCTCCACTCGATCCACGCCCCGGCATTTGCATCCCAGCCCTCGGCCAAACGCGATCCCATCACCGCAGCCTAGAGGACCTGGAGTAGCTATAGCTGATGCAGTTGGACGTTCGCGTACGTCGGGGGTGTGCGCGTGAGGTCGAGGGCTTCGCCGGTAGAGGAGACGTAGAGGCTCGGTAGGTGCTCACGCAGGCGGAGGGTGCTGCCGGACCAGTGGTCGAGGAGGTAGGCGCCGTTCTCCTTGCGAAGGCGGGCTGTCCCTTCACGGACGCCGGACACCCGGATCGCGTAGTCCCGGTTCCACGGTCCGCCAGCCTCGGCCGGTGCCGGCTCGGGTACGTCGTTGCGGTAGCGGACGTGGCCATCGTGGACGGATTCGAGGTACGTCGGGTGTCCGTCGCGGTCCAGGTCGCGGAACCGGTACAGCTGGTCGTCGACCCAGAACTCATGGGGGCTGACGAACTCCGCAGGCTTGCGGGTATCGCCCGAAACAAGGAAAGCCTCGCCTGCCTCGACAATGAGGCTCACCTGGTCCGAGTCGACGTAGTCGCCGGACAACGTAGCGGCGGGAACCGATCCGCGTGAGAGAGAGGCATGCCGCCGCGGCGTACCGTCCCCTACGAGTTCGCGGAGGACTTCACTCGCAAGCTTCCACTGCAGCGGATGCGCCGTGGAATTGGTGAGCACCACGACTCCCAGTCCTGCCTCGGGAGCCCAATACATGTCCGACAGGAAGCCGAAACCGCCGCCGCTGTGCCCGCGCACAGGCACGTCATTCGCTCGGGTGAGTGCGATACCTAACCCGTACCCTTGGTCACCTTGATACATCTCGGCGAACAACGCCGGGGAGAGCAACGAGCCGCCGGCGATGTGGAACTGAAGGTACCGGCAGGCATCGTCGACGCTCGTATATAAACCGCCCGCAGCAACCATCGGCCCCCGAGCCGGCACCCGCCTGGCGCCTGTCGAGTGCCCGATCGCCCGGTCAGCCTCCCGCAGGAACACTCGCGCGTCGAACGACGTCCGGTCCAGGGCGAGCGGCCCGAACAGCGAGCGCCGTACGAACTCGTGAAACGGCAATCCAGTGCGTCGCTGGAGAATGTATCCGGCGAGATCTATACCGAGATTCGAATACTGGTAATGATGGCCATCGTGCCTGTCCCGACGCCGCGGATCCTCTGGCGAAAACCTCACGTTCTTGCGATTGCCGCCGTACCGGGGACCGCTCTCGGCCGCCTCGGCGAGCCGTCACCGGCGTCGCCGGCCGCGTGGGCCGCCGCGGGTGCCGCCATACGGAAGCTGCACGACGCGCCGCTGCCTCCGTGGCCTGGTCAGAGCATCGACGGCATCAGGACGCATCTCGACGGCGAATGCGAGTGGCTCGTCGCGAACGGTGTTCTGCCCGCCGAGATCGTCAAGCGCAACCGCGAGATCGCCGAGGTGGCGCTCCGGCCGTGGAAGCCGGTGTTCGTCCATGGCGACCTGCAGATCACCCATGTGTTCGTCGACGGCGATGAAGTCACCGGCGTGATCGACTGGTCCGAGGCAAGCCAGGGCGACGCCATGTTCGACCTCGCCATCCTGACGCTCGGCCACGAGGAACAACTCGACAACGTCCTCGCCGGCTACGGCACCGACGTGGACGTCGACGTGATCCGCGCCTGGTGGTCGCTCCGAAGCCTGGGAGCCGCCCGCTGGCTCATCGAACACGGCTTCGACCCGGACTCGCCAGGCTGCGAATTCGCCGTACTCAAATCCCGCATGTAAACCCAGCACAGAGCGAACGGGGATAAGGTGCGACATGGCTACCGAGTCGTCGTACACCATCGCGCCTCTCAGCCCTGAGACCTGGTCCGCCTTCGATGCGCTGGTGCAGCGGCACAACGGCATCTTCGGGGGCTGCTGGTGCATCTGGTTCCACCCTGACGGACCCGAGCGCGGCCAAGGCGCAGAGGCCAACCGGGCTCTGAAGAAGGCCTACGCCGAGCAGGGCAAGGCGCACGCCGCACTGGTGATGGACGGCGACGAGGCCATCGCGTGGGCTGAATACGGCACGCCGGTCGAGCTGCCCTCACTCCACCACCGCAAGCAGTACGACGCCACCAAGACCGCGGATCCCGACTACCGAATCACCTGCGTCTTCGTCGATAAGCGCCACCGGCGACGGGGTGTGACCGAGCTGGCGATCACCGGTGCGCTCGACCTGATTGCGCAGGCCGGCGGCGGGCGAGTCGAGAGCTATCCCCACGACCTGACCAACCAGACCAAGAAGATGTCGTCGTCATTCCTCTACAACGGCACCCGTCGACTCTACGAACGACTCGGCTTCACCTACGACCGACCCAAGGGCCTGAAGAACTGCGTCATGGCGAAGACAATCGATCCTGCCTAGGGGCAGCTCAGCTGGCGGGATGCGGCTCGGATGGCGGCCGCCACTCGCGTCTGAGCAGGCCGTAGACCCATGAGTCGGAGACGTCGCCATTCACGATGCAGTCTTCCCGTAGGGTTCCTTCACGCAGGAAGCCGAGCTTCTCCAGCACGCGGGCAGATGCCACGTTGCGGGTGTCGGCCTCAGCCTGAACGCGATTCAGGTCCAGCGTGTCGAACGCCCACCTCAGCACAGCGCGCGCGGCCTCGGTCGCGTAGCCATGGCCCCACGCCGCCTCGTTGAAGCAGTAGCCCAGTGACGCGCTGCGATAATCCGGATTCCACCGGCTCAGGCTGCACCAGCCGATGAACGCTCCGTCAGACACGCGATCAATCGCGAGCCTCGCCCCGGTACCTTCCTCTGCCATCTGCCGGCAAGCAGCGATGAACCGCCCGGCGCGCTCCCGTTCGCTCCACGGCGGCGCATCCCAGTAGCGCAACACATACGAACTGCTGTGCATCGCGAACAGGTCGTCCGCATCCGCGTCATCGAACGGACGCAGGCGAAGACGAGCCGTCAACAGCGTAGGGGTGGGCAGCGTCATCTTCCGTCCCGTGCCTGGTTGCCGATCAACAAGTCATCTGATTCCGGTGTACCGGCGTGCTCGGACCAGCGCGCGCGTTCCAGTACCTCGCGCGTCCGCTCGGGCGATATCCGATGGCCGGCGATGTCGTCGGGCCAGGTAGCGACCTCGGCCTCGGCCCAGTCCGCCCACGCGGCGACGAGCGCATAGAAGTCGGTGAGGAAGGCGCCGAAGAGCAGCGTGGTCGCTCGACGCTGGCCGTACAAACCGTCCCTCTCGGCGAACTTCTCGCCCGCCTCGAGGTTGCCGGCATTCATCTCCACGGCCCAGGCGCGGGCGCGGGCGATGGTGGCCAGGGCGTCCTCGCGGGTGCCGTTGTCCGCGAAGACCAGTTTGACCAGGCCCTCGAACTCGAGCGCTGGGCCGTCCCCGGGATCGGCGAGCCACGCGGCGAGCGCGCGCCGGCCGGACCGGGTGATCGTGTACACAGTGCGCGGGCGGCGGCCGACGAAGTCCTCGTGTGAGGTGGCGTACCCGTGCAGGACCAGCTTCTTGGGCTCCTCGAACAGCTTGCTCTGCGCCCGCGGCCACGCTCGGCCGACGCTGCGGTCCATCGCCTTGGCCAGCTCGTACGTCGAGTGCGGGCGCACCGCGAGGAGGCCGAGCACGCCGTACGTCGTCGTGGTGAGCCGTGGAGGTGTGGTTGCCATGACCCTCCCTTCGGGACTAATCTAGCAGATAGTCCCTTTGGGGCTATCCGTGGAGGCGGCTATGGACGAGACGGCGCTGGAGATCGACCCGCGGAACGCGGGGGTACTGCGTGAATGGGACGGTGAGCACGGCGCCTACTGGGCCGAGCACGCGGCGACGTACAACGCGTCCGTCGCTCGCTATCAGCCCGCGCTGATCGCAGCGATCGGGGCGCAGTCTGCTGAGCGGATCCTCGACGTCGGGTGCGGCTCCGGCGAGCTCGCGATCGACGTGGTCCGCAGTACGCCGGGCGCGACCGTGGTGGGAGTCGACCTGTCGGCGGCCCAGCTCGAAGTGGCGCGGCATCAGGCCGGCGGGCTGCCGGTGACGTTCGAGCAGGCCGACGCGCAGGTGCATGACTTCGGAACGCACGCCTTCGACGTGATCGCCAGCCGGACCGGCACCATGTTCTTCACGGACATGACGATGGCTTTCGCCAACCTCGCTGGCGCGACCCGTCCCGGCGGGCGCCTGGTCATGCTCGTGTGGCGCGGGATCGAGGACAACGAGTGGCTCCGTGAGTTCTTCGGCGCGATCGGGCGGGTCCTGCCGATGGCTCCACCGCCGGCCAATGCCCCGGGGCCGTTCTCGCTCAGTGACCCGGATCGCGTGCGCGAGGTGCTCCACGGCGCGGGCTGGACTGGTGTCAACTTCACCGCCGAGGACGAACTGCTCTGTTTCGGGCCCGACGCGGACAGCGCGACGACGTTCATTGTCGGCCAGATGAGGTGGCTGTTCGAGAAGCTCGACGACGTCGGCAAGCGGCAGGCCGAGGCGAACCTGCACGACGTGATGGCAGCGCATGCAGGCGAGGACGGCGTGCTGCTCGGTTCCGGTGCGTGGATCGTCACCGCACGACGCTGAGCGACCATCGCTTTGGGGACGGGAGAGGACCGACGGATGACTATGGTCGTCTCGTGGCGATGTCAGACGGCTCACCGGCGGCGACGAGTTCTCACGCGGACACTCCTGGAGATCCGAGCGAGGCGTGGTCAGAACTCGCTCCGGACTACGAGCAGGCCCGTTCCAAGGAGGACTCGCTGGATCGGCTTGTCGAGTGGCCTGCGCAGCGGAACCTTCTGGGCGACGTCACCGGACGGTCGGTGCTTGATGTCGGATGCGGCAACGGCGGCAAGCTTGCCGAGCTGGTTGGTGACGGTGCGACCGCCTCCGTAGGTGTCGATGTCAGCGGCAACTTCCTGAGTTCCCCGCCGCCTGGCTTGGAGTTCATCCGAGGCGATCTGTCTGAGCTGGATTCTGTGCCTGGGCTCGCCGGTCGCAGGTTCGACCGGATCTTGTTCCTGCAGTCTTTCGGCTATGCGAAGGATCCGGTACGCACCCTGAAGGCAGCGCGCGATGCTGGCCGACGATGGATTCATCCTGCTGACCAGGACGCAACCGATCCGGTACGCCGTAGAACGAGCCGAACAGAACGGGACGTCCTTGGGCGAAGAGTATTTCTCCGCCGCCCCGTTCTCCTACCTCAGCGGCTGGAACGACCAGATCACCCTCACCAAGCGTCCGTACACCATCTCTGACCTGATCAACGTGTTCAGTGCGGCAGGACTGTGGATCGAGACCGCGATCGAGCCTCAACTATCCGAGGACGCGCGACGCCGCTACCCCCACAAGCAGGCGTGGATGAACAAGTACCTCGGCATCCTGATCTTCAAGCTCCGCCCCCATCTCAGCCAGTAGCCACGTCCTGAGTGCCGGCTAGTGGGGGACCGCCAGGACCGCCTGCAGAACGTCCTCGAGTGTGGTCTTGCTCAGCTCGGTACGCACGGTGCACTCGATGCCGGCGTAGATATCGTGCAACGCGGGCTGGATGCCGTGGCCGATAACGCACCCATCGTCAGGGCTGGCCCGATGTAAGGCGAAGAGCGGTCCGGGTTCGATCGCGTCGTACACGTCGAGCAGGGTCATCGAGGCGAGGTCGCGGGTCAGTGACCAGCCGGCGCCGGCGCCACGGCGCGACTCGACCAGCCCGGCCTCGCGCAGCTCACCGAGCAGGCGGCGGATCACGACCGGGTTGGTGTTCGCGCTGGCCGCGATCTGTTCCGAAGTAGCGACCTCGTGGCCCTGGCGCTGGTACTGGCCGATCCAGGCCAACGTGTGCGCCGCGATGGTCAGCCTGCTGTTCGCGCTCACGGTCGCAAGGCTACGGCAGTTGCTGTCGTAATCAAATGTGTTACGTTGATCGTGATGTAACCAAGGCTGTTACGATGGAGGAGTTGTTTATGAGTAAGGCATTGGCTGGCAAGGTCGCGCTGGTCACCGGAGGATCTCGAGGCCTGGGCGCCTCGACGGTCCGGTTGCTGGCGAGGCAGGGCGCGGATGTCGCGTTCACCTATGTGCAGTCCGAGGCTCGGGCACGAGCCGTGGTCGACGAGGTCCAGGCGCTCGGCGCCAAAGCAGTCGCGTTCCAGACCGACCACGCCGACACACGTCAGGCGCCGGCGCTGATCGACCAGGTCGTCGCGGCGTACGGCGGACTCGACATCCTGGTGAACAACGCGGCCATCTCGGTCGCGGGCAGGGTCGACGACCCGGACGTGGACACCGCGGCCCTCGACCGGATGCACGCGGTCAACTATCTCGGCGTGATCGGGGTCATCCGGGCCGCGGTCAAGGTGCTGCGCGACAACGGCCGGATCATCACCATCAGTTCCGGGCTCGGCTCCCGCACCGGCGTCCCCGGCACGGCCGACTACGCGGCAACCAAGTCCGGAATCGAGCGCTACACCCTCGGCGTCGCTCGCGACCTCGGCCCTCGCGGCATCACCGCGAACGTGGTCGAGGCCGGCCTGATGGAGACCGACATGAATCCGGACCCCGCGGCGCTGACAGCGCTGCTCTCCAGTCTCTCCATCCAGCGGTTCGGTCACCCCGACGAAATCGCCGCCGCCATCGGCTTCCTCGCCGGTCCCACCGCCACGTACGTCACCGGCGCCGTCCTGGACGCCCACGGCGGCTACAACGCCTGAAGCCGCCCTGGCGAACGCAACGCCCGCAGGTCGCCCGTTGACCGCGCGGGGGAGCCGGGCCGATCCCGCCTGGCAGCCCAGGCGGGATCGGCGAGGTCAGCGAACCTCCTAGAAACTCGATCGTTTTGTGCGACTGACGTCGATACGTTGATACCTGGTCAGCCGTTCTGAGGAGCATCGCGATCACCCAATCAAGACCGTTCGTCGACGAGCCGGCCACCGATCCGGCGCTGCTGAGGACGCTGGCGGCCGCTGGTCTGCCGGCAACCGGGAGCTTTATCCGTAAGGCCGGCTGGGTCAGCCGCGTGTGGCTCGGCGACGAATACGTCGTACGACTGAGCAACGGACAGTACCGCGACGCTTATCGCCACGAGGCGACGGTCGTCAACCTGCTCGCCGGCAGCGAGGTCCCACACGCCCGGCACCTCGCCCACGGTGACGGCCCGGACGGGCCGTGGTACATCTCCGAACGCTTGCCCGGCCGAAGCATGCACGAAGCATGGCCGGCGGTGGACTCGGACACGCGCCAAGCAATCATCGAGAGCCTCGGTGCTGCGTTGCGCGCCCTGCATCGGGTTCCTGTCCCGGCTGGCCTGCTGCCGCCCTGGCTGGCCGACGCGCTTGCCGGGAAGCCCTGGCCTGCGTTCCACCCGCCCGTGGTGGGTGCGGCGCTCCAGCAGGTCGAGGCTGCCCGGCGATTGCCCGGTCATGACTCGCGCCTGCTCGCCGACGTCGCCGATTGGATCCAGGAGCGGCTGGTGTTGTTCGCAGCCGACGAGCACGTCCTCGTCCATGGTGATCTCCATGGATCCAATGTGATCGTCGACCAAGGACGCGTCGCCGGTCTTATCGACTTCGCGGAGGCGTTGGCCCAGCCGGCGGATGCCGAGCTCGATACCATCCTGCGCTGGTGCGCGAAGGCGCGAGAGTACCCACCCACACCCGACGGACGAGGGCTCGACGAGACCACACTCACAGAGATCCCCGGCTGGCTGCACGGCGCGTATCCGGAACTGTTCGAGCGCGAGCATCTACGCGAGCGGTTGAAGTTCTATGACATGTACGTGGAGCTCACGCTCTACGCACACCATCCCCAACCTGACATACGCGAAGCCGCGCAGTACCGCATCGCTCGCCTGCTGTCCGGCCATAACCATCTAGACGGACTCGTCTGGTAGGTCGTTGACGGGGCGGGGGAGCCGGGCCGGTGTCACGGGTACGGCGCGGCGTGGCGGCCCAAGCGGGATCGGGCCGGTCAGCGAATCTCTTGTGGGGCAGTCACTCTCCGAGGCTTGGGGGCGGCCTCGCGACGATCCGTCGGCCGTACGATGCGTGGATGTGCTGCGCTCATCGCGAAGGCCTGCCGGCCGAGGTCCTGGACGACGTGGCCGGCGTGGTCGGGGCAGAGGTCACTCTTCTCGGTCGCCTACCCGGAGGCCTCGATGTAGGTGCCATGCGCGTTCAGCTGGCCGGAGGGGCAAATGCAGTGCTCAAAGCATGGCCCCGGGAACGCCACAACCAGCTGGACGAGACATTGCGAACCCAGAGAGTCGTCGAGCACATGCGTGGGCGCGGCTATCCCACTCCGGCCTGGCTCGGAGTAGGGGCCACAGCCACTCATGTATGGCATCTGATCGACTTCGTTGACGCGGCTCCCGCGCCAGAGCTGACCCCGTCCCTCGTTGATCAGCTGATGGAGATCAACGAACTCCAGGCCGGCCAAGCCTCCGAGCCCTACGACCACTGGTCGTACGCCTGGCGGCTCGCCACCGGTCAGGAATCCGGCCAAGACTTAGCTCCGAGTTTGTCGAGGGCTGTCGCCGGGCTTTCGGGGTATTCCTCCGTGGTGTCGGCCTTGGTCGAGCGCCTGCGACTCGTGTGTGCCGATGTTCCACCACCACGAGAAGCACCTGACATGGTCCATGCCGATTTCAAGCCCGACAATGTCCTGGTCCGTGACGGCGCGGTGGTGGCGGTCGTGGATATCGGGAACGCCGGTAGCGGCACGCGGGCCACTGATCTCACCACCCTCCAGTGGCACACCTTCGAGGATCCGCTGCTGGACGGTGTCCGAAGGCGGCTGTGGACGAGAATCCTCGACCTGGTCGGCTGGGAGGGAGCGGCGGTTCTCACAGCGACACAGATCCTCGTGATGCTCGAGTTCCCCATCCGCCACGGGCGTCACGACGTCGTTCCAGGGGTGGTCAAGCGCGGCCATCGCGCCCTCGACGAACTGAACGCACTTCGCTAACTCTCGCAGGCGGAGATGGTGTGCGAAATGGGACCTCCGACTGCTGTTAGCCGGCATAGCGCGCACCTTGAGGCCGGGAATGGCACACGCCGTGAGTTCGTCGCAGATCCAGTCCCGGGTCGGCGAGCTGCACGAGCTTGCGGCTCCAGCAGTTCCAGACCAACACCACGCTCGCACCGACCCCCACCACGTTGTATTGACCGCGTGCGTCTCAGTTCCGCGCGACGCCCGTTGACCGGGCAGGGGAGCGGGGCAGGTGCTACGGACACCTTGCCGCGCCGCGTGAGCGGATCGGTCGAGGCCGGCCCGCTGGTGGAACGGTCATCGGGCGGCCTACACGAGTCGTACGGGCGCGAACTCGACGTCGATCGCTGTGGCAGCGCTTCCGTCGAGCGGCTTGAGGTGGATCGGGACACCTCCGGTGCCTTCGAACAGTCGGACACCTCCGCCGAGCAGTGTCGGAACGATGTGCAGGTGGATCTCGTCGACCAATCCGCGCTCGAGCAGTTGGCTTCCGATCGAGGCGGAGAAAACTTCGACGTTCTTGCCGTCTGCGGCTTCCAGTGCGACCCGTGCCGCCTCGGCCACGTCGCAATCAAGGAACGTCACACCCTCGAGTTGCTCGGCATCGTCGGGATGGTGGGTGAGGATGAAAACCGGTCCACCCATCGCGCCGCCGTACGGAGCCCTTGGATCGGGGTAGGCGTCCCAGCCCTTGCGCCCGCCCAGAATCGCGCCGGTCTGCGCGGCGTACTTCTGGACGATCCCGTCGGAGAAGGTGACTCCCTCCGACCAGCCGAGGGGGTCGCCGCTGGTGTCGGCGATGTATCCGTCGAGTGACATCACGAAATGCAGGAGGACCTTGCCCGTTGTGGATGGTGTCATGGCGCGAAGTCTCCATCACCGGATTCCATGCGTCCACTGGGGCGGCGCGCGCCCTGAACCTCACCCAAAGGTCGGGGTAGCGACGGCGGTGCTGGTGTGATTCATCTGATGCAATACGCAGCTGCTACCGGAGTCTCTGAGTTCGGGCGTATTCGGTCCTGATCCGGGCGCCCGCACGTCGGGCGTTGACCGGGCAGGGGAGCCGAGCGTGTGCAACAGACACTTCGGCCGGACGGATTCGACCGAGCGGAGAACGACGCGGGCGGAGTTGATCATGGTCAGCTGACTAACGGTCAGCGGTCAGTTTCCAGAACGGCCGACAGGCGTTATGCCGGTGGCAGAAGCCCTGTCGGATCATCGACGTGAGGAGGCATTCTGAGACGATGGATCTGGGGTTTGGCGGCGAGATTGCTGATCTGTATCACCAATACCGCCGCGGTTATCCGTCAGGGTTGATTGACGCGTGCGTCGATGCGTTCTCGTTAAACGGCGACGATCTCGTGATCGATCTCGGTTGTGGCACGGGGCAACTGGCGACACCGATCGCCCCGCATGTTCGGGCCGTGATAGGGCTCGATCCCGAACCAGACATGCTGGCCCGCGCCCACTCAGCCGCCCAGGACCAGGGCGTCACGAATGTGGCGTGGATGCTCGGCAGCGACTCCGACCTTCCGCTGCTGCGATCGCTGTTGGCCGAACAGCCGGTTGGTGCTGTGACGATCGGACAAGCACTGCACTGGATGGACCATGAGGCGCTGTTTGCCGCGATCGGTCCGCTCCTGCGTCCTGGAGGTGGTGTCATGGTCGTGGCCAACGGGATCCCGCTGTGGCTGCAGGACTCGGACTGGTCGCGGGCGTTACGCGAGTGGCTGTCCGACTGGTCGGGCGCGCGTCCAGCCAACAGCTGCGGCACCGACAACGCAACGCAACAGCGCTATCGCCAGAGCCTCACGGCCAATGGCTTCGAGGTCAGCAAGGTCGAGCTCGACTATGCCGACGAGCTCGACTTCGATCACCTACTCGGCGGGGTCTACAGCGCGCTACCGGTCGACCGTCTTCCGTCGCCCAAGGAGCGTCCACAGATCGCAGCGGAGCTCCGGGAAGTGCTTCATCCCTATCGGCCGTACATCGAGCAGGTCCCGGTACGAGCCCTACTCGGCACGAAGGTCGCGTAAGCAACCAACCAGCCATCTCGTCCCCGTCCGGTGCCTTCGCAACAGGGGAGCCCTGCTGCTGCGGCTGACTCATCTGATGCGATACGAAGGCGACAAGTTGACATAATGTCCATTATCGGCGCTCTAATCGGCGGGAGTGTCAGACGGCAGAAAGTACCTCCAAGTCCCACCACACAGGACACCTGCTGCACCAACAGCGGTCGGGCCGCCACGCCGGACGTCGATCCCCGCGCATCAATCATCTATAGGGTGGGCGCACCATCCCACGATCGCTGAGGGCCAACAGTGAACGTCTCTCGAGTACGCAGGTCAATGACACGTCCGCTTGCATCGTCGTGGCTGAGGGCCGTCGTCGCAGCGGGACTGATGTCGACGGCTCTGGTGGCGACTTCGGGGCTGGCGAGTCCCGCGGCAGCGGCCGCACCGTCTGCCACCTTCCGCGTCGGGACCTACAACATTCATGCCAATGGGACGGACAGCGCAACCTGGCCGTCCCAGAGGACAAACCTGCTCCGAGAGATCGGCTCCTACGCTCCCGATGTCATCGGTATCCAGGAAGCCGGTAGCAACGAAGCGAGGCGCACCGACTTCCGGAATGGCATGCAGGCCCACGGCTACACGACAGCGGCCGACTATGCGACGAACTCCCGACCGATCTACTGGAAGAGCGCGTCCTTCCAGATCCTCACGGACAGCAGTGGAAGAATCGCGTCCGGAACCGTTGTCGTCGGCGGCGCAGCGGCCGGCAAGACCGCGAGCTGGGTCGCCCTCAAGCACATCGCGAGTGGGCGCGAGATCGTCGTCGCAAACGTCCATCTCACGGTGTCGAAGTGCGGTCTCACCACTTACGACCTTGATGCCACGGTGAACAGTGACGGCGTGTGCGCGAGCACGAAGGATGTGCCAATTCAGGGTGGCGGTACCAGGCCGGGTGAAGACAGCGACCCCGTGAGGGGTCAGATCCAGCGCTTCAGGGAGTTGGACGACCTGTTCGCCGACGCCCGCTACATCGCGTGGGCCGGCCACGACTCCCCTGACTTCCTCACTGGTGACTTCAACACCAATGGCACGCGTTACCCATCGCTGGCAGATGCGGCCGTCGGTGTCACGATCCCGGCCGCCTACCAGAGCAGCGACGGCAGCATGCGGCCGCTCAACGACTACCTGTGGAACGCGCGGCTGCGTACCAATGCCTTCAATGTGGCCGTCGAGAAGTCCGGGGCGGCGTACGACACCTTCAACGGATTCCAGCGCCAGAGCTGCACCTCGGTTCCGACCGTCCGTTGCAACGGCAACCACATCGATCAGGTCTACGTCTCCCGAGCGCAGGGTGAAACTACCAACGTGGTCGCTGTAGAAGGCTGGACCAACAAGCTGCCCGACGCAGACCTGGTGCCCGCGCAGTTCCCCTCGGACCACAACAAGGTTCAGATCAGGGTGACGGTGTCCAACTAGTCGCCCCGCTACTCCCGGTACATCAACTCCCGGGCTGGCTGCTCAGTGAGGTGGCGGGTAGCCGAGTCTGCTGGCCAGGGCGGCCACATCGCGTCTGGACGAGGTCCCGGTTTTGCGAAGCAGGTTCGAGACGTGCGCGCTGACGGTCTTCTCGCTGATGAACAGGGCAGCTGCGATCTCGGCGTACGTCCGGCCGGAGACCAGATGGGCGAGGATCTCGCGCTCGCGTCGAGTGAGAGACCTGAAGACTTCCGGGGCATCGTCGTGCTTGTCGACCGTAGCGGGGTGCGGCTCGTCGAGAGAGATCCTGGCAATTGTCGCCAGTTTCTCCATCTCATGCCGGAGCGGGCCGGCAGACATCTCGTCGGCGAGGCGGTACGCCGATCGCAGCGGCACCGCGATGGCGGCCCTACTCGCGCCATCGGTCAGTAAGGCCTGTGCCCAGCGGTGGGAGGCAACCGCCTCGTCCCAGCGCATCCCGGCACCAGCGCAGCGGTTGGCCGTCTCGGCCCAGAGAGTCGAGGTCCCTCGTTGCCCCAGGCATCGCGCGGTCTCTGCGGCGTGGAGCGCCTCGACAGCCGGGGTGATCAGATCATCGTTCGTGATCCGAGCGAACGGGGGCGGTTCGAGCTTCCGGCGCCGCTCGACGATGTCCTCGAGCGATTGTTGGGCGCGCGTCACGCCGTCGCGGTCCCGACGGTCACGTGCCTGGTCGGCGAGGTCGGCGGCCGCGCGTGCGCTCAACATGACCATCTCGTCGGCAACTCGTGCGCGGGACATCTGGATGACCATCGTGTCGGCGAGCAGTTCCAGGGCTTGATCCGGCCGGTTCTCCGCGAGCAGGTGTTCCGCGAGGGTCGGCGGCGCCCACAATCCCGCGCGGTGCTCGAGGTTCGGTATCAGCTCGTGGAGGCGCCGTACGTGCGAACGGGCCTGGTCGAGGTCGCCACGGCGTACGGCCAGCAACACCGCGGCCAGCCGGGCGACAGCACGCATGGTCGCATCCCCGGCAAGAGTCAGTCCTTCACGGACAGCTTGGTCGGCCTCTGTGTGGCGTCCAAGCAGGAGGAGATGGCGGGCGAGGTCGCCCGCGTGGAAGGCCGCCACGTTCGTGGCGCCTTCGTCGAGCGTCTCGCGCAGCCCGTCGGCGTCCAGTTGCACGATGTCGGTGAGGCGGCGTCGTGGGGCGAGGTAAGCCATTCTGGCCCACCGAGCCAGAAGCATGCGGCCTGGGTGGCCCGTGAGCCGTGCGTGGCGGAGGGCTTCAGCCGAGGCGGCATCAGCGCGCTCGTCCCGCTCGTACGCTTCGGCCAGAGCGCGGTAGGCCCGCGCCAACGCCTCAGGCGATCCTGAGCGCTGGGCCGCCCGGGTGGCCTCGTCGGCGTACAGCCGCGCAGCCTCGAACGAATCGGCCCAGTTGTGGCCAACGCTGAGCTCGGCAAGCGCGGCCGCATACTCCGTGCTGTCCGGGAACGGCTCAGCGAGTCTGACGGCCTGCTCAAGGGCCTCGAACGGTTGACTGCTGCGGCGGCCCGACCACCACTCCGACAAAGCCGCTTCTCTCACGATCCGGCTGGCCCGAAGAGGATCTCGGCGTTCGTCGACGAGTTGCAGGGAACGACTCCAGGCTGCGTGGGTCTCTTCGCCATCTCCGACCAGATCCGACACGGAGGCCAGGCGCTCGAGCAGATCGAGCTCACGATCCGGTGGTTGTGCATCCGCAGCATGGACGGTTGGCCACAGGCGCACCGCCCGGCGTAGATGAACCGCCTCCTCTGCCAGGGCCTTCAGTTGCTTGGCAAGATCCGCGGCGCGCAGCGACGCAGCCAGGCTCGCCGCTGGACGGTGGGCACCTTCGTAGTGACGTGCAAGCTCGCCGAACCGGCGCAGTTCGTCGATAGCTGTGGCTGTTCGGCTTTCCAGCGCCCGGGCCCACGCGGTATGGATGGGCACCGCCTCGCCCGGCACGAACGTGGCGTTCAGGACCTCGGCGAGCAGCGGATGACGGAACCAGCACAACTCAGCACCATGCGCCACGCAGATCCCGTTCTTCGTTGCTGCGACCAGCGCAACGGTCACCGTCTCGGCGCCGATGCCGCGTGCGGCGGCCACCTCGACCAGATCGTCCACCGAAGCCGGGCGCCCGCAGACCGCCAGTAGTCTCACCACCTCTCGGGACGGTGCATCCAATCGGTGCCAGGCGGCCAGCAGCGCACCGGCCAACTCGTCCGGCAGATCGGCGGGCAGGCTCTGGTCCGCCGCCGTCAGCCCCTCGACCAGCAGTTCCGTGAAGTAGGGGTTGCCCTCGGAGCGCCCCATCACCGCTGCTACCAGGTCCGGATCAGGCTGGCTGCCGAGCAACAGCGCCAGCTGCTGCTCGGTCTCGTCACGACCCATTCGGGCCAAACGCAACGAGGACACCGAGGGCAGCCGGATGAGATCGGCCAGCCAGACATTCAGAGGATCCCCCGCCGCGACCTCCTCGTCGCGGTACGTCGTCAGTACGGCCAGCCGCTGGCTGCGGAACCCGGCTACCAGATACGTGATCGCGTCACGCGAGGCCAGGTCGGCCCACTGGACGTCATCCACGACAAGCACCGCCGGTCGCTGCGAAGTCAGCGCCTGCAACAGTCCGTCGATCACCGGAAGCAGCCGGACCGTGCCTCGCGTCGGCTGCCCGCCCAAAGAGGGCAGGAGCTCGGCGGCGGCTGGAACTGCCGCCAGCGCGCCGGCCCGCTCCGATGGCTCGGCCGACTCCAGCCAGCCTTCCAACGCACCGATCATCGCGACGTACGGCGCGTCGACCGCGCCAAATCGAATGCCACGACCCCAGAGGACTGCCGCGCCATTTGACGCCGCGTGGTCACACACAGCGCGTACCAGGCGCGTCTTACCCACGCCAGCCTCCCCGTGCACGAACACCGCACACGGTCTTCCCGCGGCCGCAGCGCCAGTCGCCGCCGTGAGGACCTTGCCCTCCTCGATCCGGCCTGCGATACCCGGCAGCGGCGCGATTGCAACCCCACCCACCCCAGCAGTCTCCATCGAAACGAATCAGATGTCTGCATGTCTGCATGCCGGCCGTACCTCGAAATCTAAGGGTTCGTCCACCGCCTTATAAGGATCCGCACCCGATGTGGCGATGGCGGCGTAGAGCCGACGCTGAAGCCAGAGCGGCAACCCCGCCGCTGCGACTCCTCAGGGGAGGAATCATGAACCGCACGCTCACAACCCTGGCCGTATCGGCTCTCGCGCTGGGCGCCATCGGGCTGACCGCGACCGAAGCATCGGCCCGGGTTCCCGACGTCATCCCGCAGGACACCACGGTCACGCCGCACATTCCGGGCCCGCCGAACTACCCGAACTACGACCCTGCGTACGAGGTGCGTCGCGCCAGCAGTGCATCAGACGACTACGGTGCTGAGGTTCTGCAGTCGGGCGCGTCCGCAGTCGGCGGCGCGGGCATTGCGCTCGGTGCGATGTGGCTGTACCGGCGTCGCCAGGCGCCTGCCACCTAGCCATCCCCCAGGCGCGTCGGCGGTCTGCTCTGGGACGCTCCCAGCTCATCAACTCCCCGTCCCTGCCAGCTATCGGGTCGGCCGTTAGTAGCCGCGGGCGCCGTCGAGTTGCTCACGCAGGATGTCCAAGTGGCCGAGGTGGCGGGCTGTCTCTTCGATCATGTGGGTCAGGATCCATCGCACCGATACCGGGGCGAACTGTGGTGGCGTGAAATGCTGCATCGTGTCGAGAGTCAATTGAGCAACGATGCGCCTTGACTGCGCACACTCGGCGTCGTAGCCGCTCAACAGGTCGGCGATTGCGCGACCACCAGTTGGCCAACCTCCGTCCTGGTCCCGCATGAAGGGTTCGTCCACGAGAGACGGAAAGCTCCCAGCGAACCAGTCGTGCTCGGTCTGCCGAAGATGCGAAACGACCCCGGCGACCGTCATGCGCGGGGACGTGTTCAGCAGGGCGCGATCGGCCAGTTCGATCGGCAAACCGTCCACCTTTCGACGCACTGTTACTCGTTGCCAATCGAGGAACCCGGTCAGAACGCCACGCTCGTCGGCGGCACCGTCAGGAAAAACACGCTCCACGTTCGTCAGCCTTGCACACTCGCGCCAGGTGAATGGGACGATCGACGACCACGGGACGTCGCGATTGTTCTGCTTGTCCTCGGCCAACCCGCTCGAAGACATCATCACCCTGCCCTGGGACGACGTGTCCATCGCCGACGACCCGGTGACCATCCGGCTCGCTGCCGAGCTCCGGAACTACCAGACTGCCGTGCATCTCAGCAGTCACATGGGTCTTCCCCTGGCAGACAACTCGAACTGGGCTATATGCAGACCGGCTGCGGGCCAAGCTCGCGCCCACCGGGATCATGTCCGAGGTTCTCAGCTAGTCCCCCGCCACGATCGAATAGACGCCAGAAGCTTCGGCGCCACGTACGCCGCAAGCCAGACTTGACGATGCGGGGCTGATTGGCCGGCTTCGACGTACGCCGTGCACGCAACGCGGCATGGGACTGCGTTCGCGTTTAGAGTGCGGGCATGGTTGCCCGGACTTCGATCGCAGTCGGCGCGCTCGTGCGTGACGGCCTGGTTCTCCTCGTGCATCGGCACCCGTCGCGTCGGTGGTATCCCGACTGCTGGGACCTCGTCGGTGGACATGTCGAGTCGGGCGAGTTGCCTCACCAGGCTGTCAGTCGAGAATGCCTCGAGGAAGTCGGGGTCCAGGTCTACGACCCCGTACCCATCCCGATGACGATCAGCGATCCGAACCTGAACATGCACGCCTTCCTCGTCACGCGCTGGGACGGAGAACCTGTCAACGCCGCACCCGACGAGCACGACGATCTTCGCTGGTTCCGGCCCAGTGACCTCGTGGACTTGAAGCTGGCCCACTCGGGCAGCCTGCCGAGCATCCTGCACGCCCTCCAGGTCGCAACCGATTAGCCGCTACGTCACAGCCGGTACGTCGTCGGTGCCCGGACAGCTGACCCGTGCGGGGCCGGCGTGGGGTCAGTCGGTTGTTCGCCAGGACTCGATTGAGTTCTGGATGTGAGCGATGTCGCGCAGGTATCCGGCACCGTGTCGCCAGGGCTCGGGTTGTTCCCATTGCGCTCGCCAGCCGGGCCGGTCTTCGGCTGCCCAGATCCGCATCGTGTCGTACGCGGCTCGGACGCGAGCCGGGATGGTGGCGATGACCGCTTGCCATTGCTTCGGCGTGCAGCCGTAGGCGTCGCGGATGTGCTTCAATCGCTCGCGGGTTGGAACACGGCCCGGCCAACCCATGGGTTCGAGATTTCCAGGGGCAGCCAGCGGGACCAAGGTGTAGGCGAGGTACGCCAGATCCCACGTGCGGGGGCCTGGCGCCGCGGTGTCCCAATCAACGAATGCAACCGTCTCGCCGTCGCGGGCTATCAGATTCCATGGAGCCAGGTCGTTATGGCATATGACTTCCGGTTCACCTACCGGCACCGGTGCGAACTGCCAGCTGCCTGTCGCTGGGCTCCAGCCGTCGACAGCGTCGTGGTACCTGCGTAACAGACTGGCGGCGCTTTCGAGCAACGCAGTCGAGAGCAGCGCAGGACCGGGCGGCCACGGAGTCTCGCCCGCCACCGCGGAATGGATTTCTCGCCCTTCATGGTCTACGCCGAGAAAACGCGGAGCGCCTGCGAATCCCCTGGCTTCGAGATGCTTGAGGAGTTCATGGACGGACTCTGACCAAGGGCCCATTGGACGTCGAATGGTCTGCCCGATCCGAACAACCTGATTGATGCCTCCAGCAATGAGATGCTCGTCCTGCTCCGGCTCCCCCGGGTTGCTCACGTCGTCGAGGTTTGGGGTTGGACGTGGCGTTTCAGGGCGTCCAGGGTTGTTTCGGGTGACTGGTTGAAGCAGAAGGTGATTCCTGGGGACTCGGTGTTGCAGGTGTTGATGACTCGCTCGAAGAGTTCGGTGTAGTCCGGGACCATTCTGATGCCGCCGCCGATCATGACCAGGCCGAAACGGTCGCGGGCGAAGGCGGCGCGGATTTCTGCTTCGGCCTCGTCCGGCGAGGTGCCGATCAGGCAGGAGACGGCGTCGAAGCCGGCGGCGACGGTCGCCCCGAAACCTGCCTCGATGCGCTCGGTCATCGTCGCCTCGTCGAGGTCTGGAGGAAGTTTGCTGTAGTCGAGCGCTCGCGCGTGGATGCCGATCATGAGGATTCGGGTCATGGACCCCACCATGTCACGTGGACGAGATAGTTGGCTAGCCACATATCGGCTACAGTCTCTGGTAACCGCCGATTGAGGAGGCACGTATGTCGACCGCGGAACCGAGCGCCTTCGCCGAGGGCCGGGTCAGTTACGCGATCTTCCAGCTTCACCGCGCCCATCGCGGGTACGCCGCCACCCTGCTCCGGCAGATGGGACTGCACCCGGGACAAGAACTTGTCCTCATGCACCTCAACGACCGGGACGCACAGACGCAGTCCGAGCTGCTCGCGAGTATCGGTCTCGACCCCTCCACGCTGTCCAAGACGCTGCGCCGGATGCAGGACGCCGGTCTGCTCGTCCGCGAGCCCGCTGACCACGACCGCAGGGTGATGGTCGTCCGGCTCACCGACAAGGGAGCCGCGCTGCGCGAGCCCATCGCGGCCATGTGGCGAGACCTCGAGGAAGTCACGGTGCAGAACCTCTCGCCGCGGCAAGCCGAAGCCCTCGAGAAGGCCGCGTACTCCGTCGTCGAAGCGATCACCAACAGGACCCAATCCCCCGAAAGAACGTGAGTGCTCATGACCACTCCCCCTCAGACCCGCCCGGTCCTCGTCGTCGGCGCGACCGGCTTCCTCGGCGGCAAGGTTGTCGACGAACTCCTCAACCGCGGCAAGAGCGTGCGTGCCCTGGTCCGTACGACGACCGACGCCGGCCGGCTCCAGAGCCGGGGTGTCGACATCGCCCGCGGCGACATGCTCGACCTGGACTCACTCGTCGCCGCCATGCAGGGGGTGGATGCCGTCATCACCACCGCGGCCGGCTACACCCGCGGCGGCAAGAACGCAGACGCCATCGACACCCTCGGCAACGCCAACCTCGCCGAGGCGGCGCAGCGGGCCGGTGTCCGGAGATTCGTTCTGACCAGCATCTTGACCAGTGACCAGACCCCGAACGTCCCGCACTTCTGGCACAAGAAGCTCGCCGAGGACAAGCTCGAACAGCTCGGAGTCCCGTTCGTCGCCCTGCGCCCCGGGGCGTTCGTCGACCAGATCGCGAGCATGGCCGGCAACCCGGTCGACAAGGGCCGCTTGACCTGGCTGGGCAAGCCGACCGTTCCGCTGACCTTCGTCCACACCTCTGACCTTGCGGCCTACTTGGCGGCCGCGGTCGACGCCGAAGTGAGTGACGGTGAGCGGATCGACATCGGCTGGGACCGCCCGGTCAGTGTGCGGGAACTGGCGGATCTCATGGGTGCTCGTGCCGGGAAATCGATCAAGGTGTGGGCCGTGCCATCCGTCGTCATCCGCGGTTCGGGCGCCGTTGTCGGCCGGTTCATGCCCATCGTGAAGGACATGGCCGCGATGTTCGGCTGGTTCGAGACAGGTCGGTACGTCGCCGATCCCCGCAGGCAGGAGCAGGTCTTCTGGCCCGCGCCATCGGCTGAGGACGCCGTCAACCGCCTCACGGACGAGCTGAGCAACACACCCAACGCTGAGACCCGGCCTGGTTCCGGACGCTAGCTACTCCCCCGGTAGGTCCGGTGCGGGTCAGCACGCCTCGAGGACGAAGAAGATGAAGCTGATGAATCGTGCTGGGTGCTTCATGTTCTTCGGGCGTAGCTCGATCGGTGTGTCCGGGGAGATCGGTGGCTCGCTGATGGCCGAGATGCGGAAGCCTGCCGCGGTGAAGGCATCGGACATCGCCTGGAGCGGCCGGTGCCAGATCGTGTAGACGACCGTGTGGCCGGCGTGTTCGGCGTCGAAGGAGAATTCGGCGACGTCGAAGTACTGGCCGTCGGGGTTCAACGCCGTGTAGACGAACGGGTGGTTCAGCGACAGGATGAGGCGTCCGCCCGGCTTCAGCACCCGGCGGAGCTCGGCCAGCGGCTCGGTCCAGTCCTGCAGATAGTGCAGGACGAGTGACGCGACGACGTCGTCGAATGCGGCGTCGTCGTACGGGAGCGGCTTGGCCAGGTCGGCGACTCTGAGGTCGGCGTCCTCGCCCAGCCTTCGGCGGGCCAGCTCGATCATGGCCGCGCTCAGGTCGAAGCCGGCGATGATCGCGCCCTTGTCACGGAGCGCCGCCGACAGCGGACCGGAGCCACAGCCGACGTCGAGGATGCGACGGCCGCTCACGTCACCGGCGAGGTTCAGCATCGCCGGCCGTTCGTAGTGGCCGTTGAGCAGGTTGACCTCGTTGTCGGCGGCGTACGCCTCGGCGAATTCGTCGTAATCGGTCTTCGGCACCAAGCGCTCCTTCTCAGCGGGCAGGCCCGAACCATAGCAACGAGCCAGGCCTGGGGACGGGAAGCCGCGGGCATGTGGAAAACAGATTCGTCGGAAGGTGAAGGTGCCGGTAGCCTCTGTAGACATGATTACCGCGCAGCGAATGATGGCCCCCTTGCTGGGGCATTTCGTCGCGCGCTGATATCAGGCAGTCGAGCCCATGGCGGTGGGCTCGACGCGATGTGGGGCTCCCTGCCGACGTGACAGGGAAGGGACCCACCGTGAACCCGTACTACATCACCACCGCTATCCCCTACGTGAACGCGGCGCCGCACCTCGGGCACGCGCTGGAAAGCGTGCAGGCCGACGTACTCGCCCGCCATCGGAGGCTCCGCGGCCAGCCGGTCCGCTTCCTGTCCGGCACCGACGACCACGCATTGAAGAACGTTCTCGCCGCCCGGACGACCGGAGAACCGGTAGCCGACTTCGTCAACAGCGCCGCAGACCGCTTCCAGGCACTCCAAGGCATTCTCGAGCTGAGTTACGACGACTACATCCGAACATCATCTGACCCGCGACATCGCCCCGGCGTCGAATACTTGTGGCAACGCTGCGCGGAGGCAGGCGACTTTTACCAAGACACCTACACGGGCCTCTATTGCGTCGGATGCGAGCAGTTCTACGAGCCGGACGCCTTGATCGACGGAGTCTGTCCGGAGCACGGCACGGAGCCTGAGCGGGTAACTGAGACCAACTGGTTCTTCCGTCTCTCCCGCTACCGCGATCACATCAAGGACGCGATCACCGCCGGCGCCGTCACGATCAATCCGCCCCAGAAGCGCAACGAGGTACTCGCACTCCTCGACAAGGGCCTCCAGGACTTCAGCGTCTCCCGCCCGGCAGCTCGCGCGGGCGGCTGGGGCATCCCGGTACCGGGTGACCCGAGCCAGGTGATCTACGTCTGGTGGGACGCCCTCACCAACTACATCACCGCACTGGGTGTCGACCGCCGCAGCGAGGACTACGAGTTCTGGTGGGACGGTGACGGCGAACGCGTGCACGTCATCGGCAAAGGCATCACGCGTTTCCACGCCGTGTACTGGATCGGTCTCCTGCTCTCAGCCGGCGAGCCACTCCCGACCACCATCCACGTCCACGACTACGTCAACGTGGGCGGCGCCAAGCTCTCCAAGAGCACCGGCAACATCATCGATCCGGTCGACCTGGTCAAGGCGTACGGCGTGGACGCCCTGCGCTGGTGGATTACCCGCGAAGTACCGCTGCTCGGCGACACCGAATTCACCACCGCGCGCCTGATCCAGGCCTACAACACCGACCTGGCCGGCGGAATCGGAAATCTCGCCAACCGCACCGTCGCCCTGCTTCACAAGCATTATGACGGCCGACTGCTCCTTGACGAGGAACCCGTGATCGGACCGGGCTGGGACAGCGCCGACCTGGACACAGCCCGTGCTGCCCTGCGGTCGAAGATCGACGCCGCCCTCAGGACCGCGGACTTCCGGTCGGCAACCGCGCACTTGATTGCCACCGTCAACCTCGCCAATCAGCTGCTCAACGCGGCAGCACCCTGGAAAGCGCTCAAGGACCCCGACGGCGACGCTCACCGCATCCACCGTCTCCTCAGCCGCGTCGTCCAGGCCTGCCGCACGATCAGGTCTGAGCTCGCGCCGTTCTGCCCAGGTGGTGCCGCGCGCCTCGCAAGCCAGCTCGGCGACGGCGATCGCGTCGCGGCCCCCGACCCGGTCTTCGTCCGCCTCGCATGAGCCGGCGCGCACAATGGATGATCACGTGGCTCGTTCGAACCAGTCGAGGGTGAGGTCGGCGACCGCGCCTGGGGCGTCGTCGGTGATGAAGTGGGCTGCGTCGTCGACATACGCGAACTCGACGCGGTCGGCGTACCGGTCCGGATTGCGGCAGACCTGTCCCATGAGCTCTTCGGTCCAGGGACGGTCCCGGCGGCCGAAGACGACGAGGGTCGGCACGGCGAGGCGACGGCGGCGGTAGGTTCCGCGCATCATGCGCAAGGCCTCGGGCAGGATCATGCCGCGGGTGAGCGGACGGACCGCGCCCTCGATGTCCGGGCGGCTCATCGGAGCGAGGTGGGCTTCGACCGTTGCCTCCGGCATCGGGCGGGCGACGTACGCCTCGGAGAAGACTCCGCGCAGTGAGGCGCCAGGGCGGTGCCAGATGAACTGGGGCAGGTGCCGGAAGCCTGGAGCAAGCCTCGGGCTGAAGCTGAAGAATCCCGGCGGTACGGAGAGCTGCACTGCTGTCCGCACCCGCTCGGGGTGGTCGTAGCTCAGCTGTATCGCGGTGATGACGCCCATGTCGTGGGAGACGAGGTGTGCGCGCTCGATCTGGAGTACGTCGAGCAGCGCGAGCAGGTCGCGGAGCCGGGTCTCGCGCTCGATCCGCGGATCGTCGGCCACGGTCCAGCCCGCCCCACGCAGGTCAGGGCAGATGACGCGGTAGCCGGCCGCGGCGATGACCGGAGCGACGGCGCGCCATTGCCACCAGTGCTGCGGAAACCCGTGCAGCAGCACTACCGGTTCGCCCTCGCCGATCGCGGCGACGTGAGTGTGCAGGCCGGGCGTTTCCACGACGAGATGGTCGAAGCCGGACGCCTCGGGCAGCGGCGGCGACCAGGTCGAGGCGTCGGCGGGACGGATGACGGAGGGCTCGGGCGTGGCCATGGCCACCTCCTTCGAGCGGTGGACTACTATTTTTATAGTAGGCCTGCAGGAAGGAATCGTCTATGGCTGCGGCCACCCGGGAACGTGCGCTCGAGGCAGCCGTGGAGCTGCTCGGTGCGCAGGGCGTTCGCGCGTTGAGCCATGCGCGGGTCGACGGACAAGCAGGTCTCCCTCCTGGGTCGACCTCGAACTGGTTCCGCACCCGCCGGGCGTTGCTTGCGGGTGTGGTGGACTGGATCGCCGAACGTGAACGTGCCGACTTCGACCCAGCTGCGATGCCTGCGATCACTGAACTCGACGAGCTGATCGACGGCTTGTGCGCCGTGGCCGAGCTGCAGACCGGGCCGTTCGCCGCCCGCACCCGCGCGCGCTACGCGCTGTTCCTCGAACTCGCCGGCGATCCTGAGCTCGGCGAGTCGCTCCTGCGGCAGCGCCACGAATTCGAGCGGTGGACGGAGCGGATCGTGATCGCCGTCGGCATCGCGGACCCCGTGCCGGCGACCCGGGCCCTGATGGCACTCGGCGACGGGCTGATCCTGCACCGGCTCACCGTCGACCCCACCCTCGAGATCCGCCCCGCCATCGAGCGCGCGGTCAACGCCCTCGCGGAATCCTGACCCTCGGCGAGGCCTCCTTGTGAATCGGTTCACTAGCTGAGAGGATCTGGTGTGGCCAGCGAGCGTGCACGGCAGTGGGTGTGATAGATGGGGCGCGTTCGCGAGTGGTTGGACAGGACGCCTGAGACCTGGGCGCCGCCCGCGGCAGGTGATCTGGCCGGCCCGTTCCGCTTCATGTACTGGCTTGTCCGGTCCCAGTCGCGGCGTGTTGTGTTGGGTGCGGTGCTGGGCACCTGCTGGACGGTCGGGTTGGCAGTCCCCCCGTGGGTCCTGGCTCGTGCTGTGGACGAAGGACTCGTCGCAGGTGACACCGCGGCGCTCGTCGGATGGGCCCTGGTTCTGCTCGCCATCACCGTGCTGAACGCGCTCCTCGGCATCGCTCGCCATCGCACGATGACCAAGATCCGCATGGACGCCTCGTTCCGCTCCGTCCGGGCCACCGTCTGGCACACCTCGCGACTGGGTGCGTCATTGACGCGTCGCGTGAGTGCAGGCGAGGTGGTGACCGTCGGCATCTCCGACGTGTACACAGTTGCGCAGGCCTTGACCGTCACCGGTCCTGGCGTCGGCGCGGTCATCGCGTACGCCGTCGTAGCGTTCGTGCTGTTCACGATTTCGCCGTTGCTGGCCGCAGTGATCCTCGCCGGTGTTCCGTTGCTCGCTGTCGCGGTGGGTCCGTTCCTGCACCGCATTGAACGCACGGGTGGGGAGTACCGCGTGCATCAGGGACGATTGACGACCCGGTTGGTCGACGTACTGGCGGGCCTTCGTGTCCTCAACGGTCTTGGCGGGAAGGCGTTCGTCGCGGAGCGGTACGGGCAGGAGTCGCAGAGCTTGGTGGGGCACGGTTACCGGGTCGCGGGGCCCACCAGTTGGGTCGGGGCGTTGTCAGGTGGGCTGCCGGCGCTGTTCCTGGCCGCCGTGGTGTGGCTGTCGGCGCGGATGGCCGCGGCCGGGACCATCACGATCGGCGACGTCGTCGCGGTCTACGGGTATGTCGCCGTACTCGTGGTCCCCGTGGCCTTCTTCATCGAAGGCGGCAGCGACATCGCGCGGGCAAGGGTGGCCGGCCGACGGATCATCGACCTGCTCAACCTGCCGGTCGCTGAGGACGACCACGATGTAGTGACCACACCTGGCAGCGGGCCGTTGGCCGATCCCGTGTCAGGAGTGATCGTTCGTCCCGGTCTGCTGACTGCGCTGGTCGCGACCCAGTCGGCGGAGGCGATCGCGGTCGTCGAGCGGCTCGGGAACCTGCCAGCCGACGCGGGTACGACGTGGGCGGGTGTGCGGATCGCGGACGTTGCCCGCGAGGAGTTCCGGCGCCGTTTGGTTGTCGCCGACAACGATGCCGAGGTGTTCGCCGGAACCGTCCGCGACATCGTCACGGGCCGCCTGGAACCTGACGACAGCCGGATTCGCGCGGCCCTCCGCGTCGCCGTCGCCGAGGACGTGGTCGAGGCGTTGCCCGATGGTCTGGATGCGGAGATCGCCGCCGGCGGAAGTGATCTGTCCGGTGGGCAGCGGCAACGGATCCGGCTCGCCCGCGCCGTCTATGCCGCACCTGACGTCCTGCTCGCCGTCGAGCCGACGTCCGCGGTCGACGCGAACACCGAGGCGGCCATGATCGACCGGATCCGCGAAGCCAGGCGCGACTTGACGACCGTCGTCACGACGACGTCGCCGCTCGTACTGGACCGTGCGGACGAGGTCATCGTCCTGGTCGACGGCAAGGTTTCCGCAGCCGGCACCCACACCGAGCTTCTGCGCGGCGATTCGTCGTACCGCGCTCTCGTTTCCCGCGCCCAGGACGGCCTCGACGATCGGACGGCCGATGAGTAAGCAGATGCCCGTTGCGAGCCGGGCCGAAGTCCGTGCGGCGGCGCTGAGCGACCTGGCCGCGGACCGCAAGGCCGTGGTCGGAGTCGTCCTCGTCAACGGGCTTGCTTCCGCAGCAGGATTGGTCGGCCCGTTGCTGCTCGGCCGGATCATCGACACGATCCAGGCCGGCTCGGGTGATGTGCTCGGCGCGGTGGACCGGCTTGCGTTCGGTGCGCTCCTGTTCACGGTCGTTCAGACAGTGCTGTCGTGGTGGGCGCTCAAGCTCGGTTACCGGTACGGCGAACGCACCGCGGCCCGCGTTCGGGAGCGGTTCTTGCGGCGGACGCTGGCGCTGCCGCCGCGGGTGGCGGACCATCTTCCGGCGGGCGACCTGATCGCGCGCGGGAGCAACGACGCCTCGCTGGTGGCGTACACGTTGCGAGCGGCGGTTCCTGAGGTATTGGTTGCCATCGTCCACGCAGTGTTCCTCGTCGTCGCGGTGCTCGTACTGGACCCGCTGCTCGGGCTGTGCGGGCTTGTCTGCCTGATCGGTGTCGGCGCAGCGGTGCGTTGGTACCTGCGTCGCGCGAGGCCGGCGTACCTGGCGGTTGCGGCAACCAGTGCCGAGATGGCCGACGCGGTCGCCAGTACCGCGAAGGGGGCGCGCACCGTCGAACTGCTTGGGCTGGAGCAGCGCCGTACTGAGGTCACTGAAGCGGCAGTCACTCGAGCCCGGTCCGCTCGGCTGGACGCGCTGTGGCTGCGGACGGTGCTGTTTCCGTGGTCGGAGATCGCGCTGGCGCTCCCGGTCGTCGGGGTGCTGCTGGTCGGCGGCGCCCTGTATGGCAACGACGTGGTCAGTCTCGGGACCGTGGTCACTGCGGCGGTGTACCTCCGGCAGCTCATCGGACCGCTCGACACCTTGATGCTCTGGATCGAACAGTTACAAGGTGCGGGAGCTTCGTACGCGCGCGTCGAAGGTGTCGGCGATATTCCTCAGGCGGACGCCCAAGTGGCGCAGCGCGTGAGCGACGAGCGGATCCGCGTGGACAACGCGCACTACAGCTACACGGGAGTCCGCGACGTACTCCGAGGAATCGATCTGTCCGTGCGGCCCGGAGAACGGCTGGCCATTGTCGGGACGTCTGGAGCGGGCAAGTCCACACTTGCGCGCCTCCTCGCCGGTCTCGACCGTCCGCACACGGGGGCAGTCACGATCGGTGGTACGCCGGTCGCCGATCTTCCGCCGGATCAGCTGCGTGAGCACGTCGTACTGATCACGCAGGATCATCACATCTTCCACGACACGATCCGGGACAACCTGCTCATCGCCAAGCCTTCGGCGACAGACGAGGAAATGCGGGCGGCGCTGGACGCTGTCGGGGCCGGGTGGCTGGACGATCTGGCTGAGGGGCTGGATACCGAGATCGGTACCGACGCCACTCTCGACGACGCCGGAGCGCAGCAGCTCTCCCTGGCGCGCGTAGTACTCGCCGATCCTCACACGCTGATCCTGGACGAGGCCACGTCACTCCTCGACCCCAGAACAGCGCGCCAGACGGAGCAATCACTCGCGTCGGTCCTCCAGGGCCGCACCGTGATCGCGATCGCCCACCGCCTGCAGACAGCGCACGACGCCGACAGAATCGCGGTCATGGAAGCCGGCCAACTCGTCGAGCTCGGCACCCACGACGAACTCGTCCACGCAGGACGCACCTACGGCAAACTCTGGCAAACCTGGCACGCCGAATCGGACGGCTGATGATCGTGGCTGTGCGCGAGACTCATGGCGTGAGGATCTCTCAGGCAAATGCGAACGACACCCCCGAGTTGGCCCGGCTGTTGTGGCTGAACAGTAGTGATGAGGAGGCGGCGGAGCGATCCGTTGACGCCTTCGCGGCGGAGCTTGCGCAGTGGTGGAGGGTCCACCAGGACTCACATATCGCGTTCGTCGCTCGACTCGATCGGCCGGAGCTCGTCGGTATGGCGTGGCTCGCCCTGGTCCCCCGCGCCCCGAGACCCGGAGCAACAAGCCGACTGTCCGCAGACATCCAAAGCGTCTTTGTCCGTCCCGAACACCGCGGCCAAGGCATCGGCGCGGCCCTGGTCGAGACCGCCTCACAGCACGCCACACACCTCGGTGCCCTCCACGTAACCGTCCATTCCGGCCACAAGGCAGTCCCCCTGTACGAACGCCTCGGCTTCAGATCCTCCAGACAACTTCTCCAGCGCCACCCACATCAACCGGGCGGGTAGCTCGACCTCGCGAACTCGCCGGCGAGGGCGGGTTGCGCCGTGGGTACGAACGCCACCGCCGTACGGCGACCGCAAGCAGCTCCTCGACGCCGTCAGCCCGCACCACCGGCGACCGGCTTCACACAGCTCCAGCAGCACACGCCGAGCCGCATTACCGACGCAGATGACTTAATCGGACTGTGTCGTATTCCTGACGTAACGACGGAGCGCGAGCGGGATCGGCTACCTTGCGGCGGCGCCAGCCGATCCCAGCCCGCCCGGTCCCGCACCCGCGGAGCCGGAAACCTTCGCCGGAGGACACTCCTTCGCCTGAGCTACTGCTTCCGAATCGGCTCGTCGACGTTGAGGTCCTATGAGGAGAGGTGACAGGTTCGTGACCACTGCTCCAGACGGCCTGACACCGAGTCCGTACTCGTACATCGGGCACCAGCGAACGTAAGCACCTAATCCGTCGACCTCGATGCAGGTACCACCCATCGTGCGGTACTTGCTGTGGTCTCCAACTCGATGATGTTGCTTCTAGCATGTTTGGACAGGATGCGGTCGAGGTCTTCCTCGTACCGCTTCAGGACAGCCGCCTCCTCAGACGGGTTCAGGCCGGGAGGTAGTTCGCGTGTGATGACGAAACTGTCGCCGGGCTCGTCCGCGTACGGCGTGGGGTCTTCGATCAGCGGCTTTAGCGGCGCGGCTGTCAGATCGCGCCCCTCGCCTAGGCGCGGTACGTGGCCGAGCTTCTTCTTTTCTCCGACCAGTTCAAGCGCATCCATCACGAAAGGCTTGACGTGATTGCGAATATTCTCGACTGTGGCGTTCTCCAGTTCGGGCCAGACAATCGAATAGTCCACCGTGATCAGTCGGCCGATCTCCGCAACGGCTCGGCGCTGTCGGCCCTTCTTCTCGGTTCGAAACTGAAGTCCGACTGAGACTCGCTCGTAGCCACCCTGGAGCAGCCAACGCGCGCCATCAAGGCCCGAGAGCACATCGGCTTCTAGCTGCGGGAAGGCCTCCCATAGCCGGTCTTCCGCAGCTCCGGAAAACACAGGCCCCGACTCCTCATGATAGGAACCACCGCTGAGTTGGAACCAACTGATTGTCATCGGCAACTCTTCCATTGGCCGGGCGGCCACACGCCGTACCGCCACCGATAGAACGCTACCTTGTTGCGTTCCCACGCACGAGCACTCGACCTGCTTCTGAAGAACCGCGGGAATCCCCGGCCCTGTCCACGCCGCGCTCGCGCCTGATCGATGAACGCCTCGACATCCTCGGCGCGCCACCGCCAGGAACTCGCCGGTGAACTCGGCGAACCGCCGAATCAACGTCAATCGCGGCTTGATCGTGCCGTCCACGTTCAGGAACCGGGTCCGCTGAACGAGCTGGCATCATCAAGGACCTGACCTGCGAATTCTCCGGCGTGCCACGCGTGCTGTAAGCCGGATCAGATGCAATCCCGCTTAGAACCAGAACAGCCTGCTCGATGCGCAGAACCATCCCAGACGCGTGCATCCGCCGTGACGGGAATTCTTTGGACACAGCATCAGGCATCTGGGACTGTGTCCAGGTGAGCGATGCTGTGTCCTCCCGCCTTCTGGACCAGCGCGTCCGGAACCGCGTCATCGACGTACTCGAGCTCCTGGGCGACGGGAATGCCGGTGTGCAGGACGTCGGGGTTGCGGAATACTTCAATATGTTCTTCGACTGGGCCGATGAGCCTCAGCGCGCGTTGTCTACGTACACCGCTACCGAGGTCGCTCTGCTCGAGAAGGTGCTTGCCGTACTGCTGGACGCGCTGGCAGCGACCAATGGGTTGAACACGGTCGACGAGATCTGCGATTCAGGATGGCCACGGCGAACTGCAGTGGTTGCGCAGGAGGCGTTTTCGGCGATGGTGGCCCGTGGGCGGTTTCGGGAAGACGTCGAGGAGGCCGAGCCAGGGCGCGACTAGCGCCCGCTGCCGTCTCCTGCGAGCTAACTGGCGAGCTGCTGCAGGCGGGAGGTGCTGGTGGGGTCGGTGGGGAGGAAGGTTTCTATGGCTAGGTTGGCTGCGGTTACCTCTAGTGGGGCGCCGATGGTGGCTATCAGGGTGAAGAGGCGGACTGGGCCGAGGCGGGTGTTGAGGTCGAGGGTGACCATGGGCTGCTGGGCGGGTGTCATCGGCGGTTGCTCGGGGAGGTAGGGGTCCAGCTCGTTGAGCAGGTCGGCCAGGGGCTGGTCTGCCGTGTCTCGGCTCTTGCGTTTGAGTTGGTGGATGAGGCCGAGGCTGCAGGCGGCTGTCATGGACGAGATGCTCGGGAGGCCGCCGGGGTGGACGGACAGGCGGAGCATGTTCATGGGCGGCTCGAGGAGCTTCGGGTCGACGCCTTCCCACAGGAGGGATGCGGCGGCGTTGGCGTCGATGAGGTTCCAGAGGCCGTCGACGATCAGCGCGGGGTTGGGCATGTGCGCGTCGAGCAGCTGGCGCAGAGAGTCGCGGAGCGGGAGCATCGCGTCGGAGTCGTACGGCTGGTCGAGGTACAGCGGGGCGAACCCGCCGGCGAGCAGCAGCCGGTTGCGTTCGGCGATCGGCAGGTCGAGGTGGTTCGCGAGATGGACGAGCAGTTGCCGGCTCGGTTGGGCGCGGCCGGTTTCCACAAAGCTCAGGTGCTTCGTCGACACCTCGGCGTCGAGCGCCAGGTCGAGCTGACTCAGCCGGCGGTGCTGCCGCCAGAAGCGCAGCAGCTCCCCCACGGTCTGTGGCTCTTCCAGGACGGTCACGAGTTCAGCGTACGGCGAGGGCGCGCCGGGCAGCCATTACCTGCCGGGTAACTGCACCAAGGAGGTAATTGAGCCGGATACCCCTGATCGTCGACGGTGGTCGCAGTCGATCTGAAAGGCACGACCATGAACCCCACCTACACAGCCGTCGCGACCTCGTCCGGCCGCGACGCCCGCGCTGTCACCGCCGACGGACAGCTTGATGTGCAGCTCGCGATGCCGAAGGAGATGGGCGGCACGGGCGACGGCCTCAACCCCGAACAGTTCCTCGCCGCGGGCTGGGCCGCCTGCTTCTCCACCGTGCTGGACCGCATCGCCCAGCTCCAGAACCTCGACGCGAAGGACGTCGCCGTCACCGCCGAGGTCAGCCTCGTCCCCGCGGGCGCGAAGTTCGACCTGGCCGCCGTACTGCGGGTCGAACTGCCGGACCACCTCTGCGGCGACACCGGCCGGAAGTTGCTCGAAGCAACACACGCCACCTGCCCGTACTCCCGTGCAACCCGCGGCAACATCTCCGTGGAAGTCGTCGCCGAGTAGCCCGGGGTCAAGCCGTGAGGTGGGCGTCGACGCCGTGGGTGGTGAAGAGGGCGTGGAGGGCGGCGTGGCCCTGGGTGAAGTCCCATTGTTCGGCGTGGAGGCCGGCGGTACGGGCGCCGGTGATGTTCTTCGCGGTGTCGTCGATGAACAGGATCGTGTCCGCGTCGGCCCCGATGCGTTCCGCGGCGCGGGTGAAGAACTCGGGATCGGGTTTCGCGACGCCGAGGTCGTAGGAGTAGCAGCTGACGTCGAAGAGTTCGTCGTACCCGAGCGCCGTCCGCATGTGCGCGCCCCGGTAGCACTCCTGGTTGGTGCCGAGGTGTACGCCGTACCCGTTCCGCTTCAGCGCCCGCACGATGTCGAGCGACTCCTCGATCAGCACGATGTTCTTCCACACCGCGTCGTACACCTCGTGCACCGGCGCCGGTACGCCGTACTTCGCCAAGGACGCCGCCAGTACCGGTAGATAGTCGCCCCGCCCGGCGAGCATCGGCAGCTCGTCCGACCACGTCTCGTGCAGGAAGTCCCGCGCCCGCTCGCCGAGATACGGCTCCATCGCCGCGTACCATCCGCCCGGCAGATCCTGCAGTACGCCGTCCGCGTCGAAGAGCACGTGCCGCACCTTCGACGCGGCCACCGCCCGCTTCGAACCACCCGACGTCGGCGTCAGCGTGACCCCGGCCGGCAACGGCGTCGGCTCGTCGCGCACGTACGGCACGACGCCGACCTGGAACTCGTCCTCGTACACGACAGTGCCCGGATCACCGGACGTCACCCGCTCCCAGGCGACGTCGTGCGCCGTCAGGATCGCGCACAACGACTCGACGCGTTCCTGCATGGCCGCGGTGATCGGCTCCTTGAACCAGGTGACCGCACCGACACTGTTGCCGTCGGCATAGAAGTCCGGATTCGGCAGGTGAGTGAGGAACCAGTCGTCGATGTCGAGGTACTGCGCCTCTTCCGACGCAGTCAGCCGGCCCGCCCGCCGCAGGTGGTCCACTGCGACGAACAGGCCGACCTCGACACCGAGCCGCCCGCGATAGGCGGCCTGCAGACGGACGTACGCGCGCTCACTCATGCACGAGATGATGCCCCACTGCTTCCTCGACATACACGGGGTTTTCCTCGGCGGGTACGTCGTCGGCGTCGGGCTCCTGGCGTACGCCGTACACCGCGGCCCGGTACTCCCTCGGGACGGTGCACATGATCAGGACGGATCCTGGAGGACGCCGAGCACGTTGCCGTCCGGGTCGGTGAGGGTGGCGACCAGGCGGCCGGCGCCGACGTCCTTCGGGGCGTCCTTCAGTTCACCTCCGGCCGCGGTGATCTCCTGGATCTTGGCCTCGATGTCGTCGACGTGCCAATACGCGATCGGCGAGGTCATGTCGCTGTTCGGCACCAGACCGATCTGCTGGCCCTCGGCCTCGAATCCGACGTAGTACGGCGAGTCCGCCATCGGCTCGACGCCGAGGAGCGCGGCGTACACCGGCTTGGCCTTCTCGAGGTCGGTCACGGGGTGCAGGATCGTCTTGACGCCTTGCGTGGTGGTCATGTCGTCACTCCAGATTCCGGGGCCGCAGCCCCTGACGTTTACTGACTCCCACGCTATTTCCCGGCCCCCGCCGATGCTTCTCGATTCCTGACCAGTTGGGGGATCCGCACGAAGGGGCTCCCCGCAGGCGCTGTCGGCTACGTGATCAGGGTTGAGCCGGGTACCGGTAGAGCGGGCTCGAGCCCGGAGCGGCCGACCGGCCGTTCGCCAGGACTCCTGCGATGAGGAATCCGATCCCGACGCTCAGGAGCACGGCACTGAGCAGCCCGCGTACGGCGTAGAACACTTCCAGTTGGGACACGCCGGAGGCCCTGTACATCACCGGCGCGGCAAAGCTCGAGCCGACCGTTATCAGCAGGTTCAGCAACAGCACGGCACAGCCGATCAGACCCTTGGACGCGCTGTCGCCGCCGGTTCGCCGGGTCCTGCCTGTCAGCACGAGACCGACGATGAGGACACTGAGTTGGATCAGTGACGACACGAACAACACGGCCACGCTGAGCATCTTCATACCGGGCACGGTACTGAATTGTGGGGTCGTCCTCCCGGCACGTCCCCCCGGCCGCCGGTGCTGCAGCAGACGTCAGGCGATGTATTCTGACAGGTGCTTGCCGGTGAGGGTCTTGGGCTTCTTGACCAGGTCGGCGGGTGTGCCCTCGAAGACGATCTTGCCGCCGTCGTGGCCGGCGCCTGGCCCGAGGTCGATGATCCAGTCGGCGTGTGCCATCACGGCCTGGTGGTGCTCGATCACGATCACCGACTTGCCCGAGTCGACCAACCGGTCCAGGAGGCCGAGCAGCTGCTCGACGTCGGCGAGGTGCAGACCCGTCGTCGGTTCGTCGAGGACCAAGATGCCGCCCTTCTCCCCCATGTGCGTCGCGAGCTTCAGCCGCTGACGCTCTCCCCCGGACAGCGTCGTCAGCGGCTGGCCGAGCGACAGGTACCCGAGCCCGACGTCCGCGAGCCGCTCCAGGATCTTCTCGGCAGCCGGCGTCCGCGCCTCGCCCTCGGCGAAGTACGGCAACGCCTCCGACACCGGCATCGCCAGCACCTCGGCGATGTTCTTCCCGCCGAACGTGTACTCCAGCACGGCGGCCTGGAACCGGCGGCCCTCGCACTCCTCGCACGGGGACTCCACGGTCGCCATCACGCCGAGCTCGGTGTAGATGACACCCGCGCCCTTGCACGCGGGGCATGCGCCTTCGGAGTTCGCGCTGAACAGCGCCGGCTTCACCCCGTTCGCCTTGGCGAAGGCCTTCCGGATCGGCTCCAGCAGACCCGTGTACGTCGCCGGGTTGCTGCGCCGCGATCCCCGGATCGCTCCCTGGTCGATCGCCACGACACCCTCGCGATCCGCGATCGATCCGTGGATCAGCGAGCTCTTCCCCGACCCGGCGACCCCGGTCACGACGACCAGCACACCGAGCGGTACGTCGACGTCGACATTGCGCAGGTTGTTCGTCGAGGCGCCGCGGACCTCCAGCGCGCCGGTCGCCGACCGCACCGACGGCTTGAGCGACGCACGGTCGTCCAGGTGGCGCCCGGTCAGCGTCCCGCTGGTCCGGAGCTTCTCCAGCGTGCCCTCGAACACGACCTCGCCGCCGCCGGATCCCGCACCGGGGCCGAGGTCGACCACGTGGTCGGCGATCGCGATCGTCTCGGGCTTGTGCTCCACGACCAGCACGGTGTTGCCCTTGTCGCGCAGCTGCAGCAGGAGCTCGTTCATCCGCTGGATGTCGTGCGGGTGCAGGCCGATCGTCGGCTCGTCGAACACGTAGGTGACGTCGGTCAGCGACGATCCGAGGTGCCGGATCATCTTCGTCCGCTGTGCCTCACCACCGGACAGCGTCCCGGCCGGGCGCTCCAGCGACAGGTACCCGAGCCCGATGTCGACGAACGAGTCGAGCGCGTCGCCGAGCGCCTTCAGCAGCGGCGCGACCGACGGCTCCTTGAGGTCACGGATCCAGGCGGCCAGGTCGGTGATCTGCATCGCGCACAGGTCCGCGATGTTCTTGCCCTTGATCTTCGACGCCCGTGCCTCGGCGCTCAGCCGGGTCCCCTCGCAGTCCGGGCAGGTGGTGAACGTCACCGCCCGCTCGACGAACGCCCGGATGTGCGGCTGCATCGCGTCGACGTCCTTGGACAGGAACGACCGCTGGATCGCCGGGATGATGCCGGTGTAGGTGAGGTTGATGCCCTCGACCTTGATCTTGGTCGGCTCCCGGTGGAGCAGGTCGTGCAGCTCCTTCTTGGTGTACTTCTTGATCGGCTTGTCCGGGTTGAAGTACCCGGCGCCGCGGAAGATCCGCCCGTACCAACCGTCCATGCTGTAGCCGGGGATCGTCAGCGCGCCCTCGTTCAGCGACTTGTTCTCGTCGTACAGCGCGGTCAGGTCGAAGTCCGTCACCGAGCCCATGCCCTCGCAGCGCGGGCACATGCCGCCGGCGTACACGGCCTCGCGGACGACCTTCTTCTCGCCGGCGCCCTTGTCGGCCGTCATCGAGCCGGTCGCGGTGCGCTTCGGGACGTTGAAGGAGTACGCCGTCGGCGGGCCCGCGTGCGGTTTCGCGATCCGGCTGAACAGGATCCGGAGCATCGCGTTGGCGTCGGTCGCCGTACCGACGGTGGAGCGCGGGTTGGCGCCCATCCGCTCCTGGTCGACGATGATCGCGGTGGTCAGGCCCTCGAGGACGTCGACGTCCGGGCGGGCCAGGCTCGGCATGAAGCCCTGGACGAACGCGCTGTAGGTCTCGTTGATCAGCCGCTGCGACTCGGCCGCGATGGTGCCGAAGACCAGCGAGCTCTTGCCCGACCCGGACACGCCGGTGAACACGGTCAGCCGGCGTTTCGGGATCTCGACGCTGATGTCCTTCAGGTTGTTCACCCGGGCGCCGGTCACCCGGATCAGGTCGTGACTGTCGGCAGCGTGGTCGTCGCGGGTCATGCGTCTGTCTCCAAGTGGGTGTCAGGAAGCCTGGTTGATCCGGATGTGGTTGCCGGCCGGATCCCGGAACGCGCAGTCGCGGACGCCGTACGGCTGGTCGACCGGCTCCTGGATCACCTCGGCGTCGGTGGCCTGCAGGCGCTCGAACAGGCCGTCGATGTCGTCGGTCTGCAGCACGATGGTCGCGAACGTGCCCTTGGCCATCATCTCGGCGATGGTCCGGCGCTCGTCGTCGGTCCGCCCGGGGTCCGCGGCCGGCGGGTAGAGCACGATCGAGGTGTCCGGCTGGCCGGCCGGGCCGACCGTGATCCAGCGCATGCCCTCGTACCCGACGTCGGTGCGGACCTCGAAGCCGAGGATGTCGCGGTAGAACTTCACCGACTCCTCGGGGTCGCTGTGCGGCAGGAAGCTGGCGTGAATCTTGATCTCCATGGGCGTCACGCTACGTGCCGGGCGCCGGAGTTGCTTCTCGATTCCTGATCGGTCGCGTCACCTGTTTCGCGACACACGACGGAATGCCGAGGGTCGCGTCCTGCGCGTGCTCCTTGTAGACGCTCGGCGGCATCCCGACCAGCTCGGTGAACCGGGTGCTGAAGGTACCGAGCGACTGGCAGCCGACCGCGAAGCAGACGTCGGTGACGCTCATCCCGCCGCGCCGCAGCAGCATCATCGCGCGCTCGATCCGCCGCGTCATCAGATACCCGTACGGCGACTCTCCGTAAGCGCGCTTGAACTCGCGGCTCAGGTGCCCGGACGACATGTGCGCACCCCGGGCGAGCGCCTCGACGTCCAGCGGCTGCGCGTACTCGCGGTCGATCCGGTCCTTCACACGCCGCAGCCGCGCCAGGTCCTGCAGGCGCTGCTCGTCCGTCGTACCGCTACTCACCGTAGGAATCCTGCCATATCAGACAACACCCGGCCATGCCCGACGCACTCGGTACCCGTCGACGGCGCTGTCGTCATGCGCACGGTCCGATCGTCGAGATCAGGCCATGATGGTCCGACGCGGGGATCGGGTACCAGTCGTTGTCGTCGGAGCACCAGCCGGGTTTCACGAGCAGGTGGTCGATGCGGACCGCCAGTGCTGCCCATTTCCCGATCTGGGAGGGGCGGCCCCAGCTGTCCAGCATCGCGTCGTGCAGGTGGTCGGTGAGGGCGCGGTAGTCGCGGCCGCGGTCGGTGGCGTTGAGGTCGCCGGCCACCACGACGGGACGGTCGTCGCGCGCGGCGCGGTCCGCGAGCTGTTCGATCAGGCGGTGATGCTCGGCGACGGTCGCCTGGTACGGCGTCCCGTCGTCGGTCGAGCTGTCGTACGTCGATCCGCCGGACGTCCACCACGGACGCGGGACGTGCGCCGCGATCAGGTCGAACTCCCCCGATGGCGCGTGCACCCGCACCACGTATCCGGGCAGGTCCGGCCCCGGCTGCTCGAGCACGGTCAGCGGCCAGCGGCTGAAGACGCCGATCGATGGGCCCTTCCAGTAGGCGACATGCTCCGGGTACGACTCGGAGAGCCGCCCGGTCAGCGGTGGGCCGATCTCGGAGACGACGAGGACGTCGGCGCGCAGTGCGAGCAGGGTGTCGGCCCCGTCGAGCTCGCCGCTCCCGATGTTCGCGGCCGCGATCCGGACAGCGCGAGCCGAATCGACCGTGCCGGTGCCGTGCGGGATCCACGGCGTGAACGTCGCGACGACTCCCATGAGCAGCGTCGACACCGCGAACACAACTGCCGCCCGGTGCCGCCGCCACAGAACCCCCACCAGCACAGCAGTCACCACCGCAAGCATCGGCAGCACGATCGCGGCCACATCCGTGACCACACCAAGCCCGTCCCGCACCACAAACCATGCCCACGGCAACAACCCGGCGATCCCAATCCCCACTGACCGCCGCACCAGCGGCTCCCCCTCCACCCCTCCAGGCTATGTCATCGGGCAGCACCCCAGTTGAGATAGGCGACGTTGGCGAGGAGCCAGCCGAAGCCGATTGCTTGTTGGCCGTCGCGTTCCGGGGTCGGCTGGTAGCGGTTGTAGAGCGCGAGACAGTGCGCGTGGACCTGCGGGTCCCACGGCGCCACCTGCATCCAGCGCGGTGCCTGGTGGGCGACCGACGCGGCGCCGACGGTCCCACCGGCGACCGTCGTGTGGATGGCGGGGAGGCCGGTGGCGTCCGTGGTCGCGACGTTCTGGGTGAACGTCCGCGCGATCCGCGCCATGTCCCGGCCGGTGAACGCGAGCCTGGCGCGGAACGCCCGTACGGCGAACTCGACGTCGATCGCCCCGTGGCTGATGTCCTCGAACTGCCGCGCCGGGCCTCCGGACGGCGTGAAGGTCGAGACGTCGGTCGACGGGTCACCCGTCTTCGCGAACCCCTCGTAGATACGGCCGCCGGCCGGCCAGTAGTGCCACCGGTAGGCGTCCCCGGCGTCGGCCGTGAGCTGACCGGCGAGCATCCGGCCCATCCCGGCCACCTTCGCGCGGTACCCGGGATCCCCGGTCGCCAGCGCGAGCTCGACCAGCGTCTGACCGAGCCCGACCGACTGGTTGATCGGCTGCTCGCAGCCGTCGTACGCGAGTGGTTGCCCCTTGGGCCACAGCAGATGACCGCCCTCGCGGTACTCCCAGTCGTGGACGGCGACCGCCTCGCGGCACGCGGTCAGGTACTCGGCCGCCTTCCGCTGGTATCGCTGCCGCAGGACCGGCGAGCCGGCGACGAGGCGCACGAAGCTCGCGATCGGATAGGTAATCATGCCCGTGTGCACGGCGAAGATCACCGGCCTGCAGCGCACCTCGTACGTGCCGAGCCTCGGTACGTCGCCCGCGCGCGGCGCCGGCCGGCGATCCCCGGCGGTGAGCTGCAGCGGACCGGGAGCCGCCGTGTAGATCCGGGTGACGGCGTAATCAGGGCCGGCGGGATCGAGGGACAGGTCGGTAAGCGTGACGGTGCGGTTGACGAAGGTGTTGACGAGCTTCACCGTGAACGTGTCCGCGCGAGACCCGGCGGTGACGGTGACCGTCGTGTCCTCGGCGTACGGCAGCGCCTGGCGGAGGTCGAGCAGCGGCCGGCCGTTGCTGTCGGCAAGGGTTGCGTAGCCGGTCGTGTACGGGTGGTCGGCGCGCCACGCGGGGAGCGAGAGCCCGCGGTAGTCGGTGACGTCACGCTCGCTGTCGCGCACCGCGAGCACCTGGTCGACGTTGTCGATGAGCCGGTCGAGGTAGTACGTGTCGCCGTACGTCTCGTACATGCGGACGAGCCCGAGCAGCACGTACGACTGGCTCCACGCGAGCATGCCGGAGCGGCCGTCGCGGTTGGTGTTGTCGTTCGGCTGGTCCGGCTGACCGGGTCCGCCCTGCTGGAACAGGCGATCCCAGTCGTCGAACGTCTGGCGGGCGGTGTAGTCGATTCCGTCGGCGTACGCCGGGAGCGTGCTGCCTACTGCTCCGGCGATGGCACCAGCGGCTGTCAGTTGCAGAAGTGCCCGGCGGGACGGGCGGGACGAGCTGGACACGGGCGGCCTCCAACTGCTGTGGGCGGTCCGCCGATTCTCCCGCAGGGAACTGATTTACGACAGATCGAGCGTCAGCGGTAACTCCTTGAGGAAGTCGACGGCGTCGAACATCGCGCCGGCCGACGCCACCCCGGACGACCGCGTCTCGCCGGCGAGGATCCGCCGTACGGCGCCGACCGCGAGCGGTGCCGTGATCGCGTAGATGTCCTGGCCCGTGGCCGTGGCCCGCAGTTCGCCGCCGACCCGCACGTCCACCACGAAGGCCTGGTCCGAGCGGCCGTGCTCGTCGACTGCCACCGGCGCCGGCGTGTCCGCGTCCGCCAGGTCTCCCGCGGCCTCGAGGGTCATGTAAGTGCGTACCTCGGGCACGGCGAGATGACTCGGGATCGTGACGATGTCGGCCATGCTGAACTCGGCGATCACGCGCCGCCGGCCGAGCGGCTCGGGGAACGTCCAGTCCTGCTGGACCGGCGGGTCGTCGTGATACTGCAACCGGCCGCCGGCGAACCGCACCCGGCGACCGTTGCGCCGGTCATGCGATACCCGGCCGGCGACCCGGGTGCCCGGAGTCGGGTACCAACTGCTGAGCCCGTACCCGACGTGCACGTCGGTGGCGGAGGTCCGCTCCCCCAGTACCGCGGTCGTCAGCAGGTCGCCGAGCCCGCCGTAGAACGCCATCGCCGGCACGACCGGTGTGTCACTGCGCCTGGCGAACGTGGCCGCGTTCGCCTCGATCTCTGCGGCGACGTCGACGTACGGGATCCGCTGCCGGGCGGCGGCCTCGATCAGTGGTTCGGCCGTGCTGGCGAACGGACCGGCACAGTTGATCACGGCCGCCGCGTTCTTCAGGGCCTGGTCGAGGGCGTGCGGGTCGTCGACCGCGGCCGGTCGGACGTCGAGGTCTCCCCACTGCGCTGCGAGTGCCGCCGCGTTGCGGCCCGAGACGGCGGTCGGGAGCTGCTGACGTAGGAGTTCCTCGACGACGAAACGGCCGGTGTGACCGGTGGCGCCGTACACGACGATTGCGTTCATGCCCCGAGTCTCGGCCCGGCGGGCCCGGTCGCGGGAGAGTCCGGAACGACACCATCCGTACACTTTCGGACATGCACACCGTGGCGCTCGCGACCGCCGGGCACTTGCTGCACTTCGAGCTCGGGATCGCCTACGAGATCTTCGGCAACCCACCGCCGGGAGTCGGCGAGTGGTACGACGTACGCCTGTGCGGGCCGCGGCCGATGCAGGTCGGACCGTTCCTCGTCGAGCCCGAGGACGGGCTGGACTGGCTGACCCGCGCCGACACCATGCTGGTACCGGCGATCGCGGACGTCGACGAACCACCGCCCGCCGACCTGGTGGACGCTGTCCGGGCGGCGCATCAGGCAGGCGCCCGGATCGCATCCTTCTGTACGGGCGCCTTCGTGCTCGGTGCCGCCGGGTTGCTCGACGGCAGGCGGGCAACGACGCACTGGGGACACACCGACGTGCTGAGCGAGCGGTATCCGGCGGCATTGGTCGATCCGGACGTTCTCTACACCGACAACGGGAGCGTGCTGACCGCGGCAGGGAAGGCGGCGGCGGTGGATCTGTGTCTGCACCTGGTTCACCTCGATCACGGCGCGACGACCGCGAACACGGTCGCGCGGCGTCTCGTCGTACCGCCGCATCGCGCCGGTGGGCAGGCGCAGTTCGTGTCGACGCCGTTGCAACTCAGCGGCGATCACTCGCTCGCGCATTTGCTCGCGTGGGCGCAGGAACGTCTGGATCAGCCGCTGACCGTCACCGACCTCGCGCGACGGGCGAACACCAGCCCGCGGCACCTCGGTCGCCAGTTCCGTTCGATCACCGGTCAGACGCCGCTGCAATGGTTGCTGACGCAGCGGGTTCGCCGGGCACAGCAGCTGCTCGAATCGACCGACGACGGCATCGAGCAGGTCGCCGCCGCGACCGGCCTCGGCACCGCCACGTCGTTGCGCCGCCACTTCCAGCGCGTCGTCGGCGTACCGCCGACCTCCTACCGGCGATCCTTCCGCAACACGTAGGCTCGGACGCCACGATTCGTCTAGTGGTGGGGAGAACTGTGAGCAAGCAGACTGGGTACGCCGACATCAACGGGCTGCGGATGTACTACGAGATCCACGGGTCCGGGGGTACGCCGCTGGTGTTGTTGCACGGTGGACTGTTCAACATCGACCTGCAGTTCGGGGAGCTGCTGGAAGGGCTGTCCGCCGGGCGGCAGGTGATCGCGGCGGACTTCCAGGGGCATGGGTACACGAACGACATCGACCGGCCGTTGGGTACGCCGGCGTTGGCGTCCGACGTGGTGGCGCTGCTGGAGCAGCTCGACGTACCGCAAGCCGACGTGTTCGGGTTCAGCGTCGGCGGGGCCGTCGCGCTCTACCTCGCGATCAAGCACTCGGAGCTCGTCCGCAAGGCTGTCATCTCCTCGGTCTCGTTCCACCCGTCCGGGGACCGCGCGGAGAACACGGACGCGGTCGGCGAGATGAAGGTCGAGATGATCGCCGGTACGCCGATGGAGTCGGACTACCTGGCGAAGTCGCCGCACCCTGACCACGAGCACCTGCAGACGCTGCTCACCAAGCTCGGCGCGTACGACCGCGGCACCGAAGGCTGGAGCGACGACGACATCCGCGGCATCGCGGCGCCGACGCTGCTGACGTTCGGGGACGCGGACGCGGTGAAGCTCGAACACGTCGTCCGCTTCCACCAGCTCCGCGGCGGCGACGTGAACGGCGACTTCGTCGGCGTACCCGCTTCGCAGCTGGCGATCTTCCCGGGCACCACCCACTTCACCGGGCTCGCTCGCACTCCTCTGGTCCTGGACACCGTGACCACCTTCCTCGATGCCTGAGTTCCGGGCCGCCGGCGCCGACGACCTGGGCGGGATCCTCGCCCTCTACCGCCAGCTCCACCCGGCGGACCCGCCGGTGCCGGCGGCCCGGGACATCTTCACGACGATTCTCGGCACGTCCGGGCTGCACCTGTTCGTGCTCGAGGAGGACACGGAGATCGTCGCGACGACCTACCTCAACGTGATCCCGAATCTCACCCGCGGCGGATCGCCGTACGCCGTCATCGAGAACGTCGTCGTCGACGCCGGCCGCCGCGGCAAGGGCCTCGGGAAGCAGATCATGGCGGCCACCGTGCAGGCGGCCTGGGACGCCGGCTGCTACAAGGCCATGCTCCAGACGGGGTCGCGCACGGCGGCGACGCACGCGTTCTACCGCCGGTGTGGGTTCTCGCCCGACGAGAAGACGGCGTACGTCTGCCACCCGGCCTGACCTTTGTGCAACCGGTTGCAGCTGAATCTGGCGGGGCGAGGAGCGCGGAGCTAGGCTGCGCGCATGTCCTCACGCGCGCCGGGTGCGGAGCCCGCGGCGCCGACCATCACCAACGTGGCGGCGCTCGCGGGCGTTTCGCGTGCGACCGTCTCGCGGGCCTTCAGCAACCCGCGGGTACTGCGTCCCGAGACGGTGACCCGCGTGCGCGAGATCGCGGCCGAGCTCGGCTACGTACCGAACCCGACGGCCAAGGCGCTCTCGACCGGACGCCACGGGCTGCTCGCCATGATCGTCCCCGACATCGCCAACCCGTTCTTCCCGCCGATGATCGGTGCCGCGCAGGGACGCGCCGAGACCGCCGGACTCGCGCTGCTGCTCGGAAACACCGACGAGGACCCGGCGCGTGAGCACACGATGGTGAGCACGCTGACCGCGCAGGCCGACGGCTTCGTGCTCGCCGCGAGCCGGATGACCGAACGGCAGATCCGCAGCCTCGCGGACCGGCGTCCGGTCGTGCTCGTCAACCGCGATCTGTCCGGTCTGCCGCGCGTCCTGGTCGACAGCGCGGACGGCGTCCGTGCCGCGGTCGAGCATCTGGCCGAGCTCGGCCACACGCGCATCGCCTATCTGGCCGGGCCGACCCGGTCGTGGGCGAACACGCAACGCAAGAAGTCGGTGAAACGCGCCGCCGAACGGGCCGGCGTCGAGGCGATCATGCTTCCGGGCCGGGTCTCCAGCTACGAGGCCGGGATGCAGGCGGCGCCGGACCTGCTGGAGACCGGCGCCACCGCGGCCGTTGCCTTCGACGACGTTCTTGCCCACGGCATCATGGCCGGCCTGGCCCAGCACGGGATTTCCGTCCCGGGCGACATCAGCCTCGTGGGCTGCGACGACGTCTTGAAGGCACAGGTCTACCCGCCGCTCACGACCGTCTCCTCCCACGCAGCCGACGCCGGCGCGGCAGCCGTCGACCTCCTCGTCCAGCACCTCGCAGACCCCGCCTCACCCGAGCGACGCGTCCTGCTCGGCACATCACTCATCATCCGAGCCACCACCGTCACCCCGCACTAGTTGCAATCGGTTGCACGGTGGCGTTGCTCGGGGCGCTGTGCTGGCGGGATGGGCTGGTGGTGGCGCTTCTCGGCGCAGGTACTGGCGCCGTCGTGCACTTCGCGTCGCACGTGATGGACCGCGATCGCGGCGGTCGCTCGAGTGACCCGCTCACCCTGGGCGTTCTCGCCGCGATCCTTGTCGTCGCGCTCGTGCTCCGTCTGCGATCGGAGTCCCGTCGACATCGAAGCACACGCTCAGACCGTTAGGTCCAGGCATCACCCCAGGTCGTGCTGCGTGCTGTGCGGTACGACTCGGAGGACTTCGGTACGACGGCTCGCTGCGCGGTGCCCGTTGACGTGCACAGGTCGAGCACGACCCGGTTCTTCGGGTGGAGCGGGCGGGCGATCACCCGCGCCGGCGCCGGGCGGATCGGGCCGCGTGTTGCGACGACGTACGTGAACTTCTCGTCCTCGAAGTTCCGGGTGCCGTCCTTGAGGGTGCGATGGAGTTCGGTGCGGGGCAGGCGCGCGGCGAAGTGGCACCAGTCGACCGGGCACGGTCCTTGGTGCGGGCAGGGCGCAGCGATCCGGAAGCCGTGCTCGATCAGGAGGTCACGGGCCTCGAGGATGCGGCGGTGGTCGCGTGGGGTGCCTGGTTCGACGAGGACGATCGTGGTCGCGGACCTGGTCACGCCGCGGATCAGATCACGGCGGGCCTCGTCGGTGAGTTCGTTGAGCACGTACCCGATCGTGACGAGATCCACCGGGCCACCCACGGTCCAGGACCGAAGGTCGGAGGTCGTCCACCGCCAGTCGCGTGGGAAGTTGCCGGCGGCAAGTTGCCGGCCGAGACGGATCGCGGCCGGCTGACGTTCGACGACCTCTGTGGTGATGGCCGGCCAGTGCGACGCGGCCGCCCACGCCGCGGCTCCTGTCCCGCCGCCGATGTCGAGGTGGGTGGCGAAGGACGCGTCCACATGACGCTCGGCTGTTGCGAGGGCCGCGTGGAGGGCGCGGAAGGTGGCCGGCATGCGGACGACGGCGTACGCGAGGGCGTCGAGGGCATCGGTCATTCCGGGCGCGGTGTCGTCGACCTGTTCGCTGCGGTAGCGCTCTGAGAGCGCCGTCACCCGTCGGCGAAGGTCGTCGTACGGCACGCCGCGGACAGCACGTGCGAGGGCAGCATGAAGTTGGGTGTCCACGGAGGACATGGGGAATCTCCGGTTCGATCGGCACGGAGCGCGCACCAGGGCGCACGTGATCCGCGGCCAGACGCCGCGACGCACCAATCGGTCCGGAAGAAGAGCGCTGTCAGCCCGTCAGTGGGCAGCAGAGGAGGAGGGATTGGCGCGGAACCGGACAACCATGCAAGCCATCACACACCTCCTAGATTTCAGCACGACCGTAGCAGAGGACGCCGTACCGCGCCCCGGCTTTTAGCGGCCCTCCGACGTACACAGGCAGACCTTGTTGCCCTGCGGGTCCGCGAGCACGATGAAGGCCGGCGCCTCCTCGTCGTACACGACCTTCCCGCCGGCCGCGATTGCAGCCTCGATCCGCCCCGGGACGACCTCCGGCGGCAGCCAGAGATCGAGGTGGAACCGCTGGCGTGGCGTCTCGTGCGGCGTCGTGCCCTGGAACCAGAGGTTCGCGACCCGGCAGGTCGGGTCGAAGATGTCGTTCCCGGTGAACGAATCGGTGCTGCCGGTCAGGACCGCCGCCCAGAACGGCCCGATCGCCACGAGCTCCGCCGTGTCCAGACCGATCTCGAGCTGCGCCACGGCCGTCGGGTCCGCTGTCAGACCGTGCTCCGCCGCGATCGCACTGATCCGCTCCGCCAGCGCCTCGTCCCGGCTCGCGACGTCCACGAACGTCGCGCCGAGCCGCAGTTCGGGTACGACGTCAGCACTCGAGCACGCCTCCCCCACCGCCTGCACGAAGCGGGTGCCGTCGACGTACTTCTCGGTCAGGAATCGCGCATGCCACGACTGCGCAAGCTTCCGCCAGTCCCGCAACTCAGCCTCCATGCCGACACGCTAGGACCCTGCGCCGACAGTTCTCGCGGCCAGTGTCGCGAGGTCGCGCTCGGCGTACCGGCGGTGCTCGAACTCCTCACCGAGGACCGTGTCGAGGCAATCGCTGACCACGTAGCTCTCGGACGCCGGGTAGCCGGGCCCGGCGACCGGCGTCGTCCGCTCGGGCAGGCGCTCGTCGGTGAGGTTCGCGAGGAGCGCCCGGACGATCGCCATCCGCTGAGCCCGCAGTACGAGGACCTCGTCCAGCGACGGGCGTGCGGCACGGTCCCGCGGTACCGGCGGGGTGTCGTGCATCTCGTCGTGGGGCAGATCCAGCGGGTCCCACGGAGCGGGCTCGCCGAGGACCGCACGCCGTACCCAGGCATCGGTGGCGAACACGAGATGGCGCAGTGTCTCGATGAACGACCACTCGCCGTCCACCGATTCGTGCAGCAGCTCCGGGCGGAGACGACGGGCCTTCGCCACGGTCTCGCCCCACAGCTGCTCGAGCAGGTCCCACGCCTCGCGGTAGCCGTCGGCGTTCGCCGGGCGCATCCGCTCGCGGCCCGGGTACCGGCGGTTCAGCTCGGCGTCGATCAGCGGCAGGACGTCGATCCCCCAGACCTTCAGGTTCCGGATCTCGCCGTCGAGCGTGACGTCGACCAGCCGTGCGCCACGGATCGTCGCGCCACTGAGGTCGACGTTGTCGAACGTGGCGCCCGCCAGGTCGACGTCGTGGAACACCGCGTCACGCAGCGTCGATTCCTCGAACCGCGCTCCCGCCAGGTTCTGCTCCTTGAACTCAGTCACGCTGTCAGCGTGGCAGACACCGGCCCGCCTGAGAACGGCGCACACGGGACAGCTCCGTGATAGATCTGAGGTCCGACCCGGTTTCCAGCGAACGGAGCGGCATGTATCGCAGGCTCGTCCTCAAGCTCTCCGGCCAGGCGATCGCCGGCCCGAACGAGTTCGGTTTCAGCAGCGACAGACTCACCCATCTCGCGACCGAGGTGATCGCGTTGCGCGCCACCGGCGTACAGGTCGCGGTCGTGGTCGGCGGCGGGAACGTGTTCCGCGGCAACCGCGCCGACGACTGGGGCATCGATCGCGTCGAGGCCGACAACATCGGGATGCTCGGAACGGTCATCAACGCGGTCCTGCTCCGCGGGCGGCTGGCCGCGCTCGGGGCACCCGAGGTACGGCTGATGACAGCGATCCCGATCAACAACCTGGCCGAGCCGTACATCCGCCTGCGGGCGCTGCGGCACCTGGAGAAGGGCGAGATCGTGCTCCTTGCCTGCGGCAACGGACAGCCGTTCACCACGACCGACTACCCGTCGGTGCAACGCGCGATCGAGCTCCAGGCCGACGCCCTCCTGGTCGCCAAGAACGGCACCGACGGCGTGTACGACGCCGACCCGAACAGGCACCCCGGCGCCCGGCGCTTCGACCACCTCACCTACCAGGAAGTCATCGACCGCGGCCTCGCCGTCATGGATCAGACCGCGTTCATCCTCGCCCGCGACCACCACCTCCCCCTCCACGTCTTCGACATAGACCGCCCCGCGGCCGCCCCGTCCATCGCCACCGGCTCCCACATCGGCACCCTCATCAACTGACGGCGGTGGGTGTAGGTGGGGGCTAAATGGTTTGTGGGGTGTGGGAAGGGGTTGGTGTACTCGGGGGTGTAAGGACGAGCAGGTGCCGAGTAGGAGGAGAGTGCGTCATGCGAGCTCGCTTCATGTCTGTTGCGGAAATGAACGGCACCTGTTCAAAGGACATGAAGCTGCGTGGACGTACAGAATCTTGGGATTCTGGCGCATGTTGACGCCGGGAAGACGAGCCTGACCGAGCGGCTGCTGTACGCCGCCGGGGTCATCGACGAGGTCGGTCGCGTCGACGACGGGAACACCCAGACCGACTCGCTCGCGCTCGAACGCCAGCGCGGGATCACGATCAAGTCCGCCGTCGTCTCGTTCACGATCGGCGACGTCGGCGTGAACCTGATCGACACCCCGGGCCACCCGGACTTCATCGCCGAGGTGGAGCGTGCGCTGAGCGTGCTCGACGGCGCGGTCCTGGTCGTCTCGGCGGTCGAGGGCGTCCAGGCGCAGACACGTGTCCTCATGCGGACCCTGCAGCGCCTCCGGATCCCCACCCTGATCTTCGTCAACAAGCTCGACCGGCCGGGCGCGCAGTACGACGGCGTACTGCGGCAGCTCGCCGCCAAGCTGACGCGGAACATCGTCCCGATGGGCGAAGCCACCGATCTCGGCACGCCCGAGGCCGCCTTCAAACCCATCGTCCAGGACGAGTTCCTGCTCGACATCCTCACCGAGCACGACGACGATCTCCTGCGGCGGTACGTCGACGGCGTACCACTGCATCTGCACGAGGCGCTCGCCGCGCAGACCCGGCGGGCGCTCGTGCACCCGGTGTATTTCGGATCCGCGATCACCGGCGCCGGTACGGACGCCCTCACCGACGGCATCCACGACCTGCTCCCCCGCGCCCGCACCACCGACGGTCCGCTCGACGGCACCGTCTTCAAGGTCGAGCGCGGGCCCGCCGGCGAGAAGATCGCGTACGCGCGCCTCTTCTCCGGCACCGTCGGGGTCCGCGACCGGATCCGGTACGGCGACACGGACGGGAAGATCACCGCGCTCGAGGTCTTCGGCGAGGGCACCGCGTTACGCGCCGGCCAGATCGGCAAGCTCTGGGGCCTCGCGGGCATCAGGATCGGCGACACCATCACCGGTTTCCGGAACTTTATTGGCGCAGAGCGACGAGAAGTTTCCGGAAAGGCAGCGTTCGCGCCGCCGACGCTCGAGACCGTCGTCACGCCGCGGAAGCGGTCCGACAAGGGCAACCTCCGCGTCGCGCTCGCCCAGCTCGCCGAGCAGGACCCGCTGATCAACCTCCGTCAGGACGATTTGCGGCAGGAGACCTACGTGTCGCTGTACGGCGAGGTGCAGAAGGAGGTCATCGAGACCACGCTGGCCACCGAGTACGGGATCGAGGTCGACTTCCGCGAGACCACCACGATCTGCATCGAGCGGGTCGTCGGCGCCGGTCAGGCGGTCGAGTTCAACAAGAAGGACCCGAACCCGTTCCTCGCAACGGTCGGCCTGCGCGTGGAACCCGCGCCGATCGGCAGCGGCGTCAGCTTCGAACTCGAGGTCGAGCTCGGCTCGATGCCGTACGCGTTCATGAAGGCCGTCGAGGAAACCGTCCGCGAGACCCTCCACCAGGGCCTGCACGGCTGGCAGATCCCCGACGCCCGCGTCGGCATGACGCATTCGGGGTACTCCGCCCGCCAGAGCCACGCGCACGCCGTGTTCGACAAGAGCATGTCGAGCACCGCCGGCGACTTCCGCTTCCTCACCCCGCTGGTCCTGATGACCGCACTCCAGGAGGCAGGTACGACGGTGCACGAGCCGATGCACCGCTTCCAGCTGGAGATCCCGACGGACACGACGCGCGCCGTACTCGCGGCCCTCGCCCGGCTCCGGGCGATCCCGCAGGTACCGGCGTTGGCCGCCGAAACCTCAACCCTGGAAGGAGAAATCCCCGCGGCCGCCGTGTACGAACTCGAGCAGCAGCTCCCCGCGCTGACCCGCGGCGAGGGCGTCCTGGAGTCGGCCTTCGAGCGCTACCAGCCGGTGACCGGGCCGGTCCCGGAGCGGCAACGCACCGATCACGACCCGCTCAACCGGCGCGAGTACCTGCTGCACGTCCAGCGCCGGGTCTGAACAGGAGCTGTCCCCACCGGCACACGGCCGGTGGGGACAGGTGTTCAGTTGCCGTTCAGTTGCCGGGTGTCGTCCACTCGACGAGCTGGACGACGACACCGTTCGGGTCGGTGACCTGGAACAGCCGTTCGCCCCAGGGCTCCTCACGCAGCGGCATCGTGATCTCGACGCCTTCGGAGCGCAGTCGCTTCTCCTCGGCGTCCAGCGTGTCGACGGTGAACGCCAGGATCAGCCCGGCGGCCCGCTGGTCCCGCTGCTCCGGCGGCAGGACCTCGATCCCCCGCTGCAGCAGGACGAGGTCGACGGCGTCGTCGCGGCTGAGCGAGGCGAATCCTTCGGCAGCCGCCTGTTCGCGGTAGCCGAAGTGGTCGAGGAAGAAGCCCTTCGACGCGGCGACGTCGTCGACGGTCAGGGACAGGGTGGAGGCGTTGATCTTCAAGGGTTTCCTTCCAGAGAACTCGGCAGGCGACCAGCCATGGGTACGGCGGATCGCGAAGGACAGGCTGCGGGACGAACCGCGGGTCAGCGGGCACCGCGGCGCGGGAGGCCGCGCCGCGTCGTACCGGCCGGGTAGCGCACGGTGCGCGACTGCGCCGTACGCCACTCGTCACGACCGCGCCGGGAGAACGCGACGGACGAGGACTTGCCGAGATCGGAGGTGCGCATCCAGTACTTCCCTTCGAGGTAACTTTACGACGGGTGTAACTTTAGCCGCGCACCAAGATGCTGTCAACATATATTTACGACGGAGGTAAGATTCTTCGCATGGACCTCAATCAGGCGGCCCCGACCGGGCTGCGGGAGCTGAAGAAGCAGGAGACGCGGCAGCTGATCTCGGATCACGCGACCCGGCTGTTCATCGCGCAGGGCTTCGAGCAGACCACGATCGCCGAGATCGCGACCGCCGCCCGGGTCGCGAAGAAGACCGTGACCAACTACTTCGCGCGCAAGGAGGACCTGGCCCTCGACCACCAGGACGCGTTCGTCGCGACCCTGGCGGAGGCGGTCGCCGGCCGCGGTCCGGGCGAGTCCGCGCTCGCCGCGCTGCGCCGCGACTTCGAGCAGGCGATCGCGACGCAGGATCCGGTGGCGGGTTTCGCCGGTCCGGAGTTCACCCGGATGATCGCCGACAGCCCGACGCTGACGACCTGCCTGCGCGGTCTGCACGACCAGCGCGAGCAGGCGCTGTGCGAGGCGCTCGCCGAAGCCGTCGGCGAGCGCCCCGACACCATCACCGTCCGCACAGCCGCCGGTCTGCTCGGCGCCGTTCACCGCATCCTGTTCGACCGCATCCAGCAGCTGACTCTGGCGGGCCGGACCAACGACGAGATCGCCGAGCTCGTCACCCCCGAGTCGGCCCAGGCTTTCGACCTCCTCGAACCGGCCCTCGGCGCCTACGCAGTCCACTGACGCCGGCCCGGCGAATCAGACTTGGCCGGCTCTGACCACACGGGTCCATTCAGATGTTGCCGATAACAACGTTTGCGCCCAACTCGTCGTCGGACGTGATGCGGGCGGCCAGGCCGTGCTCGCGGAAGACGGCCGCCGCGAGGGACGCCTGGTGGTCGCTCATCTCGACGAAGAGCCGGCCGCCGGGCGCCAGCCAGTCCACGGCGCCAGCAGCCACCCGGCGCAGCGTCGCGAGACCGTCCGGGCCGCCGTCCAGCGTGACCTGCGGCTCGTGCAGACGTGCCTCGGGCGGCAGCAGCCGGATCTCGTCGGTCGGGACGTACGGCACATTCGCCAGCAGTACGTCGATCCGGCCACGCAACCGCTCCGGCAACGCGGCGAACAGATCCCCCTGGTAGACGGTCCCCCGCCACGCCAGGAGGTTCCGCCGCGCACACCGAACCGCGGCCGGCTCGATGTCGGCGGCGTACAGCAACACCTCGCGCTCGGAAGCAACCGCCGCACCCAACGCGCCCGAACCACAGCCGAGGTCGACCACGACCGCCCCGGCGACGGTCACCCGCAACGCCTCGGCCACCAGGAACTCGGTTCGCCGACGTGGGATGAACACCCCCGGATCGACGGCGATCCGCAGCCCGCAGAACGACGCCCAGCCGACGACGTACTCCAGCGGCAGCCCGGCGACCCGCTGGTCGACCATTGCCGCGAGCTCGACCGCGTCCCGGGCGGTCTCGGCGATCAACGCCGCCTCGTCCTCGGCGAACACGCACCCGGACGCACGCAACCGCTCGATCACAAGACCGAGCCCGCCGAGCCCGACAGCAGAACCAGAAGGAACAGATGAAAGAGACACAGAACCCCTTCGACTACGAGGCTCCCGCGATCAGCACCAGACGCTGATCACTCGAGGCGGGAGCAACCGACCTGCCTGGATGATCGGTCCCACCTCCTTCGTCCGTCGTTCCCTGACCGGGTCAGCCTAACCCGAACGCGTCGACCCCGGTCAGCCGGGCCGAGACCGTCCACAGCCGCTGCGCCGCCGCCGGGTCGATCGCGTACGGACGGACTCCGGTCGGACCGTCCTCCGACACCTCGGCGACCTCACAGTCCTCGCAGAACACGCCGCCGAGCTCGGCGAGTTGCGGTGACGTCGCCGCCCAGACCTGGGTGGCCGCACCCTGCTCGGGGCTCTTGAACCCGGCGCCGGTCGGGTTGCCGTCCTCGTCGATCCAGCCGTACCCGACCATTTCCTCGCGCGGCAGGTGCCGCTGCAGCGGCGTCAGGATGCCACCGGGATGCAGCGCGAACGCCCGTACGCCGGAATCCTTGCCGAGGGCATCGAGCTGGACCGCGAACAGCACGTTGGCGGTCTTCGCCTGCCCGTACGCCTCCCACTTGTCGTACCCGAGCCTGAACTCCAGGTCGTCCCACCGGATGTCCGAGCGCCGGTGCGCGCTCGAAGACACCGACACCACGCGCGCGCCGCCGTCGGCCGCGATCGCCGGCCACAGCCGGTTCACCAGCGCGAAGTGCCCGAGATGGTTGGTCGCGAACTGCGCCTCCCACCCCGGGCCGACCCGGGTCTCGGGACAGGCCATGATCGCGGCGTTGTCGATGACGATGTCGATCGACCGGCCTGACGCCAGGAACCGGTCCGCGAACGACCGGACGCTGTCCAGGTCCCCCAGATCCAGCTCGTCGACCTCGGCGATCCCCGCCAGAACCTCCCGCGCCGCATCCGGCCGCCGGGCCGGTACGACGACGTGCGCACCCGCGCCGGCGAGCGCCTTGCTGGTCTCCAGACCGAGACCGGAATATCCACCCGTGACGATCGCCAGCTTGCCGGTCAGGTCGATCCCGGCCAGGACGTCGTCCGCGGTGCTGTCGTGCCCGAAACCCGAGCCGATCTTGTGTTGTGCGCTCATGTCGTCGAGCGTAGGAATTAGAGCGCGCTCTAAGTCAAATGGGGATCCTGCCGCAGCGACTCCGCCAGCCGCTGCAGCGCGGGGTTCGGGTTGTCCGGGCTCCAGCAGGCGTGCAGCGTCACCGAATGCGCGTCGGCCGCGTCGAGTTCGCGGTACCGGACACCTTCGACCTGCATGGACATGATCGAGCGCGGGATCAGCGCACACCCCAGCCCGGCCCGCACCAGCGCGAGCATCGTCGGCACCTGCGACGCCAGCTGACTCACGGCGTACCGGTCCATCCCGATCATCGCCGCACAGATGTCGTGCAGGTACTGCGATCCCTCCGGGCTGTACCCGATGTAGTCGTCGGTCACGTCGACCAGCGACACCCGTCCCTCGCCGGCGGCCAGCGGATGCGCGGCGGGTACGGCGAGCACCAGGTCCTCCGAATGCACCAGCAGCGACTCGAACTGCTCCGGGATCGGCGGCCGCACCAGTCCGAGATCGATCTCCAGATTCGCCAGCGCCTCGAACTGCGCCGGACTCACCAGTTCGGTCAGCTCCGCCGTCACGCCCGGCGTGCGTTTGCCGACCATGGTCAGGAAGTCCGCGAGTACGGCGTACGCGCCGATCGCGGTGAACGCGAGCCGCAACGTACCGGTGGTTCCGTCCGCCGCGCGACGGGTTGCCTCCGGGGCGACCTCCAGCAGTGCGAGGACCCGGCGGGCGTGTTCGAGGAAGACTCCGCCGGCCGCGGTCAGCCGCACGCCGCGGCCGGTGCGGTCGAAGAGGCGGACGTCGAGCGTCCGTTCGAGGCCCTGGATCTGGCGGGTCAGCGGCGGCTGGGTCAGGTTCAGGCGCTGGGCCGCCCGGCCGTAGTGGAGTTCTTCGGCGACGGCGACGAACCCGCGGAGTTGCTGGAGCGAGAGATCCATGCGTGCACGGTATCGGTTCATGCGAAATCGGGCTTGGACCTGCATAACGGAAAGCGCCTACCGTCGGTGCAACGCCTAGCCGAAGGAGCATCCCGGTGCCGAATCCTGCGCTCAGACTTGCCGCTCTGATGTCCCCGGAACGTGCTGCCGACGTGGTGGACGGCGCCACTCGCGCCCTGATCGAGGAGCGCTTCGACGCCACGTGGGCAACCGTCGACCACTGCACCGCTCCAGGCTCTCTCGCCAAGCCGCCCGCGCTCGCCCCCGCCGCCGTACCCGAGCTGGCCGCCGGCGCCGACGTGCTCCTGACGAGCTGGGGTACGCCGCACCTCGGCAAGGAGCTGTGGGCCGACGGCAACGGCCCGAAGGTCGTCGCGCACGCGGCCGGCACGGTGAAGAACCTGATCGACCCGGTCGTCCTCGATCAAGGTGTCGCCGTGTTCTCGGCCGGTCCGCGGATCGCCTGGTCGGTCGGCGAGTACTGCCTCGGCGCCCTGCTGACGCTGGCCCGCCGCCTGCCCCGGTTCGACGGCGCGATCCGGTCCGGCGGCTGGAAGCAGACGGAGTACCGCGGGCACGAGCTGGCCGGCGCGAAGGTCGGGATCATCGGCGCGAGCAGCACCGCCCGCGCGCTGGTCACCATGCTGAAGCCGTTCGGCTGCGACATCGCCGTCTACGACCCGTACCTGTCGGCCGAACGCGCCCAGGAACTCGGCGTACGGACGACGACACTCGAGGAGGCCGCGAGCAGTCCGTTCCTGAGCATCCACGTCCCGAACGTGCCCGAGACGAAGGGCATGATCACCCGCGCACTGGTCGAGAACCTGCCCGACGGCGCGGTCGTGGTGAACTCGTCGCGCGGCCCGGCGATCGACCAGCAGGCGCTCCTCGACCACGCACTGGACGGCCGGATCTACGCCGCCCTGGACGTGTACGACCCCGAGCCGCCGGCGTTCGACGCGACGACGCTCGGTTCGCCGAACCTCCTGCTCACCCCGCACATCGCGGGCGACACCGCCGAAGGTCACCTCGCCCTCGCGGGCTACGTACTGCGCGACGCCCTCCAGTGGCTCGCGGACGGGACCCGCGGACCGAGCTTCGTCGACCCGGCCGCCTGGTCGATCGCCGCCTGAAAGGACCGCCGATGTCCCGCATCACCCAGGTCGAGGTCTTCCCGGTCGCCGTACCGTTCGCCCGCCGGTTCGTGCTCGGCAGCGGTGCCGTCGGCGCGCCGGGCAACGCGCCGGACCAGTCCGCGGCGGTCGTCTTCGTGAAGCTGACCACCGAGGACGGCGTGGTCGGCTGGGGCGAGCAGCGTGCTCTGCCCAGCTGGAGCTACGAGACCGCCGAGACCATGGCCGTCGTCATCCGCCGCCACCTCGCGCCGATCCTGCTGGAGCTCACGCCGTTCGACGTCGAACTCTTCCACCGGCGCGCCGCCCAGCGGCTCAGCCCCGCGGTCTCGAACGGCTTCCCGTTCGCGCGCGCGGCGGTCGACGTCGCGATGCACGACGCGGCCGGCAAGCTCGCCGGCGTTCCCGTGCACGCGCTGCTCGGCGGCAAGGTGTCCGACGAGATCCCGCTCTGCTCGGCGATCGGGGTCGGCGACCAGGACACGGTCCGCGATCACGCGATCCAGTCGTCGGACTATGCGGCGTACAAGATCAAGATCGGTGGCGACCTGGACGCCGACACGGCGGCGATCGAGACCGTCGCGGACGTCGCCGACGGCAAACCGTTGTGGCTCGACGCGAACCAGTCCTACCGCCCGGCCGCGCTCAAGCAGCTTCTGGCCCGTACGGCGCACGTCCGGACGATCCATTGCGTCGAGCAACCCGTGCCCAGCACGGACACGCTCGCGATGGGACGGCTGCGCGAGCTGATCGACCTGCCGATCGCGATCGACGAGGGCAGCTTCTCCGCGCAGGACCTGGCGCGGGCGATCCGGCTGGACGCCGCGGACCTGGTCGTGATCAAGGTCTGCAAGTCCGGCGGGCTGCGCAACGCCCTCAAGACCGCCCAGACCGCGCTCGCCGGCGGTCTCGAGATCCTGGCCAGCGGCCTGACCGACTGCGGAGTCGCGTTCGCCGCCGCGCTGCACGTGTTCAGTCAGCTCGAGCTCGCCCTGCCCGCCGAGCTCAACGGGCCGGAGCTGCTGACCGATCTGTACGTCGATGGGCTGAGCATCACCAAGGCCGTCGCCACGGTCCCCACCGCCCCTGGATTGGGCGTCGAGGTCGACGAGGAGCGCATCCGCGCCGAGTCGATCGACCTGCTCTACCGGTGAGGAGAAGATGATGAGCAAGCTGTCCCGCCGCGGCTTCCTCCAACTGAGCGGTCTGGCCGGGATCGGGGTCGCCGCGGCCGGCTGTTCGTCCGGCCCACCTTCCGGTACGGCGACCTGGTCCATGTGGTCCAGCAGCGCCGCCGAGAAGAAGGTTTGGCAAGACTTCGGCACGTACGTCGAGAAGCAGCTCGGCGTGAGATCGGTCGCCACCTTGACCCCGTCGAGTGGCTACCCGACCAAGCTCGACCTGCAACTCGTCAGCGGTACCGCGAGCCTGGTCACCGCGCTCAACGGCACCCTGATCCCGACGTACGCCGCCCGCGGCGCGCACCGCCCGCTCGACGACCTGATCGCCGCCGACCCCGACTTCGAGCTCGACGACTTCTACGACACCAGCCGGCGGATCTCGAGCTTCAACGGCAAGACGTACGCGATCGGCTTCGACGTCGCGCCTACCGTCATGTACTACAACAAGGACCTGCTGACGAAGCAGGGCATCCCGCTGCCCTCGCGGACCGAACCGATGTCCTGGGCAACCTTCCGCGAGCTCGCCCGGCAGCTCACCAGGCCCGGCGAGCAGTACGGCTTCACCTGCGCGCCGGCGATCGACGACCTGGTGTCCTGGATCTACTGCGCCGGCGGGAACGTGATGAGCGAGGACGGCGGCCGGAGCATCCTCGGCGAGCCGGAGGCGATGCAGGCGCTGCAGTTCGTCATCGACCTGTTCGTGAAGGACAAGGTCACCCCGCCGATCAAGAACCTGGTCACCGAAAGCTCGCTGTCCAACTTCCTGCAGGGCAACGTCGCGTTCATGCAGAACGGGCCGTGGCAGGTCGTCAACGCGCGCAAGGCGAAGTTCGACTGGGACATCATCCCGTTCCCGGCCGGGGCGAACGGGAGCACGCCGCGCGTCTCGGGTTCCAGCTTCGCGATTCCATCGGGGGTACGCGAGGGCGCCGAGCTCGATCTCGCGTGGAAGCTGCTCAAGACGCTCACCAGCACCGGTGCACTCGACATCTACGCGAAGGCCGGCCGCAACAACCCCGCGCGGCTGAGCGCGGGCAGTGCGTTCCAGCCGCCACCGGACAACCTCGGGATCGTCCAGGACATCCTGGCCGGCAAGGTCGCCGGTGGGCACGCCTTCGACGTCACCACGAACTGGAACCAGGTCAAACAGTTGCTCGGTCAGGATCTGCCGCGGACGTTCCTCGGACAGGTCAGTGTCGCGGAAGCCATCAAAGGGCTCACGCCGCGTCTCGACGTACTGATGCGCCAGCACCTCGACACCATCCGCCAAGCCACAGCCAGGAAGGGGTGATCGTCATGGCCGTCGACATCGCACCCGCTCCCCCGGCCCCGGCCAAGCAGGCCGCGGCCCCACCCCGGCGCAGCCGCGAGGCACTCACCGCGTGGCTGTTCATCCTGCCCAGTCTGATCGGCTTCCTGATCTTCACCGCCGGACCGGTCGTCGCGGCCGGCGTGATCTCACTGCTGGACTGGAACCTGTTCAGCGCCCCGACGTGGGCCGGCTTGCGCAACTTCGCTCGGCTCGGCCCCGACCCGACGTTCTGGTCGGCGCTCGGCAACACGGCGTACTTCACGCTGCTGAGCGTGCCGCTGACGATCGTGGTCAGCTTGCTCCTGGCGTTGCTGCTCAATCAGGGACTGCGGCGGATCGCCGTGTTCCGGTCACTCCTGCTGTTGCCGTACGCAACCATCACGGTCGCCGTGGCGTTCGTCTGGATCTGGCTCTACATCCCGCACGACGGCCTGGTGAACGCCGTGCTCGGATGGTTCGGCATCAGCGGTCCGGCGTGGCTGATCTCGGACAGCTGGGCGATGCCGGCGCTGATCCTGATGAGCGTGTGGAAGAGCTTCGGGTTCGGCATGGTGGTCTTCCTGGCCGGCCTGCAGGCGATCCCGCAGCAGCTCTACGAGGCGGGCCGGGTGGACGGTACGTCGCCGTGGAACAGCTTCCGGCACATCACGCTGCCGATGCTCTCCCCCGCGCTGTTCTTCGTCGTCGTCACGTCGGTGATCGGCTCGTTCCAGGTCTTCGACCAGGCGCTGATCATGACCAACGGCGGACCGGGTACACGCACCACCACGCTCGTCATGTACATCTACCGGACCGGCTTCGAGAACTACGACCAGGGGTACGCCGCGGCGCAGTCGCTCGTCCTGTTCGCGTTCATCGTCCTGATCACCGCGGGCCAGTTCCTTTTCCAACGGAGGCTGGTGCACTATGACAACTGAGATCAAGCGCAGGCTCGTCGTCTTCACGTGCTTCGTGGTCACCGCGGTCACCCTGATCCCGGTCGTCATGATGGTGCTGGTCGCGTTCCAGTCCGACGCCGAGTCGATGGCGGCGAAGCCGTCGTTCTGGCCGAGCAGCTGGCACCCCGAGAACCTGACCCGCGCGTTCGACCTCGTCCCGCTCGGCAAGTACCTGCTGAACACGATCTACTTCGCCGCCGGTACGACGATCCTCGAAACGGTCACCGCGGCGCTCGCGGCGTACGCGTTCGCCCGGCTGAACTTCCCCGGCCGGAGCTGGTTGTTCGGGATCTATCTCGCCACGTTGATGATCCCGTCGCAGGTGACCCTGATCCCGCAGTTCGTGCTGGTCGCGAAGCTGCACGGGATCGACACCTGGCCGGGCATGATCCTGCCGCACGCGTTCACCGCGATCGGGGTGTTCCTGCTCCGGCAGTTCTTCCTCGGCATCCCGCGCGACTACGAGGAGGCCGCGCGGCTGGACGGCGCGAACCGCTGGCAGGCGTTCGTCCGCGTCATCGTGCCACTCGCCGTACCGGCGATCGCGACGCTGGCGGTGTTCAAGTTCATCGGGCAGTGGAACAACCTGCTCTGGCCGTTGGTGATCTCCAACAGCGACGCCACGCGCACCGCGTCGGTCGGGCTGCAGGTGTTCCAGGACACCAACGGCACCCAGTGGAACCTGCTGCTGATGGCCGCGACCGTCACCACGATCCCGCTGATTGTCCTGTTCTTCCTCACCCAACGCTGGTTCGTCCGTGGCATCACCATGAGTGGCCTGGGAGGTCGTTGATGTCGTATCTGTGGTCCGTGTTCACCAAGCCCTGGGCGACATTGCCCGGGGACGAGCTCGGGCGGGTGATCGCCGGGATCGGGTTCGGCGGCGCCGAGGTGCCGGTGCGCGACACGGCGTACGTCACGCCGGCGAACGCCGCGGCCGAACTGCCCAAGTTCGCCGCGCAGTTGCGGGCCGAGGGCATCGAACCGATCAGCGTCGCGAGCGATCTGTCCGAGCCGGTGTTCGCCGCCTGCGCGGAGGCGGGCGTCCCGATGATCAGGATCATGGCCGAGCTCGGCCCCGACGGGTACGCCGCTTCCGTACGGCGCAACCGCGAGCTGCTCGAGCGCGCCGCAGTACTGACCGAGCGGTACGACGTACAGGTCGGCGTACAGCCGCATCATGGACGGTACGTGTCGTCGACGCTCGGCGTACTGCAGTTGCTCGACGGACTGCCCGCACGGTTCAGGCTGGTGTGGGATGCGGCGCACGACGCGCTGGCCGGCGATCATCCGGCGGTGACGCTGGAGCTCGGCGCGGAGCGGCTCGGGATCGTGAACCTGAAGAACGTCCACTACATCCGCGCGGACGGTGGCTGGAAGACGACCTTCGTCGAGGGGGAGGACGGGCTGTCCGACTGGCCTGCGGTGTTCGCCACCCTGCGGCAGCTCGAGTACTCCGGCCCGGTCTGCCTGACGGCGCAGTACTCCGAGGCCGCCGTACCGGTGGAGACCCGCCTGGAAAGAGATCTGCGCTTCGCTGTCACATCCGCCGCGCAGCATCCGTCAAGACAGTGAAATCAAGGGAAATCAACAAACCACTGCTCTTGGAGAACCTCCCATGCAAGCACGGATGACCAACCCCGCAATGGTTCTGCCCGACGCCACGAAGGGCATCCAGAACATCTACAAGGCGATCGGGCAGTCCGGTGCGGACGGCACGACGCTCGAGCTGGTGCACTTGCGTGCCAGCCAGATCAACGGCTGCTCCCCGTGCGTCTTCGCCGGGGTCAAGTCGGCGCTGAAGAACGGCGAGACCGACGAGCGGCTGCACCAGGTCGCGGCCTGGCGGGACTCCGACCTGTTCACCGACGCCGAGCGGGCAGCGCTCGAGCTGGCCGAGGCCGCGACCCGGCTCGCGGACAACCCGACCGTGGTGACGGACGAGATCTGGAACGCGGCCGCGGATCACTTCGACGAGAAGGAACTGTCGGGGATCATCCTGATGATCGCGCTCACCAACCTGTTCAACCGCCTCAACACCACGGTGCGGGCTCCGGCCGGCGCCACCTGGTGACCCGATAACGTGAGCCCCGGATGTCGAGGAGACGTCCGGGGCTCCGACGTACCCGGGTGAATGGAGGCAAGCGATGAAATACATGCTGCTGATCTACGGGAACGACGAAACCTGGGACACGTTGCACGCCGAAGGAATCGACCAGGTGCTCGACCAGCACCGGGTGCTCTCCGACGAGCTGAAGGCGAACGGCGAACTCGTCGACGGTATCGGCCTCACCACCGCGAACGCGCGCGTGGTCAAGGTCCACGACGGTGTCGCGGCGGTCACCGACGGGCCCTTCACCGAGGCCAAGGAGGTCCTGGCCGGCTACTACATCGTCGACTGCAGTCTCGAGCGCGCCACGGAGATCGCCGCGCGGCTGCCGGAGGCGAGGTACTCCCCCATCGAGATCCGTGAGTTCACGGATCCGATGGAGAGCTAGCTGTCCCAGGGACTTGCCGGCCTCAGCTGGGCGTTGGACACCTGAGACCGGCGAGTCGCTGACTCAGACCGTCGACGTCCGGACGGGCTCGCTCGACGCGAGGATGACCCCACCTGAGGCGGGCTGATCACCCATACCCCGGCCACCTTGGACGTGAACAGTGGTGCCTGGCGCCGGTGCCTCGACACCGCCGCCGAGTCGGAGCGTGGTCGTCATACCGTTGCTCAACCTGAGCATCGCCACGCGTCGCGGACGCACCGACGGGATCGACGAGTTCACCTCGTGGATGCCGATGCAGACCGCTTGTTGGATCGAAGCCCGTCCGAGCCCCGCGTTGCCGTGACTCCTCACATCACGGCACTGCTCGGCGAGCCTAGTCATCGCTGACACACTTCCCCCTTCTCTTCGTTACTGCCCCCGAGTGATGGGCGGATGCGGTCGCGCCGAACTCCTCGTCGTCACGGCACGGCCGCACACTCCCCCGCCCTCCCCGCACCCGGAAACGACGCGGAAGTGATCAGGCAACCCTTGCTGAGAGTGACGGTGTTTTCAAGGGATCGTGACCGGAATCCCGAGTTCCGGAATGCCGGTCCACGCCGGCGTCTCGCACCGTCAGTGCCCGGTACTGGCGCGCTCGATCACGCGGTGCGGGATCATGACCCTGCGTGGCGGCGCGCTCTTGTCCGCCATCCGCTCCGCGAGCAGGTCGAGGGCCGCCGCGACGAACGCGCGCCGGTCGAAGTCGATCGTGGTCAGCGGCGGAATCATGAACTGGCTCTCGAGGATGTTGTCGAAGCCGGCCACCAGGGTCTGCCGCGGTACGTCGATGCCCGCGCTCCACAACGCGGACAGCGCCCCGGACGCCATCGTGTCGGTGAAGCAGAAGAACGCGTCGGGCAGCTCGTGCTCCGTGAGGTACTTCCCCACCACGGTCGCCGCGCCCTCGGGCCGCCAGCGGTCCAGGCTGATCTCCAGCGCCTCGTCGATCGGTACGCCTGCCTCCTCGAGCGCCTCGCGGTACCCGGCGGTCCGCAACCGCGACGCCGCCGTACCCGGGGACTCGGCCGATCCGCCGAGGACGCCGGCGCCGCTGGAGCCGCGCGGGATCTCGGGCGTACCGACGGCGGCGATCCGGCGGCAGCCCTGCGCCAGCAGGTGCCTGGTCATGTCCCGCGCGGCCGCGACGTTGTCGATCGCGACCTGGCTGACCACGTCCTGGTCGACATCACCGATCAGCACCAGCGGCGGCAGCGGACCGGCCGACGTCACCGCGCTGTCACTGAGGTTCACCGGGTTCAGGATCAGTCCGTCGACCAGGTACGCGCGGGCCTTCGAGAGCAGCTCGAACTCACGCTTCGGCTCGGCCGCGGTCTGCTCGATCTGCACACCCCAGCCGCGTTCGTGGGCGAGCTCGACGACCAGGTGGACGATCTCCGCGGAGTACGGCCGGAGCAGGTCCGGCAGCGCCAGGGCGATCATCCCGGACCGGCCGTTGCGCAGCCCGCGCGCGCTCATGTTCGGAACGTAGTCGAGCTCGGCGAGAGCGCTCTCCACCCGGGCGCGGGTCTCGGGGCGCACGAAGACGACGCCGTTGATCACGTTCGACACCGTCTTCGGCGACACCCCGGCCAGCTTGGCGACATCTTTGACGGTGGGACGCATGTCGCCCATTGTCACACCTGGCAGACGTTGTCAGCCGTCAACGGGTGAGCAACGCACCGCCGTTCACGTGCAGGACCTGTGCCGTGATGTGGCGCGCGGCGGGTGAGGCGAGGAAGTGGATGGTGCCCGCGATGTCGCCGGCCTGCCCCTCGCGTTTGGTCAACGTCGCCTGCAACAACGCCTGCCGCCGCTCGTCGGTCAGCCGACCCTGGAAGAACTCGGTCTCGGCGGTGAAACCCGGCGCGACGACGTTCGACGTGACTCCCCGCGGCCCGAGCTCGGCCGCGACATCGGCGTTCCACATCGCCAGTCCCGCCTTCGAGGCGCCGTACGAACCGGGGCCGCGCGAGCCCGCGATCGAGCCCAGGTGCACGACGGCGGTGGTCAGGCGCGGCGCGAGCGCTGTGGTGGTGAGCACCGCGCTGATCAGGTTCGCCTCCAGGTTCGCGAGCCAGTTCGCCTTCAGTTGCGCGAGATCGCCGTCCGGGCGGCCGAAGTCGGTGTTGCCGCCGGCGTTGTTGACCAGGACATCGACCCGCTCGGGCAGCTCGTCGAGCAGCCGCTCGACCTGCGCCGGGTCGGTCGCGTCGCACACCACTCCCCTGGCCCCCAGGTCGGCGGCCGTCTTCTCCAGTACGTCGGCACGCCGGCCGGTGATCACCACCTCGTCGCCGTCCGCGCGGAACCGTTCCGCGGTCGCCCGGCCGATTCCGGTCGCGCCGCCGGTCACCACGATCGTCCTCATGCACACCATCCCCACGTTTAGCTCTAAATGTTTAGTCCTAAACGTATCATGGTGCGCGTGACCGACAACTACCCCCTCGACGCCCCGAACGCGTACCCGGCCGCCGAGATCGCGCGCGCCTGGCAGCGGGAACGCCCCGGTACGCCGACCGACTCGATCGAGATCGTCACACCGCTGTGGCGGCTGGCGAAACTGTTCGCCGACGACCGGCGCCGGGTGCTCGCCGACGCGGGCGTGGATCCGGCCACGCTCGATCTGCTCAGCGTGCTGCGGCGAGCGGGCACGCCGTACGAGCTGAGTACGCGCGAGCTGTCCCGCCGTACCCTCGTCACCGCCGGCGCCATCTCACAGCGCGTCGCCCGGGCCGAGGATCGCGGCCTGGTCACGCGGCGAGCCGCCGCGGACGGGAGCCGCGCGGTGGTCGTCACGCTGACGCCGGCCGGTCACGACCTCGTCGAGCGGACCGTCGACCAGGTGCTCACGAGGGAGTCCGAGCTGGTCGCGTCCCTGTCCCCCGACGGACGGGCGCGACTGGCCGCGCAGTTGCAGCAACTCCTCGACGAGGTCGCTCTGGCAGCCCGCCGACCTTCCGTCGTAGGTTGAAGGTTTCGTCGTGCGTTCCGGTGCGGCTCTCTGCAGAAGTTCCTACGGTCGGTTCAATGACACCATTGAAGGATGCTTCCTGCTGACAGTCATGACGTCATCCAGGTGCGGGGTGCCCGAGAGAACAATCTCGGCGGCGTCTCGCTCGACATCCCGAAACGCCGGCTCACCGTCTTCACCGGGGTCTCCGGTTCCGGCAAGTCCTCGCTCGTGTTCGACACCATCGCCGCCGAGTCCCAGCGACTGATCAACGAGACCTACACCGCGTTCGTGCAGAACTTCATGCCGAGCCTCGGCCGCCCGGACGTGGACGCCCTGCGCAACCTGTCCGCCGCGATCGTCGTCGACCAGGAACGGATCGGCGCCAACGCCCGCTCCACCGTCGGTACGGCGACCGACGCACACACGATGCTCCGCGTGCTGTTCAGCCGCGCCGGTACGCCGTACGCCGGACCGCCGTCGGTGTTCAGCTTCAACCGGGCCGAAGGGATGTGCCCGGTGTGCGAGGGGCTCGGCCGCACCACGGAGTTCGATCTCGACGAGTTGGTGGATCGCGAGAAGAGCCTCAACCAGGGGCCGATCAAGGCACCCGGGTTCGCCGTCGACAGCTGGCCGTGGCAGCTGATGGCCGGCTCGGGCCTGTTCGATGCGGACCTGCCGCTGAAGGACTATCCGGACGCGGCGTGGCAGCAGTTCCTTTACCAGGAGCCGACGAAGGTCCGGATCGGGAAGAGCAACCTGACCTTCGAGGGCCTGGTCACCAAGCTCAAGCGGCAGTACCTGAGCAAGGATCCGCAGACGATGCAGAGCCACGCGCGGGCGTTCGCCGAGCGGGCGATCCGGCAGCAGACGTGCCCGGAGTGCGACGGAGTACGGCTGAACGCGGCGGCCCGGAGCGTGACGGTCGACGGGCGGACGATCGGCGAGTGCTCGTCGATGCAGATCAGCGATCTCGCGCAGTTCCTGGCCGGCGTCGAGCATCCCGGGGTCGGGCCGATGCTCGAGGGACTGCGCGAGTTGCTCGACTCGTTCGTGACCATCGGTCTCGGTTACCTGAGCCTGGACCGGGAGTCGTCCACGCTGTCCGGCGGTGAGGCGCAGCGGGTGAAGCTGGTACGGCATCTCGGATCGAGTCTGAGCGACGTCACGTACGTCTTCGACGAGCCGACCGTCGGGCTGCATCCGCACGACATCCAGCAGATGAACGACCTGCTGCTGCAACTGCGGGACAAGGGCAACACGGTCCTCGTCGTCGAGCACAAGCCGGAGACGATCCGGATCGCGGACCACGTCGTCGACCTCGGTCCGGGCGCCGGGCTGGCGGGCGGCCGGCTCTGTTACGCGGGCGATGTGGAGGGGCTGAAGGCGTCCGGGACCCTGACCGGGCAGTACCTCGACCATCGGGTGACGGTGCGCGACGACGTACGGCGTCCCACTGGGAAGCTGTCGATCGAGCATGCGACGCTGCACAATCTGCGGGACGTGAGCGTCGACGTCCCGCTCGGCGTTCTCACGGTGGTGACCGGGGTCGCGGGATCCGGGAAGAGTTCGCTGATCCACGGCTCGCTCGCCGGACGCGACGGTGTGATCGTCGCCGGGCAGGAGCCGATCCGCGGCTCCCGGCGGAGCAATCCGGCGACGTACACCGGCTTGCTGGACCCGATCCGGGCCGAGTTCGCGAAGGCGAACAAGGTGAAGCCCGGGCTGTTCAGCGCGAACTCGGTCGGTGCCTGCCCGACCTGCAAGGGCATCGGGCTGGTCTACACCGACCTCGCGATGATGGCCGAGGTCGCGTCGGTGTGCGAGGACTGCAACGGCGCACGGTTCACCGCGGAGGTGCTCGAGTACCGCCTGCGCGGGAAGAACATCAGCGAGGTACTGCGGATGACGGTCGCGGAGGCCCGTGAGTTCTTCCGGACCGGTACGGCGCGGAAGATCCTGGACCGGCTCGCCACCGTCGGACTGGAGTACATCGGTCTCGGGCAGCCGCTCACGACGTTGTCGGGTGGCGAGCGTCAGCGGTTGAAGCTGGCGATCAACATGGGCCGCACCGGCTCGATCTACATCCTCGACGAGCCGACGACCGGGCTGCACCTGGCCGACGTCGACAAGCTGCTGGGCATGCTCGACACGCTCGTCGACCACGGCAACACGGTGATCGTGATCGAGCACCACCAGGCCGTCATGGCGCACGCCGACTGGCTGATCGACATCGGCCCCGGCGCCGGCCACGCCGGCGGTCAGGTGGTCTTCACGGGCACCCCGGCGGACCTGGTCGAAAGCAGCCCGACCGTCACCGCCGAGCACCTCCGGCGGTACGTCTCAGCCACCGCCGAAGCGGGCCAGGTCCTGTAGCTCGCCCGTGAGGTCCGCGGGTTCGAAGAGCTCCACCGAGAGGTCGGCGTGCCGCCAGGTCCCGATGGCTCGACCGGCGCTGATCACGGCGGGGCGAAGCATGCCGCCGCCAGGGAAGATCGAGGTGGGCAGCTCCTGGTACCGGTTCTGGTAGCCGAGCAGATAGGCATCGAACTCGCCGAGCAAGCGCACGTCGCGACAACCGGGAAGGTCTTCGACGGCGTGCAGTGCGGTGGCCTCGACCTCGAAGGAGGTCGTGGCCACCGCCTCGATCGCCCCGCGGGCCGCGGGAACCGGGAGGCCGGACCAGGTCGCGAAGTCCCGGGCGGTCGCCGGGCCGTAGGCAGTCAGGTACCGCCGCGCCAGGGACTCCAGGTCGCCTTCGAGCACGAGCGGCTTGCCGAGCCAGTCCCGCACGGCCACCCAGGTCTCGCCGCGGTCGTGACCGGGGCCGTAGCAGAGCCGTCCGAGCAGACCGGTGTGCCGGAGCAGCGCATACACCGCCTGGCCCTTCGGCTCCGCGATCAGACCGGCGCGCACCAGTACATCGGCCAGCTCCGTACGACCGGTCGGTCCGTGAGTCAGCAGCCAGTCCTCGAGTACATCGGCGGCCTCCGCGCGGATGCGCTCGGTCAGGCCGAGTTCGCCGTACCGGCGCTCGGAGTCCTTGATCAGCTTCGGGCCGAGCAGGCCGAGCAGCGGGCCGGCGTCCTCGGCCGCGACGAGTTGGAGGGTGCCGCGCATGAACCAGCCGCGGACGACGGAGCGGTCGGTCTCCTGGGCCCACGAGACGTCACTGATCGTGGTCGAGGTCGATCGGGCGCGGACGGCGTACGACGCTCCTCGCCAGGTCTGGGCCTGGAGTCCCCCCGTCCGGCGTACGACGTCGGCCACCCCTCCGGGGCCGGCCTCGTTCACCGGACGCGCCAGGCAGTTGGCCTGCATCCTGGCTGCCAGCAACCAGTCCACAGACCTCCGCGCCACCTCTGCATGACACCACGAACTGGCCGTGTCCGCATCCCGAATCTCCCTGGCCCACCCATGCCCTGGGGGGTTCGTCACCCTGATTGCGGGTGACGAACCCCCCAGTTGGCTGGTCAGCCAGGCAAATCCGGGTGTGGGTCAGAGGGCGGGCCGGACGAGGTCGGCGTACGCCGCCTGGCCGGTCACGTTCGGGTGGTACGACTCGGTGACCGGGTTGGACAGGCCGTTGATCCACTCCGGGCTGCCGCACACCGCGTGCCCGATGAACTTCGTCGTCGGGTCGACGAACGCGAACCCGGCCGCGCTCGCGGACGCGGAGATCTTCGAGTTCAGCAGGTCCGCGGTGGCGTTCAGCCTGGTCATCTCGGTCGGGCTGAAGAACGTGCCGGCGTTGCAGTCGGTGCCGTTGAACAGCCGCGGGTAGCCGACCACGACGACCTCCGCCGACGAGGCGCGGCTGCGGATCGAGGAGTACAGCGTGTTCAGCCGGCCCGGGAGGGTGTTGTTGATGATCGACTGCGCGTTGGCGACGGCGCCGGTGCAGTCCCCGAGCCACGACGGCTTCGCGCACTCGGTGATCACCGACGAGAAGCCTGCGTCGTTCCCGCCGACCTGGACGGAGACGATGTCGGCCGCGCTCGTCAGCGATGGCAACTGCTTCGTGGTCACGTCCGCGACGCGGGCGCCGGAGCAGGCCGCGAACGTCAGGTTCGCGCCGATCCGGGCGGCGTCGATATACGGGTAGGCCTTGGTGGAGCGCTGGCACGAGCCGCTGCTGTCGATATAGGAGCGGGTACCGACGCCGGAGGCGTACGAGTCACCGAGTGCGACGTAGTTCGGCGCTGCGGCGTGGGCGACTCCGGGAGACAGCACCATCGCGGCGCCGAGCGCGGCAGCGGAGAGCAGACTGGCGAAGGACTTCATGGGGCGGACCGCCTTTGTGAGCGAGGAGTGGCGACTGAAGTACTCAACGTCACCTTCGCTGACTCACGAGTAACACACAAGGGCCTGGTAACAAATTCACCGTGGATTCGCGGTGACGGTCACCGCCTAGCCATCCCAGGACGACAGGCCCGGTTCTGTCGGCAGCGGGTAGCAGCCGTCGACCAGCTGGACCCCCTTCGGCAGCAGTCCGCTCTCCACGTAGATCGTGTTCGGTAGCGCGGCCAGCACATGGATGTGCGCCCCGCCGCCGTGCGAGGCGTACGGCACCCCGAATCCGGCCGCCATGAGCCCGATCTCCAGACAGTCCGTCAGCCCACCGGCTCGCCGCAGGTCAGGCTGGACGACGCCGACGCCGCCGCGCGCGATCAGGTCCCGGAAGGCCGCCTGCCCGTACCGGTTCTCGCCGGTCGCGATCGGGATGTCCAGCTTCTCCGCCAGCCGCACATGCCCGTCGGTGTCCCCGGCCGGCAGCGGCTCCTCGAACCACCGGCAGTCGAATTCCTCGTAGACGCGCCCGCGCCGCAGCGCCTCGCCGTACTCGAAGGCCTGGTTGGCGTCGACCATCAGCGGCGCGTCCGGACCGATCACGTTCCGGACCGCCTTGATCCGCTGCACGTCCTCGGTCAGTGGTCCGCCGCCGACTTTCATCTTCACGCCGTGGAAGCCCTGTTCCATCGCCTGCGCACAGACGCGTTCCAGGCCGGCGACGTCCAGCTCGAGCCAGCCGACCATCGCGTAGGCCGGGATCGCGGTCCGCTGCGCACCGAGCAGCTTCCACACCGGGACGTCCAGCGACTTGCCGAGCAGGTCCCACAACGCCTGGTCGATCGCCGAGATCCCGTACGACGACAGTCCCGCCGTCCCCTGGTAGTCGGTGAGCACCTGCAGCTTCCGCCGGATGCCGCGGATGACCGTCGGGTCCTCCCCCATGATCGCCGGCGCCAGCTGATCCGTAACGATCTTGGCCATCACCGCCGGCGAGCTCTCGACGCGGCCGAAGTACGTCGCACTCTCGCCGCTCACGCCATCGTCGGTGTCGATCCGCACCCGGGTCACACCGTTGCGGTCGAGCAACTGGATCGCATCCTGCACCGGATGCGCCTTGGGCTCCGACGTGACGTCGACGGTGACCCCGGTGATCTTCATGAGCGCTCCGGTCCCGGTACGGAGAGTGGATCGAAGCCGTACGGCAGCTCCAGGCGGTGTGCCGCCATCAGGTCCGCGTCGCCCAGCAGGTCGCGGGTCTTGCCGTCCGCGACGATCCGGCCGCCGTCCATCAGCAGGCTCCGCTCGCACAGCTGCAGCGCGTACGGCAGGTCGTGCGTGATCATCAGCAGCGTGACGTCCAGCCCGGCGAGGATGTCGGCCAGCTCGCGGCGGGCCGCCGGATCGAGGTTGCTGGACGGCTCGTCGAGCACGAGTACTTCGGGACGCATCGCCAGCACCGTGGCGACCGCGACCCGTCGGCGCTGACCGAACGACAGGTGATGCGGCGCCAGGTCGGCATGATCCTGCATCCCGACCTGGACGAGGGCCTCGTGCACGCGATCGTCCAGCTCCGCGCCGCGCAGACCCAGGTTGGCCGGACCGAACGCCACGTCGTCGCGGACCGTCGGCATGAACAGCTGGTCGTCCGGGTCCTGGAAGACCAGACCGACCTTGCGCCGGATCTCGGTCAGGTGCTCGCGGTGCAGTCCCGTGCCGCCGATCTGGATCCGGCCGCTGCCGGTCCCGCCGGCCACCGATCCGAGGATGCCGTTCAGATGCAGCACCAGCGTCGTCTTGCCCGCGCCGTTCGGCCCGAGCAGCGCGACCCGCTGACCACGCTCGACGGTGAAGTCCACGCCGAACAACGCCTGCCGCCCGTCGGGATAGGCGAACACCAGCCGTTCAACCTGAATCGCAGGACCGCTCACAAGGAGACCACCCTAGCCGCGACCGCGATCGCCACCGCGAACAGGGAGATCGCCAGGCCCTCACCCCACTGCGCCGCCGATGCGCCCTGAACGGTGAGCAGCGGCATGCGCCCGGTGTAGCCGCGGGACCGCATCGCCAGATGGACCCGCTCGCCGCGCTCGAAGCTGCGCACGAACAACGCGCCCACTCCCCCGGCGACCGCCTTCAGATGCCCGACCCGGCCACCCGTGTATCCGCGGGACTCCCGGGCGACCCGCATCCGGTGCAGGTCGTCGGACACCACGCTCAGGTACCGGACCATGAACGACAGGATCGCGACCAGCGTCGCCGGCAGCCGCAGCCGCTCGAGACCGGCCAGGAGGTCGCGCGGCGCGGTCGTCGCGGACAACAGGATCGCCGCGATCACGCCGAGCGTCCCCTTCGCCAGTACGTTCCAGGCCCCGAGCACGCCCGACTCGGAAAGCTGCAGCCCGAGTACGTCGATCCGCGGGCCGGTGGCGACGAACGGCAGCAGCAACGCGAACACGATGAACGGCGTCTCCACCGCGAGCCGCCGCGACACCACGGTCACCGGCAACCTGGCCACCAGCACGGCCGCGATCAGCAGGACGGCGTACACGCCGAACGCCCAGAACGCGGGCGCCGGTGTGGACACGACCGCGAGGACGAAGACGAACAGCGCGACGAGTTTGACCTGCGCCGGGATCCGGTGGATCGGGCTGTCCGCCGCGACGAGCAGACCGTCCCCGCTCATGAGGCCTTGTTCGCTCGCAAGGAGGCCAGCTTGGCGATCGCGAGACCGACGACGATCGTCACCAGGACGCCGATGATCCCGGCGAGCGCACCGGACACCTGCGCGTTGCCGATGCCCTGGACGCCGTAATCGGCCAGCGGGCTCCCGGCCACCGCCGAGTCCTCCGCCGCGCTGTCGAACCCGAGCTTGGCGCCGACGAACTCGAGCCCGTCGGGATGCGCGCTCGCGAACAGGCTCAGCCCGCCCGCGACCAGCAGCGTCACCGCGACCCCGACGCCGAGCGACCGGCCCGCCGGCTTCGCCGCGATGGGATTGTCCGGGGAGACCGTCGACGTGTTGCCGTCGGCATCGACCAGGACCAGGTCCTGCTGCAGGTGCCGGGCGGCGTACACCAGGTCCGGACGGGTCGCGACGACCGCGCTCAGCACCGCCGCGGTGATCACGGCCTCGCCGATCCCGACCAGGATGTGCCACCCGACCATCGCGGTCGCCAGCTTGCCAAGTGGGATGTCGACCGCACCACCGACCGCGTACAGCCCGGTGAACGCCAGCGCCGCGACCGGCACCGAGACCAGCGCTCCGACGGTGGCCGCCGGTACGACGCTGCCCATCCGCCGCGGCAGAACCGTCAGCAGGACGCGCGTCAGGAAGTAGCCGACCAGCACCGTGATCAGGCCCATCAACGTGACGTTCGTGCCCAGGGCGGTCAACCCGCCGTCGGCGAACAACAACCCCTGCACCAGCAACACCGTGGACATCACCAGTACGGCGGTCCACGGTCCGACCAGCGCGGCCGCCAGCGCACCTCCGAGGAGGTGACCGCTGGTGCCCGCGCCGACCGGGAAGTTCACCATCTGCACCGCGAACACGAACGCCGCGGTCAGACCGGCCAGCGCCGGACCGGTCTCACGGAGCTCGCGGTTCGCCCGCTGCAGGCTGACCCCGACCGCCCCGGCCGCGATCAGGCCGGTGGCGACGGACGTAGGTGCGTCGAAGAAACCGTCAGGAACATGCACGTGCACATTCTTGATCTTGTTGCGACCGATTCGCAACAAGCGTTCTCACTGTGGACTACAGCGCCTTCAGGGCCTCACCGATCGCGCGGTGGAACGTCGGGTACGCGTAGATCATCTGACGCAGCGTGTTCACCGGTACGGCGGCGTGCACCGCGACCGCCAGCGCGCTGAGCACCTCGCCACCCGTCGGGCCGGCGCTCGTCGCCCCGACCAGCACGCCACGGTCCGCGTCCATCACGACCTTGATGAAGCCCTCGTTGCCGGCCTTGTGGATCCAGCCGCGCGTCGAGGAGGGGATCGGCGTCGACCCGACCCGCACGTTCAGGCCCGCGTCCCGGGCCTGCTTCTCGGTCAGTCCGACGCCGCCGATCTCCGGGTCGGTGAACGTGACGCGCGGCATCGCCTGGTAGCTCGCGGTCGGCGCGTCCGGCTCCTGCAGGATGTCGCGGACCGCGATGTCGGCCTGGTACATGGCGTTGTGGGTGAACGCGCCCACGCCCGTGACGTCACCGACCGCCCAGACCTTGTCGCCCGCGCGGACGTGCTCGTCGACCTCGATCCGGCGCGCCGCCGGGTCCAGACCGAGCTTGTCGACGCCGAGGTCCGCGGTCGCCACCCGGCGTCCCGTTGCCACCAGCAACTTCTCGCCGGTCGCCGTCGACCCGTCCGGGAGCGTCACGGTGAAGGTGTCACCGGCGTACCCGACCTTCTGGGCGTGTGCGCCGAGGCGGAACGTCACGCCGTCGCGCTCCAGCGCCTCACGCGCGAGCACACCCGACTCCGGCTCCTCCATCGGCAGGACCTCGGGCGCACCCTCCACGACGGTCACCGCGACGCCGAAGCGCGCGAACACCTGCGCGAGCTCCATCCCGATCGCGCCGCCGCCCAGCACCACCAGCGACGCGGGCAGCGTCTCGGCCTCGATCGCCTCCCGGTTCGTCCAGTACGGCGTACCGGCGAGCCCCTCGATCGGCGGGACGGACGGCACCGTCCCGGTCGCGATCACGATGCCGCGGGCCGCCTCGAACTCGCGGTCGCCGGCGCGGACCGTGCCCGGGCCGGTGATCGTGGCGACGTCCTTGATCACGGTCGCGCCCTTGTTCACCAGGCGGTCGACGGCGACCTGGTCGTTCCAGGTGTCGGTCGCCTCCTCGCGGATCCGCTTCGCCACCGGCGTCCAGTCCGGCTCCACGGTCGCCGAACCGGCGATGCCGTCGACGCGGCGGGTCTCGGCGATCAGGTTCGCCGCCCGGATCATCATCTTGCTCGGAATGCACCCGTAGTACGGGCACTCGCCGCCGACCAGCCTCGACTCGATGCCGACCACCCGCAGACCGGCCTGCGCCAGCCGGCCGGCCGTCTCCTCCCCGCCGACTCCGAGCCCGACGACGACCACGTCCACCTGTTCAGCCATGCCGCCAATCTCCCAGACCGGCCGCACCCGGCCAAGTCGGCACCCCGCCCGTCATCGCGCCGTAAGCGGGCGTTCACCACCGGCCACTAGCGTTCGGTGTACGCGGAAGTGGGGGCACGTTGTTCGATTTCTCGGGTTTCGGCAGCATCAACATCGAGACGGTGATCGCCGCCGTCACACTGATCGGGACCTCGATCATCTGGCTGCTCGACCGGTACCTGTGGCGCCGCAAACGCCTCGTGTACCGGGTCCAGGTGGACGCGCAGATCGGGGTGCACCCGCGGCAGAACCGTGCCCGGGAGATGGTCGACGTCGAGGTCCGGCACCAGGGCCAGGTGGTCCAGGACCCGAGCATCGTGCTGCTCCGGCTGGACAACGCCGGCACCGACATCGAGCCCCGGGACATGCAGGGCATGGTGCAGTTCACCTTCCCCGGCCGCAGCATCGTCCGGATGAAGGTGGTCGAGTCGCACCCGGACACGCTCGGCGGCCTGATCGAGGGCCGGATGAAGCCCGCCGAGTACGTCGACACCGACACGCTCACCGTGCCGAAGCTCGCGATCAACCGCGGCGACCACTTCAAGTTCCTGCTCGTGCTGTCCGGGAAGGGCAAGGAGGTCAAGCACTCGGGGTACCTGGCCGGCGGTGCGAACGGCGGCGTGTATCACGAGCCGCGGCCGCGTGGACCGGGTCGCCGTACGTTGATGTTCGGGGCGACGACGCTGGTGCTGGTCGGCGCCCTCGTCGCGTTCTTCCTCGTCGACGTCCTGCAGCCGCCGGACGACTGCCGGTCGGGCCAGCTGCGGGTGATCGGCTCGACTGCGGTCGAGCGGACCATGACCGAGCTGCGCAGCGCGTACGCGAGCGAGTGCTCGGAGGCCGACATCACGATCGCGGCGAACGGCAGCCGCAGCGGCGTCCGCGACCTGGGCGCCCTGGGCAGGCAAGACCCGGCCGCGGCGGGCAAGGTGATCGCGATGTCGGACGGACCGGCCGAGGACGCTCCGAATCTCGGCGGCGAGGCGGTTGCGGTCGTCGTGTTCGCGGTCGTCGTCAACCGAGCGGCCGATCTCACGGGCCTGACCACGGCACAGCTCCGCGACATCTACAGCGGCAAGGTCACCAACTGGAAGCAACTGGGCGGCAAGGACCTGCCGATCCGGATGGTGAGCCGGGTCGGGCCCGACTCCGGTTCACGGCTCGTGTTCCGCGAGAAGGTCCTCGGCGGCAGCCAGGAGCTAGGCATCACCTCCGACGACTGCCGCAGCGACGACGACGCTGTCGCGAAGTACCACCGCTGTGAGGTCGGTACGACGGACGAGTTGCTCACCCGGGTGAACGAGATCGACGGCGCGATCGGGTACGCCGAACTCGGCAGCGCCCGGAAGTTCCCGGGTATCGCGGCGGCGACGATCGACGACGTCGTACCAGACACCTCGAAGGTGGCGGACCGCTCGTACAAGTTCTGGGAGGTCGAGCACGCCTACACCTACGGGGCGCCTGAGGCGAAGTCCCTGACCGCGGCGTTCCTGGACTACCTGCGCTCCACCGAGGCGCGGCCGGTGCTGGAGCGCGGCGGGCTGGTCCCCTGTGGTGCACTGCCGCCGGGCTTCTGCGGTTAATGTGCCGCTATGTACGTGATCGCGCATCTCAGTGACCCGCATCTCGATGGAACCGAGGAGGCGCGCTCGCGGCTCCGGAAGATCACGTCGTACGTCCAGGCGTCAGCGGTGGACGTCGTACTGGTCAGCGGGGATCTCGCCGATCACGGGCTCGCGTCCGAGTACGACGAACTGGCCGGGGAACTGGCGTTCGAGGTGCCGGTGCTCGTGCTGCCCGGCAACCACGACGTCGGCGAGCCACTGCGAAAAGGGCTCGCGTCCTTCGTGGACTCTCCCGGCGGCGGCCACCCGGTCCACCAGGTGCGCGACGTCGGATCCGCGCGCTTCGTCCTCGTGGACAGCACGGTGCCCGGCGCGGACCACGGTCTGCTGTCGGCGGACTCGCTGGCCTGGCTCGACGGCGTACTGCGGGAACCCTTCGATGGACCGGTCTTCGTCGCGATGCATCACCCACCGCTCCAGTTGCACCATCCGGTCATGGACCAGTGGCAGCTCGAGGACCGCGCACCGCTCGCCGAGGTCCTGACCGGCAAACCGATCACCGCGATCCTCACCGGCCACGTGCACAACGCGATCGTCACCACCTTCGCCGGCCATCCCGTCCTCGGCGCCCCCGGCATTCGCTCCACCGTCCCCCTCCCCTTCGAACCCGGCACCGGCTCCGTCGTGGACCCCACAGCCCACCCCGGCCTGGCCTTCCACATCCACACCCCGGGCGAGCCCCTCCAGTCCGTCTACAGGTATCCGCGATGACGCCGGCTCCCGACGGCTTCGTCGTCCACCCGATCGGGTACGTCGAATCGCCCCTCGCCTCGCGCGCCGATGCGCCGCGCCAGGGCGACGAGGGTGCCCCCGACGCCTGGATCGACTTCGACGAATCCGTCCGCGCAGCCCTCGCCGACGTCCGCGCGGGTGACGAGCTCATCCTCATTACCTGGTTCGACCGAGCGGACCGCACCGTGCAGACGGTCCACCCGAGGGGCGACGAGTCGCGTCCACCGACGGGCGTCTTCAGCACCCGCTCACCCGACCGGCCGAATCCGCTCGGTCTGCACCGGGTCGCGGTGCTCGCGATCGACGGCCTCCGGATCCAGGTCAACCACCTCGAAGCCCTCGACGGCACCCCGGTCGTCGACGTGAAACCCGTACTCGGCGATCCGACCGAGCGCTGAGCCTGCGACGGCGGGCGTGCCCGAGCGATGTGCGAGCTCGACAGGTAGTGCACCCGCGAGACGCTGTACACGCGGACACCTTCACGCTCAAGTGCACTACCCGACCGCTCGACACCTCCTGTCCACGTGCAGATCGGACCTCGTGCGGGCTGGCCCGAACAACCTCTCAGGAACCGGCGTAGTGCTCGGCCAGTGTGCTGGCTCGGTGATGGATAGCGGTGCGTAGCGACTGTGGGGCGAGGGCTTCGGCGCTGGTGCCGAGTTGCCACAGGGCCCATTCGGCGTGCCAGGAGTCCTGGAAGGTGACCTCGAGCCGAAGCCAGCCGTCCGGGTCGGGGACTTCGGCCCGGACCGCTACGGCGGCGTTCAGCAGGTCCTCGCGCCGCGACGGGTTCACCCGGACCAGCACGGTGAGGTGACCAACGGACAGGAACTGGGCGGCCCGGTCGCGCCAGATGCGGTCCAGGTCGACGCGGCTCGGTCGCGCTGCCGGTTCGCGGAGTTCCTCGGCGGCGAGCAGCCGGGACAGTCGGTAGGTACGATCCGCGCCGGATCTTCTGGCCAGCAGATAGCCCCGGTCCCGTACGGTGACCAGGCCGATCGGGTCCACCGTGCGCCAATGGGGCTCTTTACCAGTGGCCGCGTAGTGGATGCGTAATCTGTGGCCCGCCAGCACCGCGCGCCGGACCTCGAGCATGGTCGCGTCGGAGACCTCCTTCGTGACCAGCCGGCGGGACAGCAGGTCCGTCTCCGGGTCGACGAGGATCCGCTGGGCCGCCTCGCTCGCAGTGGTGCGATGACTTTCGGGGAGCGCGTCGACGACCTTGCGCATGGCCGAGGCGAGCGCCGAACTGAGGCCGAACACCTGCTCACCGCGCCCCGATCCGGCGGTGAGCAACGCCAGCGCCTCGTCGTGATTCAACCCGGTCAGCTCGGTCCGGAACCCGGGCAGCAACGCGAACCCACCATGCCGGCCGCGTTCGGCGTACACCGGGACGCCCGCCGCGGACAGCGCCTCGATGTCACGCAGCACCGTGCGGGTCGAGACCTCCAGCTCGCGGGCGAGCACGTCCGCGGTCAGCCGGCCCCGCTGACGCAGCAGCAGCACCATCGAGACCAACCGGTCGGCACGCATCCCAAAACATTACC